>NZ_JBSSDL010000004.1:0-315723 GCF_054060695.1 Frigoribacterium sp. 2355 | reverse complement strand
GCGGTCTGCTCGCGCGCGAGACCCCCCGGGCCGGGGGGGGGGGGGGCCGCGCGGGGGGGCCCCCCCCCCCCCCCCCCACCCCCCCCCCCCCCCCCCCCCCCCCCCCCCAGGAGCACCCCCATGCGAGCCTTCGCCTTCGACGCCTACAAGCAGCCCCTGCACGAAGTCGACGTGCCCGAGCCGACCGTCGGCGACCACGACGTCCTGATCGCGGTCGCCGCCGCCGGCCTGAACCACCTCGACGCGAAGATCCGCGAGGGCGAGTTCACGCTGATCCTCCCGTACCGGACGCCCCTCGTCCTCGGCCACGACGTCGCCGGGACGGTCATCGAGGTCGGCGGCTCGGTCCGCAGCCTGAAGCCCGGCGACGAGGTCTTCGCCCGCCCCCGCGACCACCGGATCGGCACCTTCGCCGAGCGCATCGCCGTCGACGAGGCCGACGTCGCCCTCGCCCCGACCTCGATCAGCACCGTCGAGGCCGCGTCGCTGCCCCTCGTCGCGTTGACGGCCTGGCAGGCCCTCGTCGAGCGCGGCGACGTGCAGCCCGGTCAGAAGGTCCTCGTCCACGCGGGTGCCGGTGGGGTCGGTTCGATCGCGATCCAGCTCGCGAAGCACCTCGGCGCGCACGTCGCGACCACCGCCTCCTCGTCGAACGCCGACTTCGTGCGCGAGCTCGGTGCCGACGTCGTGGTCGACCACCGCAGTCAGGCCTTCGAGCAGGAGCTGTCCGGCTACGACCTCGTCCTCGACAGCCTGGGCGCCGAGAACCTGGCGAAGTCGCTCCGGGTGCTCCGCCCCGGCGGCATCGCCATCGGCATCCAGGGCCCGCCCACTCCCGCCTTCGCCAAGGCCGCGGGGCTGAACCCCGTCGTGCGCCTCGCGATCGCCGGCCTCAGCCGCAAGGTGCGTGCCCAGGCGAAGAAGCTCGGGGTCTCGTACGAGTTCCTCTTCATGCACTCCGACGGCGACCAGCTCCGCGAGATCGCCGCCCTCGTCGATGCGGGCGCGATCCGACCGGTCGTCGGCGCGACGCACCCGTTCGCCGAGACCGCCGCTGCCCTCGACGACCTCGGGAAGGTCCGCATCCGCGGCAAGGCGGTCGTCACCCTCCCGTGACGGTCGGCACACGGCCGACGTGGCGGGGCACCACGGCCGACGGGACACGTCAGCGCGGCAGGATCACCTCGAGCTGACGTCGCACCCCCGCGACGATCTCGTCGTCCGACACCGACTCGTCGACCGCCGACGACATCGCGAGCATCATCACGGCCGACACGACGTGCGCGAACGCGGCCGCGTCGGAGGGCGTCGCCGAGGTGAGGCGCGCGACGATCCCGGCCACCGCCTCCTCGGTCCGGGCGACGATCGCGAGCGCCTCGGCGTGGTGCGGCTCCGTCGCGTCGCCGAACGCCATCTCGCGGAGGTAGGTGCGGCCGTTCTCGACCTGGGCCCGGTTGCAGTGCACGATCGGCTCGAGGACGGCGACGACCGCGTCCAGCGCGGTCGTCGCGGACGAGGAGGCGCGGATCCCCTCGTCGAGGGACCGCGCGTACGCCGCGTTCTGCGCGAGCAACAGCAGCTCACCCTTCGTGCGGGCATAGAGGAACAGCGTGCCGGCGCCGACGTCGGCCGCCTCGGCGATCTGCTGCGTCGTCACCTCGTCGACCCCGTGTCGGCTGAACAGGTCGGACGCGGCCCGCGTGATGCGCTCGAGCTTCTCCTGCTTGTTGCGCTCGCGCCGGCCGAGCGGCGGGGCTGACGACGTCATCGGATCTCCCGGAATAGAAACTGACTGAACTCAATTATGACATGAGTCACCTTCGGCGACTCGGTCTCGAGCCGCCTCATCCTCGCACCACCTCGGAAGGAACACCCATGACCGACATCACCGGCTCCGTCGTCCTCGTCACCGGAGCGAACGGGGGCATCGGCACCCGTTTCGTCGAGGCCGCCCTCGCCCGAGGCGCCGCGAAGGTCTACGCCACGGCCCGCACCCCGCGCACCTGGGACGACGAGCGCGTCGTGCCCCTCACCCTCGACGTGACCGACCCGGCCTCGATCGCCGCCGTCGTCGAGGCGGCGCCCGACGTGACCGTGCTGATCAACAACGCCGGCGCGAACACCCCCACGCCCGGCATCCTCAGCCACACCGACGACGAGATCCGCGCCAACGTCGAGACCAACTTCCTCGGGCCGCTGTTCCTCGCCCGGGCCTACGCACCGCTCCTCTCGGCGCACGGCGGCGGCACGGCCATCGTCGACATCCACTCGGCGCTCTCGTGGTTCGCCGTCGCGGGCATCTACTCGGCGACGAAGGCCGCGCTGTGGTCGGCCACGAACTCGCTGCGCCTCGAGCTGCAGCCCGCGGGCGTGCAGGTCGTCGGCGTGCACGTGGGCTACGTCGACACCGCGATGGCCGCGGGCGTCACGGACGCGAAGACCGACCCGGCGACCCTGGTCGCCGACGTGCTCGACGCCCTCGAGGCCGGCGAGCACGAGGTCCTCGCCGACGAGACCTCGCGCCAGGTGAAGGCGGGCCTGTCGGCGCCGCTCGAGGCGCTCTACCCGCAGCTCGCCGCGCGCTGACCGGTGACGTCGAGGAGGCGCGGTGCCGGCCCGACCGGCACCGCGCCTCCTGCGCCCGGTCACGTCAGCTGTAGCAGGCGCGGTTGATCGCCACGAGGAACGGCCCGTCGACGGTGCCGCCGGCCTCGACGTGGCCGCCGATGACCTCCATCGCGAGGTCGCGGCGCTGCGGGACGCGCTCCTTGTCGGCGGCGGCGAGCCACCCGGGCATCTCGGCGCGCGTGCGGTCGGTGCAGTAGACGGGCGCCCCGGGCTGCTGGCGCCACGACTCGGCGAGGACGCCGGCGTCGACGGCGTCGAACCCGGTCTGCTCGACGAGCTGCATGGCCACGGCGCGGTCGGCGTCACGGTCGGCGGCCACGGGGATGGCGACGCGGGCGGGGTCGCCGGGCTCGGTGGCCTTCGCGTCGAACGACTGCGAGGTGATGGCGTTCCACGCCTTGGCGATCGGGCGTCCGAACAGCTCGGACAGCCAGACGCTCTCGGGGACGCCCTGCTCGAAGTCGTGCATCGAGCCGTCACGCATCGGGTAGTAGTTCGACGTGTCGACGACGACCGCGCCCTCGGGGGCCGAGCGGACGTACTCGGCGATGTCGGCGTTGCGGTTCATCGGCACCGAGACGATCAGGACGTCGACGCCCCGGGCGACCTCGGCGGCGTCCACGGCGCGGGCGCCGGTGCGGAGGGCCGCCTCGTCGATCGTCTCGGGGCCGCGCGAGTTGGCGATGGCGACGTCGTGCCCGTGGCGGGCGAGGCGGCGGGCGATGGTGGAACCGATGAAGCCGGCCCCGATGATCCCGATCGTCAGGTGTGCTCGTTCTTCTTCTCGTACGTCAGACATGCCTCCAGCATGAACGTTGCCATTAGTGTGAAGGTCAAGTCGGAGGAGGACTCGTGCGCATCGGTGAACTATCGACGAGGACGGGCGTCCCGTCGCGGATGCTCCGCTACTACGAGGAGCAGGGCCTGATCACCCCGACCCGGCTGGCGAACGGGTACCGCGACTACGACGAGCGCCTCGTCGACCGGGTGGGCAAGATCCGCGGCCTGATCGACGCGGGCATCCCCACGCGCATCGTGACGGACATCCTGCCCTGCCTCGGCCAGCCGCAGACGATCGTCGTCGAGAACGCCGAACCGGGGCTCGTCGAGCTGCTCGAGACCGAGCGCGACCGGATGACCGAGAAGATCGACTTCCTCACCCAGAACCGCGACGCGCTCACGAGCTACCTCGGCGCCCTCGAGGACGCCGGCGTCGAGCGTCCGGAGACCCGGGCCGGGTGACCCGGGCCGGGTGACCCGCGCTCTCGCGGCCGTGCCGGGGTCAGCTGGTCGCCGGCCGGGGTCGGCCGGTCGCAGGCCGGGGTCGGCCGGTGGCAGGGCGGGGTCAGCTGGTCGCAGCCCGGGTCAGCCGGCGGCGGGGCGGGCCAGGATCAGGTTCGTCATGACCTGCGTCATCACGGCCCGATCGTGCTGGTCGAGGAGTTCGATGCGGGTGCGGACCACTCCCCGGTCGGGACGCGACGCCGAGGGGCGGGCGTCGACGACGGTGAAGCGGGCGCGGAGCACGTCGCCGGGGCGGACGGGCGCCGACCAGCGCAACTCGTCGACGCCGGGCGACGCGACGCTGGCGCCCTGGTTGAGGTAGGACTCCACCATCAGGCGCATCATCATGGCGGTGGTGTGCCAGCCGCTGGCCACGAGTCCGCCCAGCGGCGTCGCCGCGGCCCGTTCGGCGTCGACGTGCATGTCGTGCGGATCGAACCGGCGGCCGAAGTCGACGATCTCGTCCGCCGTGACGCGGTACGAGCCGTGCTCCAGCGTGAGGCCGGGCACGTAGTCGTCGAGGAAGCGGTCGGCGAGCCGATGCGCGAAGGGCGAGGTGTCGTCGGCCGCGGCTGCGGTCCCGTCCGGTTCGTAGGGCACGCCTTCACCCTAGGTCGGCCGAGGAGGCGCGGTGCCGGTCGACCGGTCCGCGTACGATTCCGGCATGAGCCGCTTGGACGACATGCCGTTCGCCAGGGTCTATCCCCTGTACGTGGCCAAGGTCGAGCGCAAGGGCTACACGAAGGCCGAGGTCGACCAGGTCGTGACCTGGCTGACCGGTTACGACCAGGGTGAGATCGACCAGCACGTCGCCGACGGCACCACGTTCCGCGACTTCTTCGCGGCCGCCGACCTCAACCCCCGGGCCTCGCTCGTGACGGGTGTCATCTGCGGCGTCCGCATCGAGGCCCTCGACGACGAGCTGACCGCGAACATCCGCCGTCTCGACAAGCTCGTGGACGAGGTCGCACGCGGCCGCCCGATGGCGAAGGTGCTGCGGGAGCAGTGAGGCGTCGCACCGCGGGGTGACACGTCGTCTGTGACGCCGAGACCGGCCGAGCACAGCCCGGCGGGGAACGCGTTGCGCCGCCCGTACACCGTCAGTGCGAACGCCACGACCCCGAACCCGATCATCACCACGGGCAGCACGAGTCCGTCCGCCACGGTCAGCAGGGCGGCGCCGACGATCCCCGCGAAGAAGATCGCCACGTTGAACGCCACCGGCAGGAAGGCGCCTCCTGCGGTGGTCACGTCGGCACGACGCGCGCCCGTTCAACAGAGCAGGGCGTCGCGTCGCATGCCGTGCCGCAGACAGGAGAGACCGCCATCCGGGCACGGATGGCGGTCTCCCCGGTCGCATCTGCGGGTTAGCTGGTCCTCGCCGCATTCTTGTGAAGCGATCCCCGAAGGGCGAACCACACCAGTGGCCCGATAACGGGGGCCACGACGACCACGATGAGCCAGATGGTCATCATCTGTGCCGACATCGCCTTGTCGCGAACGATGGAGACGATGGCACTGACGAGGAGAACCAAGCCAGCCAAGAGGACTACGGACCAGAAAAGGTCGAGTGGTGCGAGTCCGAACATGAAGTTCTCCTTCTTCCTAACTTACGTTCTAATTTAGGCGCGGGCGACGGATGCCCCACCGGTGGTCGTCCGCAGGTCGAGCCAGAACGGGGTGTTGCCCCATCCCCCGGCAGACAGGTTGAACTGGTGACGGATGTCGCGGCCGTTGTTTCGTGAGAACGCGATCTCATTCGAGACGGCCAGCACGGTGACGACCTTGTTGGAATTCGCGATGAGCTGCGACTTGGACGACGTCGGGGTGATCTGGTAATTCGCGTTGAAACTGTTACTCCACGTGACACCGTGGTAGTAGACGTGGCAGCTCTGCGCGTAGCGAACGCCTCCATTGTTACCGAAGACACAGTTGCTGACGCCCTGGGCTTGAGTGGAGACTCCACCCGTCTTGGGGGGCAGCACGACATTGCTCTTGGCGGTTCCGTCCAAAAACGGCTTCGCCTGAGCGATCATGGCCTGCAGTTCGGCGGGACTAGCTTGGCGCCCCTGCTCAATGCCCATCTCGGTGTAGGAACCGTCTGCGTGAACGTCCTTCGTCACCTTGTAGTCGCCCTGCTGCTTCGTGGTCGACGACACCGCAGCCTTGCCAGACGCGGCGTCCCACAGCTCGCCGTCTGTGACTTTCTGCAACAACTCGGCCTGCTGCGCCGGAGCGATGTCGGAAGCTGCGAGAGACGACTTCGTCTTCTCGAGTTCGACCTGGCTCACACCCGCCGGGGCGGCGATCGCCGGCGCTCCCATCAACGTGGTCCCCAAAACGCAAACTGCTGCCGCAACACTGAGGCCTACCATCTGCTTCTTCATGCAATTCCCCCTTGAACTGTGCGTTGAAGCCCCAAACATACAAAGGGGTCTGCTTTTTTTTCAACCCCGCTCGAGATGTTGCATCTGCTGCACTTCCTTCCCCTTGCCGTTGAGGAGGTGAGCATCGATGATGCCCAGTGCCGAGCCGGTCAGAGCGCCCCGGGAAATGCGTTGCGCCGCCCGTACACCGTCAGCGCGAACGCCACGACCCCGAACCCGATCATCAGCACCGGCAGCACGAGCCCGTCCGCCACGGCCAGCAGGGCCGCCCCGACGATCCCGGCGAAGAAGATCGCGGCGTTGAACGCCACCGGCAAGAAGGCGTTCGCGACGTCGGCGTTGTCGCCGCCGACGGTGGTGAGCGCCGCTTGCAGCTGGGCCGACGCGCCGCCGAACGTGACGCCCCACACCACCGCGGCGACGACCACCGCCGGCACTGAGGCGTGGCCGACGAGCAGGACCACCCCCGCGACGACGAACAGGGCGACGCTGCCGTGCAGCAGGGCGCGCGGGTGCCGGTCGAGCAGCGCCCCGGTGACGACGATCCCGCCGATCGAGGCGATGCCGTAGATCAGCAGCGTGACGTCGACGCCCAGCCCCGACCCACCGGCCCGCAGGTACGGCGAGACGTACGTGTAGATCGTGTTGTGCGCCAGCATCCACGCGGCGATGACGGCGAGGATCACGGCGATCCCCGGGATGCGGAACACCCGCCCGAGCGAGAGCCGTGCCCCCGCCGGTGCCGGTGCCGCATCCGGGACGATGGTCGCCACGAGCACGAAGACGACGACCCCGAGCAGGGTCAGCCCGCCGAACGACCACCGCCAGTCGAAGGCGGTCCCCAGCCACGAGCCCAGCGGCGTCCCGAACGCGAAGCCGACGGGCGCGCCCGCCGAGACGATCGCGAGCGACAGCCCGGCACGGTCGGGTGGGCTGATCCGGCGTCCGTAGGCCGCGAGCATGCCCCAGATCACGCCCGAGAACGCTCCGGCCACGAACCGCGACACGAGGGCGAGGGCGATGACGGGCGAGAGCGCCGTCACCGTGTTCGCAACGACCAGGCCGGTGATCGCGATCAGGAGGAGCGGCTTGCGACGCATCCCCCGGGTCAACGTGATGGCCGGAACGGTCGCGACCACGGTGCCGAGTGCGTAGGCGCTGATGAGCAGTCCTACGGCGCCCTCGCTCGTGTCGAGGCCGTCCGCGATGACGGGCAGCAGGCCGGCCGGCATCGTCTCCATCGCGACGAGGATGAACCCCATCGTCGCCAGGACGACCAGTGAGAACACCGGCAGCCGGTCGACGGGCCCTGCGGCGACGGAGGCGCGGGGCACGTGGGTGGGGACGGGCGCTGTCGACATGGTGAGGTCCTTTCGGGCGCGGGGATGCGCCTCCTGGGGGTGGGCCCAGTGGTGCGGGAGGAAGAAGCGAGGAGGCGCGGGTCAGGTGACCGGGTCGGCGGACCGGGCGCGTTCGACGACGTCCTCGGTCGCCGCCCACGAGGCAAGGAGGCGCAGCCCCTCGTCGGACGCGGAGCCCGGGACGGCCGTGTAGACGGTGAGCGAGTGCCCGGGGGTGTCCTGGAGTTCCATGACCTGGAAGTCCAGCTCGAGCAGGCCGACGGCCGGGTGCCGGAACTCCTTGGCGCCGGTGTAGTGGCGGCGGACGTCGTGGGCGGCCCAGCGGGCGCGGAACTCGTCGCTGCGGATGGACAACTCGCCGACGAGGGCGGTGATGCCGGGGTCGTGGGGGGCGCGGCCGGCGTCGCGTCGGAGGATGGCGACGTTGACGGCGGCCGCGCGCTCCCAGTCGGGGTAGAAGTCGTGGGCGCCGGGGTCGAGGAAGATGTAGCGCGAGTGGTTGGCGGGGCGCAGGGTGCTGCGGTACATGTCGGAGTACAGGGCGAAGCCGAGGGCGTTGGCGGCGACGAGGTCCATGCGGGTGTTGGTGACCATGGCGACGGCGCCGGTCATGGCGTCGAGCATGTGTTGCACCGGGGACTGGGCGATCTTCTGTCCGCTGGTGACCGGGGGCTTGCGGCGGGAGGGGACGGAGGCGCGGGCGAGGTCGTAGAGGTGGTCGGTCTCGGCCTGGTCCAGGCCGAGGGCGCGGGCGATGGCGTCGAGGACGCTGTCGGAGACCCCGCCGAGGTTGCCGCGTTCGAGGCGGGTGTAGTAGTCGACGCTGACGCCGGCGAGGCGGGCGACCTCGTCGCGGCGGAGCCCGGGGACGCGGCGCTGGCCGCCGGCGCTGACGACGCCGGCTTGTTCGGGCGAGAGGCGTGCGCGGCGGGTGGCGAGGAAGTCGCGGACCTCGGCTCGGTTGTCCATGGCTTCGACCCTACGGTCGGTGGTTCGGGGCAACCAGGCCCTGTCGGGACCTGGTTCGGTGGGGCCTTGCACGCCGCGGGGAGGTGGTGGTCGTGACGCTCGCTCAAGGCCTCGGTAGGGTCGTGGCACCAGCACCACTCGACGACGGGGGACCGAGATGACTGACGGACGCGACCACGACGGGCAGCAGGGGCAGCAGTACGGCGGGCCGCAGGACGGGGGCCAGCAGCACGGGGGGCAGCAGTACGGCGGCGTGCCGCAGGCGCCCGGGGCGGGGCACGACGGCGGGGCCGTCCAGCGTCCGTCGCGGGGGTTCGAGATTGCCGGTTTCGTGCTGTCGTTCTTCGGCTTCCTGGCGATCGCCGGCCTCATCATGAGCACGATCTCGTTCCGCCGTCTCGGCCGTCTCGGTCAGCCCCGAGGCCTCTCGCTCGCCGGCATCATCATCTCGATCGTGGTGCTGCTGCTCACCATCGCGTTCATCGTCGCGGCCATCGTCGGCGCTTCGACCCTCCTCGAGACCTGCGCGGACCTCGGCCCGGGCACCCACGTCGTCGACGGGGTCACCTACACCTGCAGCTGAGCTGAGCTGCGCTGGCGGGCCCTGGCGAGGGCGCGACCCGCGTTGCGTCAACTTCTGGCACGGATGGCACCTTGCATGACCGAGGGGACTTCACGATGGGTATCGCCTGCACCACAGGCAGCTGAACCATCGCGGTCGACGTCGACGTCGCCGACGACGGCCTGCGCGTCACGGCGGCCGAGGGCAGCGACGCCTGGCGCCTCACGTCGTACGGGTTCGTCCACGACACCGAGCACGCCCTGGTCGCCCCGTTGGAGCAGGGCACCGCCATGGAGGTGTCGTTCGTGCTCGACTTCTCGGCGCAGTTCGACCAGGCCGGGATCTTCGTCTCGGTCGGCCCCGAGACCTGGGTCAAGGCCGGGGTCGAGCTCAGCGACGGCGAGCAGAGCCTCGGCGCCGTCGTGACGCGGGGTGAGTCCGACTGGTCGCTCTCCCCGGTCGAGTGGACCGGCCGCACCGTGACCATGCGAGCCAGCCGTTCGGGAAACGCGCTCACCGTGCGGGCCCGCGTCGTTGTCGCTAGTGCCGTGGCCCTTGCCGAGGTAAACCTGAAGGTCTACCGGCGCTCCAGTGGGGTGGGCCTCCCCGAAGCAGGCACGCGCCAGTGCAATGCGCCTTCTCCTGGCAAAGGTCACCAGGGCCCTGGAACGGCGTCTAGCGACGCATCTGGCCGATCCAGTTCTATATCTCCGCAATCCCAAAAATTCGAGTCTCCCATCTACCAAAGACAGTAGAAACGACTTATTTGACTCCGGTACAGCTCCCCTTCATCCTTTAGGCGCCCGCAGTTTAGGGCCGGTAGAGAACCGGCATCTCGAAGGGGTTCGAGGCGTCTGCACCGAATGTCGGCGGTTTGCCCAAGAATGGGGTTGTGAGTAACGCGCCTCTTCCCCATGTCTCTGACACCGCGGACGTGCGGAAAGCGCGAGGCGCGTTTTTCACTCCCGAACCCCTTACCCGCTTCATCACCGACTGGGCCATCCGCACGCCTGGCGACCTGGTGATGGAACCCTCCGCTGGCGATGCAGCCTTCCTTGTCGAGGCCGTCCGGCGCCTTAGGAACCTTGGTGCGGAACGCCCGCGAGTTGCTGGGGTGGAAATCCATGCCCACAGCGCGCGGGTCGCTGCTGAACGAATCGCTGAAGCCGGCGGTATTCCAGACATCATCCACAGCGACTTCTTCCTTGTGAACCCCGAGCCCACCTACGATGCCGTGATTGGCAACCCGCCCTACATCCGATATCAAGACTTCACTGGAGAATCTCGTACCCGCTCCAGAGCTGCTGCCCTAAAGGCCGGCGTCACTCTCAATGGATTGGCATCTAGCTGGGCCGCATTCACCATCCAATCCGCCCTGTTCCTAAGACCTGGGGGCCGAATGGGTCTGGTTTTGCCCGCCGAGCTGCTCAGCGTCAACTACGCCGCCCCCGTACGACAATTTCTTTTCAGCCGATTCACAAATGTCGAGTTGGTGCTCTTTAAAGAGCAAGTTTTTCCAGAAGCTGAGGCAGACGTCGTTCTTCTTCTTGCGGATGGGTATGGCCAAGGTCCCACCGATTACGCGGTCATACACCAAGCCCGTGACGGTGAGTCACTGAAGACTCTCGGCATGCCACTGACATGGTCACCTCAGAGCGCCTCCGACAAGTGGACTGGGCTACTCGTTCACAACGAGGCATTAAGTCCACTTCGCAATCTTCGAGAAACGGGAGCCTTTACCAACCTGGAGACGTGGGGCGACACCACCCTTGGCATGGTCAGCGGTAACAATTCGTTCTTCGCCCTCTCCCCGGCTCGTGTTAGAGAACTCCACCTCCGCCGCTCCGACCTTGTCCGAATTTCCCCACCAGGCAGCTCGCACCTGCGCGGCCTATCCCTGACTCGCCACGATATGAGCGATCTTGGCGCTGCAGGCAAAGCCACGTGGCTCTTTCGACCGGGCGCAAACCCGTCCGCCGCTGCCGCCGCCTACATCGAGATAGGCCACAAGGCAGGCGTTGACCAAGCATACAAATGCCGCGTTAGGAAAACCTGGTATCAGGTACCCTTAATCAGTCCAGCCGATCTGCTATTGACATGCATGAACGCAGACACCCCACGCCTTACAACAAACGCCGCTCACGCGCATCACCTTAATTCAGTTCATGGAGTATATCTCGACGCGCGGCATGCTGATCTCGGCAAGGAGCTTCTTCCGCTAGCTTCATTGAACTCTGTAACATTACTGGATGCCGAGATAGTTGGCCGTTCCTACGGTGGCGGAATACTCAAGATGGAACCGCGCGAGGCGGATGTCTGGGCCATGCCTTCTCCTACCCTCGTTGGCGATCGAGCGGATGCGCTCCGTGCAATAAAGGCAAAGGTTGCGCGGCTGCTCAGAACTGGCAACCTCGCCGCAGCCGTTCGACTGGTCGATCAGGCTCTGCTCCTGGATGTCGGAACAGTGACAGAAACCGAGATCGTACGAGTCCGCCAGGCACATGCAACCATGACTTCTCGTCGAGTCGCTCGGGCCGCGAGTGTCCGCTGATAGCCTGGGCCCTTGAAGGCTTGAGTTTCGCAAGGAGACATCCCCCGTGGTCCGTAGTGACTCCTTTAGTGTTTACGACAGAGTGTTGGCCGCAGCCGTGTCCACAGACCCGTGGTCGCATGAGCGCGGCACAGCACCGAAATACGATCCTGATTACTCAGTTCTTGAGCGACTTCTCACGATCCCAGTCTCTGCGCAAAAGACATCATCTAGCGGCGTCCTTGCAGGCGGGGTTGACTCTTGGTTGTCGTACGAACTTCGCCGGGCGGGATTCGGCACTGATGAAGTTTGGCCACGTCCGACCCGGCCGCGTATATTGCCGCGTGATGTCGCTGTGCTCCTCGAAAACTTGCCCGTTCAACTGGCGGCCGAGGTTCGACGCCGTGTCGAGCTCATGCCGTCCGTGGCTCCGTCCGATGCGCGCTTTCTTGGTCGGGCCTACGAGAAGCAAGTTGACGTGGCCATAGCTCGCTGGGACCGGGGGCCGGAACTTCTTTTGAGTACCAAGACGCAGGTTTCCTCTTTCGGCAAGAATCTTTCTAACCGATTTGAGGAGGCTTACGGAGATGCCGCTAACCTTCGAGGTCGTTACCCGCTCGCCGCTGTCGGCTTTTTCTTCGTCCAACGCGCAACAATTCTCCGTGATGAGCCAGATGCCTTCGAACGCACGGTCGACATGATGCGAAAGCTTCGTGACTTCGGCGGCGCCAACGGATACACGGCCACCGGCCTTGCACTGGTCGATTGGGATGATGTCTCAGCAGAGGACAGCGCCCCATCAAGAGTGCAGATGGACCTTCATCACGTACCTGACGATGTCCGTCCCGAGCAGTTCATGGTCGGGATGCTGGATAAGGTTCTGGCTGCTACCCCAGTTTCTCAACACGTTTCGGTAAGGAGTCGCATGGAGCGTCGCCAAATACCCGTGCTCGAGGACGACGCCAAAGAGACACCCGAGCCCGGCATCCCGGAGGAAACCGGCGAATTCAACCCAATTTAGCTCCGTCAGCCTGGTTATAACGTATTGTAAGCGTCTACCATGAAGATCGAGAAGTCAGATCCGCAGCTCGAAACGCTCCTAAGCCGTATCAGGGCGAAGGAGTTGGACCTCCAGCCCGACTTTCAACGCGGGGAGGTTTGGGACGGGAAGCGCCGTCAGCGCTTAGTCGACACAGTTTTGCGGGGTTGGTATGTACCAGCTGTACATATCGTCCGCAGCCCTGAGGGCGACGAAGAGGTGCTGGACGGACAACAGCGTTTGGCGGCTATCCGTGCCTTCTTTGACGACAGGGTGCGAATTGACGGCACCATCGATCCAAAAGATCCCCGAATCGAAGCACTTGACGGTCTCAAATATTCGCAGCTCCCGGAGAACGTACGCAAGGCCGTGAATCGATTCGTCCTCCAGACGATCACGCTGACAGACTATTTGCCGGAAGAACCTAACGAGCTCTTCTTCCGACTTAATCAGGCATACAATCTGACGCCCCCCGAGAAACGTAACGCTCTCCGCGGAGACGCGCGTGACCAGGTCAAGGAGCTAGTAGCCCAATTGACCGAAGATGGCCTGCTTGCGAGAGAGCGAATTGGCTTCAGCAACGGTCGACTCGCGTACGACGACATCATTGCCCGAGCTTGCGTGGCTATCGAGAATGGATCTCTTCGAACGCACATCAACAACTCTGTTGTTGAAAGCTTCTACCGTCAAGGCGGGGGGTTCCGACAGGAAACAATGCACGCGGTTCGCAACGCAGGCAGACGACTGCTGACTCAAATTGAGACGGCGGCTCGCTCGGGGCAGCGGATCAGATTCAATAAAGGTACCCTCCAAACTTGGATCGTCTTCTGTGAATGGGCGCCCTCCGTTTCTGGCGATCTTCCCGAATTTTTTCTAGCGCGATTTGAGGAAGACCGGGCGCTCGTTCGTACGGGCGAATTCGCCACCGACACGGTAGATCGACGAGCCAGGGCTCAAGTCCTGAGACTCTATGACGATCGAGCCTCCTACCGCGTCACCGACGTATCGTCGGTCCTCATCCGAGACTTAGCGTTGCAGTTATTTGCCGAAGACGAGTTCGATTGGCCGGCGTACCGGGGCTCAGGCACGCTTATGAACCAGATTGCCGCCGAGCCCGAGCTTGCCCAGACACTTGTAGCAGAATTCCTCGGTGCTGCAGATAGCCGGTGGGGGTTCCTGGAGCCGTCCGAGGACGCGGCGTGAGGGACGCGCGCGAAGCTGACGTCTGGCCCAATTTGGAAAAGCGATTTAGTGGCCTGCCTAGTGAAAACGTGACCGCTGGCGGTGTGACAGTCGACATCGCCCGCCCATGCACAGTCGTAGGCGGCCGGAACGGGGCTGGGAAATCGCGTGTCCTCAGAGCCTTATCGCGTGAGCTTGGGGAACGCGCAATTCATATTGACCTACCCGCAATCTGCGAGCAAAGTCTGCGCGTTCTTCGAGGCTTAAAGGACGTTGAAGACCTCAAAGAAGCTGTCGGACTGATGCCCATGAGCCCTGAACGCCGAGACGACCTACAGCGGATCATCGGACGTAATTATGACCGCATCGACTGGTACGGCCTCGACATCGAGCCCGGGGACGCCGACATTGCAGACGCATTTACTTGGGGCGCGGAATCCGACCAGCCGGTAACACCGTACTTTGAAGCATCCTATCGGACCACCGACTACACCAGTGTGGATATGGGTCTTGGGGAGTTCTCGGTACACCTTCTCTTCTGGATTCTCCAGCAGTACGACCACAGCGATGAACTCATCATCATCATTGACGAGCCCGATGCGTACCTCCCCCCGAACGCGGCAGCTGGACTCTTGGCTCGTCTCCTGAACATCTGCAGGGAGCATCGCAACAAAGGTTGGCGCATGATTCTGTCCACCCACTCGTCAGACATCATCGCCGACGCCGTCAGCCAAAACGCGTTCGTCTACCTAGACATTGCGGCCGACGGCACAACGACGGCCACCCACATCACGGATGACCCCAGCATCGCGCACGTATTGCTGGCACGGCCTCCCATCAAACGTGTCCTGTATGTCGAAGACGAATCTGCCCTTCATCTCACCACTGCGCTCATCGAGAGTCTCGGCCGCGACGCCAGCGCCTCGACCGATGTTATCTGGGCACATGGCTCAGGAGATCTCGTTGAACTCAGCCGGCACCTTCCAAGGCCCATTCGCCCCAAGATCAACTACGTTTTGGTCTTCGACGGCGATCAGCGCAGCCGGCCGGAGATAAGACCTAATGAGGAACATCGGTGGCCCGCCATATTCCTGCCGACAGAACAGGACCCAGACTCACTGCTAGCCTCTGTTCGGGATTTGGAAAAGCTTGCGACCCGTCTCGGCCGAACATTTGATGACGTCGCTCGCGTTCTGAGCTCTCTTGAAGGTCGGGACTCCCACGATCGAGTGAACGTAATGGCCGACCACTTCGGGCGGCATTTAGTATTGCCTGCCCTTGCGGCTCTATGGGTAGAAGAGAACCCTCTGGATGCCGCCACGTTCCACGATTCGCTTCGATCATTATTTGCGACCGGCAGGAGAACCGGCACATAAGGCGGTCACGATGATCCTGCATGATAGGCGGCCTGCGACGCGCTAGTGTCTCACTTGGGGGCTGTCAGTTCCTTATTGTCACTACATCTGACCAGTCGGAGCCGACGTGTCTAAGCGCTTTTTCATTTCTCATGCGTCGCCTGAGAAGTCTCTCGCGGTCGCCTTGAAAGAACAATTAGACGACGACGCCTGGGTTGATCTCCATGAAATCGACGTCGGAGACCTTCTACTAGACGAGATCAGTACGGGAATCGAAGACGCGTCTGACTTCGTCCTACTCTGGAGCGAGACATCATCGGAATCCAAGTGGGTCCGCTTCGAGCTTCATATGGCGTTCATTCGCTGGCTAGAAGACAATGCAGTCGCAATTCGTGTGATCTGCATGGACGACACGAAGGTCCCCCTCTACCTCCGTCCGTTCCTGCAGGCGCGAGGCAAAAAGGACCCTGGAGAGATCGCCGCTGTTCTGAGCGGATCGGCCCTGACCGCGAAGACCCGACGCGTTTTTTTCAACCGAAACGCGCAAGTCGCTCAAATCGAGGAGGCGCTCTACGACTCACAGCGCGCAGCTCTTTTCATCTGTGGAATGCCGGGAAGTGGAAAACGCACGTTAGCCAAAGAAGCACTCAACCGTTTAACCATGGGCGTGGGAACGACGAAACGCATCACCGTCTCTCCTGGAACAGACGAACCCGAACTTAATCTCCTCGCGGCAAACGCATTGGGCCTTCAGCCAGCTGACGAGAATGCGAGCCCCAGTGAGGTAATCGCTCACACGAGTGGCATGCTCACAACCTTTATGACCAATGGAGGGGTTTGGGTTTTTGAAGATGCCGAACACTGGCTCAACGACGACAGCACTCTTGGCCCTATCTGCCGGCACATCATTGACGCGGCCTCATCCCTGGAAAGTCGCTTCAGCCGGCTTGTCGTTTTTACTTCACGCCGTAAGCCGCACCTCAAAGATTCGGAAAGCGAAGTAGAGGCATTCTTCCTCGCGGGGCTCTCGCGGCAATACGCCATTCCTTTACTGCGTTCCCAAGGTGCAACGGGGAGCGACGACGAGCTCGCAACCGTGGCGGAAGACTTAGACGGCCATCCTCTTGCACTTGAGGTGGTGGCACCGCGCCTACCAATGCAAGCCGTTGCTCTGCGTGCACAACGCCACGCGATCGCGACAGATCTGGTCGATCCCGCAAACCTAACTTCGGCCACTTGGAGCCTTCTGGAGGTCCTTGCCCTCGTTGATGGCCCCATTCCCGGTGAGAACCTGGCAGATGCACTACAGCTTACGGCGAGCGAACTGCAAGAATCCATAGCCGAAGGGGTGCAGTACTCCCTTGTGTCCAATAGCGACGAGGGCACTCTCTCTTTGCACCCGCTCCTGCGGGACTATTTCTTGCGGTCGTTCCGAAAACGCTCCGATCACACCCAGCGGACATCTGCTCTTGCCGACGTCATGCGTTCCCTGCTTCAGCTACTTGCACCTGGAGACGCCCTTTACGTCGCCACATTGCTTGCCTCCGTAAAGTTATTGGGGCTCGCAGGCCGATTTGAGGAGGCGCGAAGCCTGCGTCGAAATCTGATGGGAACGTTGCGCCAGACGGCCGTCGAGCTTTACCAGGAAAAGCGCTACGAGGAAGCCCTGCTTTACATCGACGAAGCCTTGTCAGGCTGGGACGAATTCGACTCGGCACTGCTCCAGCTTCGAATGAAAACGCTTGCCTACCTCGGCCGTATCACGGAAGCACGTGCACTCGGCGACAAACTCATCACGGACCACGCAACCAACGCGGCCGTGATTCGGGATCGCGGCCGAGTGGAATTCATAGCACGGAACTGGACTGCTGCAATCAGCCTCTTCGAGCAGGCGGTGCCATTTCGCCACAATCCTGCTCAGCTCTGGGCGGACATCGCCCAAGCTCGAATGCGAATGAAGGACTGGAATGGAGCCGTCGTTGCAGCTCAAGCAGCGATCGCGCGGAGCGGCGACACCCCCTGGACTCTTGCCTTACATTCAGAAGCTTTAGAACACCTCGGCCGACTACCGGAGGCAGAGCAAGTCATGCAAAAGGCCGTATCCCGAGAACCAAATAATCCGGCTTATCGACACCGGCTGGGCCGAATTGCCCTCCAAACCGGGCATCGGGACCTAGCGCTCGAACAGTTTCGCCGTAGCGTCGAAGTCGACTCGGGCTTTGTCCAATCTTGGCTCTCATTAGCCAGCATCCTTGCCGACCTAGGTGACTTTCCGGGAGCTCAGAGCGCACTGGCGTCCGCTCGCGCATTGCCGGGGGTCCCTACAGCCGTGGCAGACAATGTCCAAGCGAAACTATTTCTCATATCAGGTCAACTGTCCGCGGCGGAGGATGCCATACAAGTCGCTCTTACCGGCAGACGCGACGGTCAGAATCTGGCCCTCGCGGTTCGAATATTGATAGCCCGCGGCGAGATCGGTGAAGTTGCGTTTGGTGAGGCACGCTCTCAGATTCGCGCGCTATCCCGAGAATTGGACACACTTGGAGAGCTACGCTACGTCGCGGACTATAGCCGCGAGTTTCCTCGTTACTTCTAGAATCGGCGGTCCGACTTCATTCGCGAGGGCGTGGGTTCTTGGGACATCCTCAGCACAACCCGCCAGCACTTCCTACCGTCAACGGTGATGATGGGCATACTGTGCGTCGCGTCTTGAGAAGTTGTTTCACAGCTTGACTTGGCTTCGAACCATGTTGAATGACGTTGAGTCACCGCGGGGTATTCCGTGAGGCCGGTGGGGGACGCCTACCTTCCCACGGATGTCACGAAAAGCCTCCACCACGCCGAGACTAAGTGGGTGTCCCGTGACCGGCGCGCCGTCCGTCCTTCAGAACATCCCAGGTCAATCGCGGGCGCTCGTAGCCGACATTTCGTAGCGAGCACCTACGCGTACGCACTGTTCTTCGCTAGCTCGGTGTGTGCCCTGGCGGTATGTCGTTGTGACCTCAAACCGCGTTCTGATCAAAGCAACAAACTTAACGCGCACCTATTAGGCCCAGCCGAAGTAGGTCTGTGGAGCTCAGCTGTGGCTTTCGCGGCACCTGTCGACCTTCCCCGAGTCCAGAAAACGCCTTCACCTGCGGGAGGGGCCATCGACAGTAAGTTCCAGGGGACAGTTCTCATCTAGAACAGCAACTGACCGGGCGAGCCTTGGTCCCAGCGGGTGCCTCGTAGCCTCAAGCGACGCACAACAAACATCTCTTAAGATGAGAAAACCCCCGCTCGCGCGGGGGTTTTCTGTGGCGGTACCGGTGGGATTTGAACCCACGGTGGAGTTAACCCCCACACATGTTTTCGAGACATGATCCTTCGGCCGCTCGGACACGGTACCGAGGACGAGTTTAGTACATCCGGCGGCAGGGACGAAACCGGGTGATTGCTCGTCCACCGGACCGCGCCTCCTCGGGGTTGTGCACAGGGTGCACAGACGCCCGGCGAGGGCAGCGGAGCCCGGCGTAGCCTCGGCCCATGCCCTCACGCCACACCGTCACCGCCTTCCTCTCGGGCGTCGGCGTCACCCTCGCCACCACGGCCGCCGCCGGCGCCGGCGTCAGCCGCTTCATGCAGCGCCGCAACGCGGCCGCCGCCGACCTGAACGCCTTGCTGCCCGTCCACTCCGCCTGGTGGCGCGACCGCTTCGACCGCAAGGGCAAGCTGCTATACGTCGCGATGGGCGACTCCGCCGCCCAGGGCATCGGAGCCTCGAGCCCGGCCCGCAGCTACGTGGGCCGCCTCTCGGCCTACATGCGCCGCCAGAGCCACACCTCGTTGCGCGTCGTCAACCTCAGCGTCAGCGGCTCGACCACCTGGCTCTGCCGCAAAGACCAGCTGCCGAAGTTCGAGAAGTACGAACCCGACGTCGTCACCGTGGCCATCGGCGCCAACGACATCATCCAGTTCAACCCCGAGTCGTTCGAGAAGAACCTCCGCGTCATCTACGGCGCCCTGCCCTCACACGCCATCGTCGGCGACCTGCCCGCCATGTGGATTCCCGATCGCGAGAAGAAGCTCGTCGAGGCCAACGCCATCGTCCACCGCATCGCCGGCGAGTTCGGCCTCACCGTCGCCCCGCTCTACGAGACCACCCGCCGCCAGGGTTTCTTCCGCACCTACCGCAACTCGGCCGGCGACCTCTTCCACCCCAACGACCGCGGCTACCGCGTCTGGGCCTCCGCCTTCGAACCCGCCATCGCCGCCCGCCTCGCCCGCATCGCCGCCGACGAGGCCGCCACCACCCACGAGGCCCGCGAGGCCGAAGCCGTCGCGGCCCACACGGCCGCAGCAGCCGCGGCCCCGACTGCCGGCACCGGCAGCGACACCCCGACGACGGACACCGCAGGAGGCGCGACCACGTCCCCGACGGACGCCTCCGCCGATGTCGGGGGCGCCTCCTAGGCTGACGGCATGGCTCGCACCACCACTCCCCCGTTCCGCTGCACCGAGTGCGGGTGGACGTCGCTCAAGTGGGCCGGGCGCTGCGGCGAGTGCCAGAAGTGGGGCACCGTCGTTGACGTCACCTCGGCCCTCGTCAGCGCCCGCGGCACCGCCTCGGTCCGCGTCGAAGGCGACCGCGTCGCGCGACCCATCACCCAGGTCGAAGCCAACAGCGTCGCCTACTGGCCCAGCGGCATCGCCGAGTTCGACCGCGTCCTCGGCGGCGGCATCGTCCCCGGCGCCGCCATCCTGCTCAGCGGCGAGCCCGGCGTCGGCAAATCGACCCTGCTGCTCGAGGTCGCCTCCCGCGCCGCCGCCACCGGCGCCCGCGTCCTCTACGTCACCGCCGAAGAGAGCGCCTCACAGGTCCGCCTCCGCGCCCAACGCACCGGCGCCATGCATGACAACCTCTTCCTCGCCGCCGAGATCGACCTCTCGGTCATCCTCGGCCAGATCGATCAGGTCGACCCCCAGCTCGTCATCGTCGACTCGGTGCAGACCGTCTCCTCCTCGACCATCGACGGCATCGCCGGCGGCACCTCCCAGGTGCGCGAGGTCGCCTCGACCCTCATCCGCGTCAGCAAAGACCGCAACCTGCCCGTCCTGCTCGTCGGCCACGTCACCAAAGACGGCACCATCGCCGGCCCTCGCCTGCTCGAACACCTCGTCGACGTCGTCTGCCAGTTCGAAGGCGACCGGCAGACCGCGCTCCGCTTCATCCGCGCCCACAAGAACCGCTTCGGGCCCACCGACGAGGTCGGCTGCTTCGAGATGACCGGCGACGGCATCGCCGAGGTCGCCGACCCCAGCGGCCTCTTCATGTCGCGCAACGGCATCCCCGTCAGCGGCACCTGCATCACCGTCGCCATGGAAGGCCGCCGCGCCTTGCCCGTCGAGGTCCAGGCGCTCATCGTCGCCA
Source organism: Frigoribacterium sp. 2355 (assembly GCF_054060695.1). NCBI lineage: Bacteria > Bacillati > Actinomycetota > Actinomycetes > Micrococcales > Microbacteriaceae > Frigoribacterium > Frigoribacterium sp. 2355. The sequence goes on along the minus strand of NZ_JBSSDL010000004.1, from coordinate 295,016 downwards.
GCTCGACGCCCCAACCCCGTCGCGTCGTCAACGGCGTCGAGTCCTCCCGCGTCGCCATGCTGCTCGCCGTGCTCGAACGCCGCGCCGGCATCCGTCTCGGCGACGCCGACGTCTACGTCAGCACCGTCGGCGGCATCAAGATCACCGAACCCGGCGCCGACCTCGCCATCGCGCTCGCCCTCGCCAGCGCCAGCCGCGAGAAACCCTTCCCCCAGACCATGGCCGCCGTCGGCGAGATCAGCCTCGCCGGCGAGATCCGCCCCGTCTCCTCCCCCAAACAACGCGCCTCCGAAGCCCGCCGCCTCGGCTTCACCCAGCTCGTCGACGCCGAATCGGGCAACCTGCGCGAAGCGCTCCGCCGGGCGTTCAGCGCCGCGGGCTCCGAACGCGACCGCGAGCTCGACCGCGCCTTCTGAGCCGGCCCGACCCGCGCCTCCTGAGCCGGGACCCCCGTCTCTCGGCCCGATCCGCGCCTCGTGACCCGAGGCCGACTCGGGTGTCTTGGCGCGTCCCGCGGTTCCTGACCCGGGCCACGGGCCGGGACCGGCCGGCGGACGCACGGTCCCGCACGTCCGACACCCGGTGCGAGTGGGCAGAAGATGCTGCTCCCACCAACCCGACGAGCACCTTCTGCCCTCTCGACGGCCGCACCCGCACCTGCACCTGCACCCCCGCGCACACATGCACCCACCCATCGAGTGGTCCCGAACTGTCCCCCCAACGCACCCGACGGACAATCTGCGACCACTCGACCCGCGCCTCCGGAACCAGAGCGGCACCCATCGGCCCGGCCCACACGAGGCCAGGGCACGAGGGGGCAGAAGATGCTCCTCCCCCGCACACGACGAGCATCTTCTGCCCACTCGGCCCCACGTCCCGACCCCCCGAACCCCCGCACCGACCCGACATCGCCCGCAGCGGGGTACACCCCGGTCGGCGGCCTCACCAGGCACCTGCACCCCGCTCCACGCGGATTCTCAGCCCACACGCCGCGCTGGTCCCGGCCAACCCCCTGACCGGCCCTTAACCTGTGCCCATGTCGACGTTCAAGAACCCGGTCGGGCCGCAACCGCCCTCGGTCTACTGGCGTCGTCGTGCGGTGCTCGCGCTCGGTCTGATCGCGGTCGTGGTCATCATCGTGTTGATCGTCGTCCGCCCCGGGTCCGGCTCGGCAGAACCCGGTGCCGCCGCGACGACCTCCGCACCCCCTGCCGATGCCGCCCCCAGCGAACCGGCCGCCACCGAGACCGCCCCTGCGGCTGACGCCACCGCCGACCCGGCCGACACCTCGACCGAGGGCGCCTCCGACGCCGCGACCTGCTCGACCCGCGACATCGAACTGAAGCCGGTCACCGACAAGACGAGCTACGCCGCGACCGAACTGCCGCAGATCTCGATGTCGATCACCAACTCGGGCCGCGCCGACTGCTCGATCGACCTCGGCTCGGCGCAGCAGACGCTCGTCGTCACGAGCGGCGAAGAGCAGTACTGGTCGTCGAAGGACTGCCAGGTCAACGGCACCAACCAGGTCGTCACGCTCACCGCCGGCCAGACCCTCAGCACTCCCCCCATCGCCTGGGACCGCACGCGCTCGTCCGCCGACACCTGCGAGTCGACCTCGCGCGAACCCGTCACCGCCGGCGGCGCGACCTACCGCCTTGCCGTCTCGGTCGGCGACATCACCTCCGCCGACACCGCCCAGATGATCCTGAACTGACAGTGACCCACCCGTGAACGCAGCCACCCCCTCCTCCGAGCCCGTCGACCCCCGCGAGCCCGTCGACCCGGCCGACCGCAATGGCACCTTCCGCTCCGAGTCGCTCGAGCTGGCCCTCGCCGCCCAGGACGCCGCCGCCGTCGCCTTCGCCCTGCGCCACGACGTGGTCGTCGTCCCGAAGCTCGTGATGCCGGTCGACGCGATCGACACCGCCGACGGCGACGCCGCCCCCTCCACCGGCGGCCCCGACGACGGAGCCCTCCCCGACGAAGGCGACCAGGTCCGCGTCTTCGGCCGCGAGAACACCGACAAGCGCATCCTGCTGCTCTTCTCGTCGGACGACACCTACGCCGCGATGGTCCCCGACGACCCGAACCGTCAGGTCATGCTCTACGACGCGCTCTCGCTGCGCGCCTTCCTCGAGGCCCACCTCGACGTCATCGAGCAGGTCTTCTTCGACATCGCCGGCCCGCACACCATGGCCGCCAACCCGGAAGACCTCCTCAAGGCCCTCGGCTAGCGCACGAGCCCCCAGAGCCCAGGAGGCGCGGGTCGAGTGGTCCCGAATCGTCCTTCCCGGCGCGACGAGGGACGATTCGCGACCACTCGACCGGCCGCAGCGAACGTGAGCTCGGACCAGGACGATTACAGCGCGGGCAGCGCCTTCAGCATCCGCGAGTTGCCGAGCGTGTTCGGCTTCACCCGGGCCAGGTCGAGGAACTCCGCCACACCTTCGTCGGTCGACCGGACGAGCTCGCCGTAGACGTCCGGCGGCACGAGCCCCTCGTCGCCCACGTTGAGGTACCCGTGCTTCTCGAAGAAGTCGACCTCGAACGTCAGGCAGAACAGCCGGCCGATCTCGAGCTTGCGGGCCGCCCCTTCGAGCGACTCGAGGAGGCGGTGGCCGACCCCCTTGCGGATCCACGCGGCGTCGAGGGCGAGCGTGCGCACCTCGGCCAGGTCGTCCCACATGACGTGCAGTGCGCCGCAACCGATCGGCACCCCGTCGGGCCCGACCGCGATCTGGAACTCCTGCACGTCGCCGTACAGCGTCACGAGGTCCTTGCCGAGCAGGATGCGCTTCTGCACGAACGGCTCGCACAGCCGCTGGATGTGCGGCACATCACTGACGACGGCGTTCCGCACCGTGATGCCGTGCCGGTCGGCACCGCCGAGCGCGTCGGCACCGCCGAGCCGGTCGGCACCGCCGAGTCCGTCGGCACCGGTGGGCGCGTCTGCCGCGTCTGACATGGGACTCCCTCGAAGACCACGACCCGAGGAGGCGCGGGCCGCCGCCCAGCCTAGCGACGCGTTCGCGACCCGGCCCCGGGTACGCCGAAGGGCGGCCTCCACAGTGGAAGACCGCCCCGGGCGTCGAAGGCGACCCGCGCCTCCTTCGGTGTTGCTGTCGTGCAGGTGTTGCCGTCGTGCTGGTATCGCGCCTAGCTCTCGAGCTCGGGGGCGTCGCCCACGAGGACCTCTTCGCGACCCGGCTGACGCGAGGTGGCGAAGGTGAACTCTCCGTCGACGAAGTCGACCTGGACGTGGTCGCCCGCGTTGAGCTCACCCTGCAGGATGCGCTCGGACAGACGGTCCTCGACCTCGTGCTGGATCGCACGACGCAGCGGCCGGGCACCGAGCGACGGGTCGAACCCGATCTCGATGAGACGCTCCTTGGCGGACTGCGAGAGCACGGCCGTCATGTCGCGGTCGAGCAGACGGTCGGACAGGCGCTTGACGAACAGGTCGACGATCTGCAGAAGCTCTTCTTGGTTGAGCTGCGGGAACACGATCGTCTCGTCGACGCGGTTCAGGAACTCCGGCTTGAAGTGCTTCTTGAGCTCTTCGGTGACCTTCGAACGCATGCGCTCGTAGGAGGTCGCCGTGTCGCCCTCGATCTGGAAGCCGACGGGGCCGCCGGTGATGTCCTTCGTGCCGAGGTTGGTCGTCATGATGATGACCGTGTTCTTGAAGTCGACGACACGACCCTGACCGTCGGTGAGACGACCCTCTTCGAGCACCTGCAACAGCGAGTTGAAGATGTCGGGGTGGGCCTTCTCGATCTCGTCGAACAGCACCACGGAGAACGGCTTGCGGCGGACCTTCTCGGTCAGCTGCCCGCCTTCTTCGAAGCCGACGAACCCGGGAGGGGCACCGAACAGACGCGAGACGGTGTGCTTCTCGCCGTACTCCGACATGTCGAGCGAGATCAGCGCGCCCTCGTCGTCGAACAGGAACTCGGCGAGCGCCTTGGCCAGCTCGGTCTTGCCGACGCCCGTGGGCCCGGCGAAGATGAACGACCCGGAGGGACGCTTGGGGTCCTTCAGGCCGGCACGCGTGCGGCGGATGGTCTTCGAGAGGGCCGCGATGGCCTGCTCTTGTCCGATGACGCGCTGGTGCAGGGCCTTCTCCATGAAGACGAGACGCGAGGTCTCTTCTTCGGTGAGCTTGAAGACCGGGATGCCCGTGGCCTGGGCCAGGACCTCGGCGATGATGCCCTCGTCGACGGTTCCGCCGGCTCCGGCCTCGCCCGAACGCCACGTCTTCTCGAGACGGAGGCGCTCACCGAGCAGCTTCTTCTCCTCGTCGCGCAGCGAGGCGGCCTTCTCGAAGTCCTGGTCCTCGATCGCGCCCTCTTTCTGGCCGCGGACGCCGGCGATGCGCTCGTCGAACTCGCGCAGCTCGGGCGGTGCGGACAGGATCGACAGACGCAGGCGGGCGCCGGCCTCGTCGATCAGGTCGATGGCCTTGTCGGGCAGGAAGCGGTCGCTGACGTAGCGGTCGGCGAGGTTCGCCGCCGCGACGATGGCGCCGTCGGTGATGGACACCTTGTGGAAGGCCTCGTACTTGTCGCGCAGCCCCTTGAGGATGTTGATCGCGTGGGGCAGCGAGGGCTCGTTGACCTGCACGGGCTGGAAGCGGCGCTCGAGGGCTGCGTCCTTCTCGAAGTGCTTGCGGTACTCGTCGAGCGTGGTCGCACCGATCGTCTGCAGCTCTCCACGGGCGAGCAGCGGCTTGAGGATCGACGCGGCGTCGATGGCGCCCTCGGCGGCACCCGCACCCACGAGGGTGTGGATCTCGTCGATGAAGACGATGATGTCGCCGCGCGTGCGGATCTCTTTGGTGACCTTCTTCAGGCGCTCCTCGAAGTCACCGCGGTAGCGGCTGCCGGCGATGAGCGAACCGAGGTCGAGCGAGTAGAGCTGCTTGTCCTTCAGCGTCTCGGGGACCTCGCCCTTGACGATCGCCTGGGCCAGGCCCTCGACGACGGCGGTCTTGCCGACGCCGGGCTCACCGATCAGGACGGGGTTGTTCTTCGAGCGACGGGAGAGGATCTGCATGACCCGCTCCATCTCTTTCTCGCGCCCGATGACCGGGTCGAGCTTGTTGTCGCGCGCGGCCTGCGTCAGGTTGCGACCGAACTGGTCGAGCACCTGGCTGCCGCCCTGCGCGCCCTGGGTCTGTTCGCCGCCCACGGCCACCGCCTCTTTCCCCTGGTAGCCGGAGAGGAGCTGGATGACCTGCTGGCGGACCCGGTTGAGGTCGGCGCCGAGCTTCACGAGCACCTGAGCGGCCACTCCTTCACCCTCGCGGATGAGGCCGAGCAGGATGTGCTCGGTGCCGATGTAGTTGTGGCCGAGCTGCAGCGCCTCGCGCAGGCTCAGCTCGAGGACCTTCTTCGCACGAGGCGTGAAGGGGATGTGGCCGGTCGGCTGCTGCTGGCCCTGGCCGATGATGTCTTGCACCTGCTCGCGCACGGCGTCGAGCGAGATGCCCAGCGACTCGAGGGCCTTGGCGGCGACGCCTTCGCCCTCGTGGATCAGACCAAGCAGGATGTGCTCGGTGCCGATGTAGTTGTGGTTCAGCATCTTCGCCTCTTCTTGGGCGAGGACGACGACGCGACGGGCACGGTCGGTGAATCTCTCGAACATCTTCTTTGCTCCCTAGGTGGCGGGGTGGTTGTCGCCACCGAATGTGCATCTGGCGCCCGCAGGGTTCGGCACCGGTTTACAGAGAGAGTAACCAGGCCCCGCGGCTTAATCTGCCCCTGTTCGCTGGGGGCATAGAGCAGTGCGCAGGCGGGCTGACGGGGCGCGCTGACAGGGGTGGCGGCTAGCCTCGCGTCCATGGGCAAGTTCACGGTCGGCCTCGTTCCGCACCCCACGAAGTCGGTGCTCGACAGCGTCGAGATCATCCGCGGCTGGACGACCCGCTCACAGGCGCACCTCGTCGCCATGACCTCCGACGCGGCACGGGTCGGCGACGGCGTCGAGCTGGTCGACGAGCGCACCTTCCGCGAGCGCGTCACCGTCGTGGTGGCCCTCGGCGGCGACGGCACGATGCTCGGCGCCATGCGGCTCGTCGCCGAACGTCCCGTGCCCGTGCTCGGGGTCAACTACGGCAACGTGGGCTTCCTGGTCGAGGTCGAGCCGCACGAACTGCCCGAGGCGCTCGACCGCGTCGGCCAGAAGCAGTTCTCGCTCGAGGCGCACCACGCCCTCGAGGTCACGCACTCGGCATCCGGCTTCGAGAACACCTACCTGGCCTTCAACGACGTCTCGGTGGCCCGCCGTCCGGGCGAGGGCGTCGTCTCGGCCGACCTCGTCCTCGACGAGACGCCCTACGGCTACTACAAGGCCGACGCGATCGTCGCGGCCACCCCCGCCGGGTCGACCGCCTACAACTACGCCGCGGGCGGGCCGATCCTGTCCCCCGCGATCGCGGCCGTCGTGGTCACCCCGGTGGCGCCGATGTCGGGCATCGACCGCTCGGTCGTCCTCGGCCCGCGAGAGAAGTTGCGCTTCGAGATCGGCGACGGCACGCACTCGGCCGCGCTCGAGGTCGACGGGCGCGTGGTCGCCGACGTCAGCGAGGGCTGCGTCATCAGGCTCGTGCTGCGGCGCGACGCCGGCCAGGTCATCCGGCTGGACGCCGACCGACACGGTCGCAAGGGCCGCCTGAAGCTCAGCCTGCTCGACCTGCCGTTGCGAGAAGACCAACTGCTCGAGCTCGTCCCCACCGACGTCCGGGCCCGCTTCCGCGAGCGAGCCGAACGCGCCGGCGGCCTCGCCGGCGTCGCCCACGACGACGACACCGCCGTCACCGGCATCAGCCCCCTGCACTGACGCGGCCGCCTCCGCTGCCCAGGGGCATCAGCCCCGGGCACCGACGCGCTCGCCTTCAGGAGGCGCGGTGCGCGGTGATCGCGCGCCGCGCCTCCTGCGTTCTGCCGCCGTCGTGCGGCCCGGGGCAGTCGTCACGAACGCGGGCGGGTTCGGCGCGGCCCCGGCCTAGTACACCTCGCCCAACGCCTCGGCGAAGACCTGCTCGGGGTCGCGGACGAACCCGCGCCGGGCGAACCAGGCGCAGACGTTGCGGCAGTCGCGTTCGAGCAGCTCGACGCCGGTCGGGTTGCTCGCGACGTCGACCAGCTGGGGCACATCGATGGCGACGACCCGTCCATCGTGGACGAGCAGGTTGTACGGCGAGAGGTCCCCGTGCGCGAAGCCGGCCCGGGCGAAGCCGATCACGATCTCGTGCACCTGCTCGAACAGCGGCCAGAGGGTGGCGCCGTCGTCCTTGAGCTGGGCGAGGCGTGGCGCGGCTTCGACCCCGTGCCCGACGAACTCCATCAGGATCTCGGTGCCGCTGATCTGAACCGGGTACGGCACGGCGACGCCGAGGGAGTGCATTCGGCAGAGTGCGTCGAACTCGGCCGCGGCCCAGAGCCCGGCCTGTACCCGGCGGCCGTGCGCCGAGCCGCGAGCCATCGCCCGGCCGTCGCGGGTGTTGCGGACCCGTCGGCCCTCCCGGTACTCCGACGAACGGTGGAAGTCGCTCTGCTCGGGCCCGCGGTACCGCTTCGCGGCCAGCAAGGAGGCGCGGGCTCCGTCACCGGCGCCCAGCACGACGACCGTCGGCACGGCTCGGTCGATCAGGTGGACGTCGGCCTCCTTGCCGGTCTTGACGACGCCGAGCTCGGTGTCGATCGCGGCCGCGGAGGTCACGACCCAGGCGGGCCAGGGCCGGGGCCCGCGTTCGGTGGGGGTGGCGGCCGGCCAGGTGGACCAGCGCTGGTCGGCGTCGGAGTCGGGGTCGACGGCGGAGAAGGTGGGGACGACGAAATCGTCGGAGAAGGACAAGCGGTGCTCCAGGGGAGGCGTGAGACCGGCCCGGCGGGCGCGACGAGCGTCGCGCGGCTGTCGCTACGGGCGGAGGGTCTCGGGGTGAGTGGGGTACGCGTGGCATGCGTTGACAGCAGTCATGCTCATCACCCCTCTCGTGGAGTGTCTCGTGGCCCGGCCACCTCGTGGCCCTGGTCCGCCCACGGTACCGCCCCGCGCCTCCCCTGTCGACGGTCGTTCTCCCGCCGGCCGCCGGTCGAGTGGTCCCGAATCGTTGCTCGTCCACGCCTGAAGGACGATTCGAGACCACTCGATCGTCGCCGTGCGTGACACGCGCGGGGCGCGGGGCGCATGACGCGCGGGCGCCGGGCGCGACGCGCCTCATGACAGCAAGCGACGGACGCGGGCGACGAGTTCGTCCGCCCGGCGCCCGTGCAGGTCGTCGTCCGTGCACCGGACGGTGCGCCAACCGGCATCGGCGAACCTCTCACGGCGCCGGATATCCCGCCGAAACCTCGACGGGTCACGACGGTGCTCGTCGCCCTCGTATTCGATCGCGAGCCTGCACCACGCGTACCGGAGGTCGGGCTTGCCGAGGTATCGCCCGTCCTGGTCGTACGTACGGATGTTGATCTCGGGTTCGGGGAGTCCCGCCCGGGTCAGGAGCAGACGAAGTTCGGTCTCCTTCGGCGACTCGACCGCTGGCCGCACCACCGCTCGAGCCTCTCGCACGCTCGTGATGCCGCGAATTCGTCCGACCTCGAGGATCGCCCGGTCCAGCTCGTCGAGTGGCCGGCGCCGCGCCTCGGGCAGGGGCGACCACGATCCGGCGAGGGCGTCACCGATCCGGACGAGTTCGTCGAGGGACAACAGCTGCCCTGAGCGCACCCACGCCGAGATCGGCTCGACGACCGGGAGCCCGTCGACGAGTCCCAGCGGCTCGGGAGCAGCGCGATGTCCCACGACACCGTTCCGACGGACGCTGCGTCCCGTCGAACTGCTGACGTGCAGCGGCTCCTGTCCGCGGTCCACCCTGGCGGGGACGGGCAACCCCCAGAGCGCCAGGGCCGTGACGTGGGAGAAACACCACCCGTCGATCATGACCGGCACCAAGCCTCGGGCCCTGTCGGCGACGGTCTCGATCGGGTGTCCGTCGGCGGCGACCCTCACCCCGTGGTGTGGTCGCGCGAGATCCGGCCCCCGCATCCTCTCGGTACCGAGACCCGCGGCCCTGCCCTGCGCGACGGAGAAGGGCTGTTCGAGTTCTCGGGGGATGGCGATCCGGGGCATGACGCGACCTTGTCGGCAGAACCCGACCCGCACCTCCTCTCGTGACGTCTCTGTGCACGACCGCCCCCCTTCGCTCGTTGGGGACGAGCCGTTCGCGTCCCACCGAGCGGTCGAGTGGTCCCAAATCGTCCTTCATGACGCGGGGAAGGACGATTCGGGACCACTCGACCCCCGACGCGAGACGCGAGACCCGAAACGCGAGACGCGAGACGCGAGGGGCCCGGGCACGACGAAGGGCCGCCGCCCGGGGTGACCCGGGCGACGGCCCTGACGTGGTGCGGCCTGCGACCTACTGAAGGTAGAGCTGAAGGTCCTGGCTCACGGCCTTCGCGAACATGCGGAGGCGGGCACGGCTTTCGACGCGCGAGACGGCCTGGCGCGACGAGTGGACGCGCTTCGAGATCTCGTCGAGGGTCATCGGCTGGTCGTCGTCGAGGCCGAAGCGCATGCGGATGACGCGCGCCTCGTCTTCGGGCAACGTCGCCACGAGGGCGTGCATGTCGCGGTTGAGCAGCGAGCTCTCGGTGGCCTGCGTGGGCGACGGGGTCTCTTCGTCCTCGATGAAGTCGCCCAGTTCGCTGTCTTCCGCATCGCCGACGACGGTGTGGATCGACACCGGCTCGTGCGAACGGGACTTCAGCTCGATGAGGTCGGCGACGTCCATGGCGACCTCTTCGGCCACCTCGTCGACGGTGGGCGCACGGCCCAGGTCGACGGTCAGGTCACGCTCGGCCCGCGAGATGCGGTTGATGCGCTCGACGGTGTGCACCGGGATGCGGATGGCGCGCGCCTTGTCGGCGAGGCCGCGGGCGATGGCCTGGCGGATCCACCACGTGGCGTAGGTCGAGAACTTGTAGCCCTGCGTGTAGTCGAACTTCTCGACGGCACGGACGAGGCCGAGGTTGCCCTCCTGGATGACGTCCATGAAGGGCAGGCCGCGCTGCGTGTAGCGCTTGGCGATGCTGACGACGAGGCGGAGGTTCGCGGTGATCATGCGGTCCTTCGCACGCTCGCCGTCGTGCTGCAGCCAGCGGAGGTCGCGGAGCATCTCGGCGTGGGCCTTGGTGCGGTTCTTCTTGACCGCGTCGGCCGCCTGCAGCTCTTTGAGCTTCTCGCCGGCGAACAGGCCGACCTCGATGCGGCGGGCGATCTCGGTCTCTTCCGCTGCGTCGAGCAGCGGCATGCGGCCGATGTGGCGGAGGTAGTCGCCGACCTGGTCGGTGGAGGCCCCTCGGACCTGCGACAGGACCTCGACCTCGGTGTCGTCGGTTGCTGTGGTGGTGTTGCGCGTGGTGACGGAAGTGGTCGTCATCGTTCTCTCCCTGCTCGAGTACTGACCTGGTGTCGCGTCGATTAGTTCGTGAAGCTCGTCGGCGTACTTCGAGTCTGGCGTGCGGGGGCGTGCGGAAAAAAGCTGGTGCAGGCCCTGACGGGACTACTCCGAGCGCACATCCAGAGTTTCGACGCCGACGGGGTACGAAGGCGAACGACGTTTGACAGCAGCCCGGAACGGGTATAGGCGGCCGCTATCACGCCGGGGGTACACATTCCCAGGTCGCTCACCGGAAACTCGGCGGCCGATCTGTCGGGGTACGACGAACGGCACCGCGAGCCCAGGAGGCGCGGTGCCGTGACCTGAGGACGCCGGCGTCACCGGCGCGCCCGTCACCGGCGCACCCCTCGGCGACCACCCGGTGGCGGGAGAGGCCGGACTAGACCGCGCGGCGGCCCGAGCGGTCGGACAGGTCCGACCGGTCGGACAGGCCCGAGGTACCGGTCGCGCCGGCGCGGCCGGACAGCTCACGCGACTCGGCGCGCTCTTCCGCCTCGGCCCGGGCGCGCTCTTCGGCCTCGACCTTGGCGTAGGCGGCCCGCTCGGTGCGGTCGGAGCGCAGCAGTGCCCGGACGATGAACCAGAAGATGAGGCCCACGAGGATGGTGGGCGTCACGGAGAAGACGATGGCTCCGGCAAGGGACTCAGGCACCCGACCAGGGTACGTCGCCCTCCCGGGGAAAACCACGTGCACCTCTCGACGCCGAGACGACGGAGGCGCGGGGCCCGACCGGCACCGCGCCTCCTGCACCCGACGCGCGAGCGCCCGTACCCCCGCGCGAGCGCGGGCGCGGGCGCGAACGCGAGCGCGGGCGCTACTTGACCAGCGGGAAGAGGATCGTCTCGCGGATGCCGAGGCCCGTGATCGCCATCAGGAGGCGGTCGATGCCCATGCCCATGCCGCCGCTCGGCGGCATGCCGTGCTCGAGTGCGGTGAGGAAGTCGTCGTCGAGGCGCATGGCCTCGGCGTCACCGCGGGCCGAGAGGGCGGCCTGCTCGACGAAGCGCTCGCGCTGGATCACGGGGTCGACCAGCTCGGAGTACGCGGTGGCGAGCTCGAAGCCGCGGACGTAGAGGTCCCACTTCTCGACGACGCCGGGCTTCGAGCGGTGCTGGCGGACGAGCGGGCTCGTGTCGACCGGGAAGTCGACCACGAAGGTCGGGCGGTCGAGCGACGGCTTGACGAACTGCTCCCAGAGCTCTTCGACGAGCTTGCCGTGGGTCTCGTGCGGCACGACCAGGTCGACGGTGGCGGCGAGCGCCTGCAGGTCGGCGACGGTGGTCGACGGCGTGATCTCGACTCCGGCGGCCTCGCTGAGCGACTCGTACATCGGCACGCGGGCCCACTCGCCGCCGAGGTCGTACTCGGTGCCGTCGGCGAGGGTGACGAGGTGCGAGCCGGAGACGGCCATGGCGGCGTTCTGCACGAGCTCTTGGGTCAGGCGGGCCATCTGGTCGTAGTCGCCGTAGGCCTGGTACGCCTCGACCATCGCGAACTCGGGCGAGTGCGTCGAGTCGGCGCCCTCGTTGCGGAAGTTGCGGTTGATCTCGAAGACGCGGTCGATGCCACCGACGACGGCCCTCTTGAGGAACAGCTCGGGCGCGATGCGCAGGTACAGCTCGGTGTCGAAGGCGTTGCTGTGCGTCTGGAACGGTCGGGCCGCGGCGCCGCCGTGCATGGTCTGCAGCATGGGCGTCTCGACCTCGAGGTACTCGTACGAGTCGAAGGTGCGGCGCAGCGACGAGACCGCGGCGGCCCGGGCGCGGACGGTGGCGCGGGCCTGGTCGCGCACGATCAGGTCGAGGTAGCGCTGACGCACGCGCGTCTCCTCGCTGAGCTCGGAGTGCAGGTTCGGCAGCGGCAGGATCGCCTTGGCCGCGATCGACCACTCGCCGACCATGATCGACAGCTCGCCGCGACGGGACGAGATGACCTCGCCCTTGACGAAGACGTGGTCGCCCAGGTCGACGAGCTCTTTCCAGTCGGCGAGGCGCTGCTCGCCGACCTCGGCGAGCGAGACCATGGCCTGGATTCGGCTGCCGTCGCCGGCCTGGAGCGCGGCGAAGCAGAGCTTGCCCGTGTTGCGGGCGTGCACGACGCGACCGGCCAGCCCGACGACGTCACCCGAGCGGCTGTCGGTCTCGAGCTCGGCGTACCGGGCGCGGACCGCACCGATCGTGTCGGTGATCGGCACGCCGACCGGGTACGCCTCGACGCCGGCCTCGAGCAGGCGGGCGCGCTTGTCGAGCCGCACCTGCTTCTGCTCCGACGCCTCGCGCGCGGCGGTGGCCGCCTCGTCGTCGGGGGTGGTGGTCGGGTCGGGCGCGGCGGTCATGTGTCAGGTGCTCCTGGGGTGGTGGAGGGGGGGCGGGAGGCGCGGGCCGGGTCAAGCGCGCGGGTCACCGAACGCGGTGGGGCCGTCGTCGAACGAGGCCATGTCGATGGTACCGGGGCCGGCCGCGCCCCCGGCCTCGCCGAGGGCGGCGTCCATGGCCGACCGCATCAGCGGCGCGAGCAGCCGGCCCGGCTCGGGCAGGCCCAGCTCGGTCAGCAGTCCGACCGACTGCGCGACGATCGCGGCCGAGAACTCGGTGGCCGTCGCGATGGCCTCGGCGTAACGCGGCCGGTCGGCCTCGGCCACGATGACGGGCTCGGCTCCCATCTCGACGACGAGCGCCTGGCCGATCGGCTGGACCGGGGTCGGCGCGGTGACGGCGCACCAGGCGTCGCGCAGCCGGACGAGGTCGATGGTCGTGCCCGTGAAGGCGAGGGCCGGGTGGATCGCCAGCGGGATCGCCCCCGACGAGAGGGCGGGCCGGAGCACCTCGAGCCCGTGCCGGGGCGAGGTGTGCACGACGAGCTGGCCGGGCTGCCAGGTGCCCGTCGCGGCCAGGCCCTGGACGAGGTCGGCCAGCTGGTCGTCGGGGACGGCGAGCAGGACGAGCTCGCTGCGCTCGACGATCTCGGGCACGGTCAGCACGGGCACGCCCGGCAGGATCGCCTCGGCTCGGTCGCGGCTGCGCTCGGACACGGCCGAGATGCCGACGATCGCGTGACCGGCGGCGGCGAGCGCGGCACCGAGCACGGGTCCGACCCGACCGGCGCCGACGATGCCGACGCCGAGACGGCCGCTGCGCCGGTCGGCGCCGCGCGCGGTCGGCCGGGGGTCGCGCGGTGCGGCGCGTGGGCCACCGAGGGACGGGCCACCGAGGGAGGGGCCGCCGGTCGACGGGTCGGTCACGGGGTCTCCTCGCTCCAGCGGTGGGTGCGGTCGGCGTGGGCGGCGGCGACGGCCTCGCGACCGGCGGTCGTGAAGAAGCCGAGGGCGTCGTCCTGGTCGAGTGCGCCGATCTCGGCGACGATCGGCCCCTGGACCGTGTGCAGGTGCACGGTCGCGAGGCGGAGCCGGCGGCGCAACGGACCCTGCACCAGGCCGACGCTCTGCACCCGGGGCAGCGGCACGATGACGAGCTGGCGCCAGATCGCGCCCTTGCGCAGCAACAGCGCACCCGGCGCCGAGCGGAACCCGTTGCGCCGCCACGAGAACCAGCGCAGCACGGCGGCCCGGCGCGGAGACACGGTGAAACCGCCGTCGGTGCCGCTCGACCTGAGCCCGCCCTCGACGAGCGACAGGGTGTGCTCGGTGGTCGCCTCGACGGCGTCGCGGACGGCAGGAGGCGCGGCAGCGCCGGTCGCGGACGTCTCGTCGTCGGTCCCCTCACCCCCGACGGCAGGAGGCGCGGCCTCGCCGGTCGAGGAGGCGTCGGCCACCGGGACCGCCGCGGAGGCGACCGCCTCGGGGGCGTCCGCCGGTGCGGGCGACCCGGCCCGCGCCTCCTCGGCGGCGACGCCCACGGCGGCCACGCCGACCAGCTCGGGCAGGACGAGTTCGAGGACGCGGCGGACGTCGTCCTCGTCGCCGACCGGCAGGATCGTCGTGTTCTCCTGCCCGGCGGCACCCTTCGTGCTCGAACGCGAGGCGCGGTTGATCTTGACGTCCCACCAGCCGAACGGGCGCCAGAGCAGCGGTTGGCTGACCTTGATCGAGTGGATGCGGCCGGGCGGCAGCGTCTCGTTCGAGGTCGAGAAGAGGCCGTAGCCGATGCGGACTCCGTCGCGCGTGCCGGCGATCGTGTAGCGCAGCGACTTCGTGATGCGGTTGACGTAGAACCCGCCCGAGCCGAGCACGGCCGGCAGCAGCACGAAGAGCAGGAACCACTCGCCCGTCGTGACCACGCTGATCACGATCGCCACGACCGCCGCCAGGAGGAACAGCGTGTAACCGCTCAGGACGGTCGAACCGATGAGGCGACCGGGCGAGAGGGCCACGACCGACCGGGGCGGTGCCTCGTCGGGGTCGAGCTCGGGTGCGAGGAACTCGTGGGCGCGCTGCTCGACCAGACCGCCGAAGCCCTGCCGGTGCGGGGCGGGGGCGCCGGTCCGACCGGGGGTCGAGGTCCCGGCGACGGCGGCCACGTCCGTCGCATCGCCCGTGCCCGCGCCTCGCGCATCGACCGGCGCACCGGGCGCGCTCGGGGCCGGGGCGTGCGTCTGCTGCGCCCCGCCCGCGCGCCGCAGGATCTCGCGGCGCAGGTCGTCCGCGGACGCCGACCGCAGGTAGGCGAGGGTGACGTTGGCGTCCTGCCCGGCCTGGGTGACCTCGAGCTTGGCGGCGCCGAAGACGCGGGCCAGCAAGGGACGCTGGATGTTGATGCCCTGGATGCGGTCGAGCCGCGCCCGCCGGTTCGTGCGGAACACGATGCCGCTGCGGACCTCGACGACGTCCTCGCCGACCCGGAAGGTGTGCATGCGCCACGACAACCAGAACCCGCCCACGAACAGGGCGATCACCACGACCACGGCGAGCAGCAGCAGGCCCAGCCAGCCCTTGTCGACGACGTACCCGAACGGGTCGCCCTCGTCACCCCGCCGACCGCCGGGCACGAACAGTTCGACCACGTACTCGCGCGCGTTGTTGAACAGGATGACGAGCACCGCGGCCAGGGCGATGCCGCCCTTGAGCAGCGGGGTGGCCGGGTGCAGGCGGTGCCACTCGCCGTCGGTGAGCGCGGCGACGTCCGGAGGCGCGGGTCGGCCCCCGCCGCCGTCCGCCCCGGTGCGGGGGTCGCTCACAGGCCGGCCCGACGCGATTCGGCCAGCTCGACGAGGCGGTCGCGCAGCCGCTCGGCCTCGTCGGCGGGGACGCCCGGGATCGTCACGGCCGACGCCGCGGCCGCGGTGACGAACTTCAGGTCGCTGAGGCCGAGCGCCCGGACGACCGGGCCCCGGTTGATGTCGATGAGCTGCATGCGCCCGTAGGGCACTGCCACGACGCGCAGGTACAGGATGCCCTTGCGCAGCAGCAGGTCGTCCTCGCGCAGCTGGTAGCCGATCGCTCGGACGCGACGGGGGGTCAGGGCGGCGACCACGACGGTGACGACCACCACGACGGCGGTGATCGCGTAGGTCCACCACTGGCCGATCAGCCAGAGCGGGACGGTGGCACCGGCCACGATCAGGCCGGTGACGAGGTAGCCGATCAGCTCGGGCCAGACGTACTTGGGCGAGACGCGGTTCCACTCGGCGTCGGGGATGTCGAGTCGGTCCATGTCGGCGTCTCTTCCGGTCGGCAGCGGTCGGTCGGCGGTGGTGGGACCGCAGGCGGTCAGACCGCCTGTGTGCCCGAGCCCTGGCCGTGCTCGTCGTCGGCGGGCGGGACGGTGCACATGCGCTCGGCGACGATGCCGGCCACCAGCAGCCCCGCACCGCCGACGACGGCGACGATCGCGGGCACGAGCGAGCCTACAGCGACCCCCACGCCACGGGACAGGACGAACAGCAGGACTCCCCCGGCGAAGCCGCCGAACAGGGCACCGGCCAGGCTGCTCGCCTTGGCCAGCAGCAGCACGCGGGTCGCGTAGTAGGGGTCGACGCGTTCCTTGCTCGACCCGGTCGCGACCCGGTGCACGGGCACGGCCATCGAGACGACGACGCCGCCGATGCCGAGCAGCACGAGGCCGAGCGCGAAGGGCAGCACGATCGAGGGCTGACGCATGGCGACCAACACCGAGTCGAGGACGAAGCCGGCGGCCACGGCCACGATGATCAGGCCGACCAGGGTGGAGGGGCGGGTGTGCTTCACGGGGCTCCTGGGCTGGGGTCGGTGGTCGGGTCGTGCGCGAACCCGTGGTCGGACGTGGTGTCGAGCAACGGGGGCTCGGGCGCGGGGTCCAGCAGCGAGGTCGCTCCCGGCACGGGACGGGTGCGCTCGGTGAGCCGGGACGCCAGGTCGGCGACCCGCCCGGCTCCGGCGAGCCGCGCCTCCGGGTCCAGCTCGAGCCAGGGCTCGAGCACGAACGCGCGCTCGGCGGCGCGGGGATGCGGCACCTGCAGGCGCTCGGTGTCGATGCGCTCGTCGTCGAGGGCGACGACGTCGAGGTCGAGGGTCCGGTCGCCCCAGCGCACCTCGCGGGTGCGCCCGTGCGTGGCCTCGATCGCCTGCAGCGCGTCGAGCAGGGCGTCGTCGTCGAGCATGACGTCGGCGAGCAGCACGGCGTTGAGGTAGGTCGGCTTGCCCGGATCGAGGCCGTCGAGCGTGACGGCGGTCGACGACACGGGCGCGGAGGCCGCGACGACCGTGATGCCGGGGGTCGCGTCGACGGCCCGGACGGCCTCGCGCAGCAGGGTGTCGCGATCGCCGAGGTTCGAGCCGAGGGCGATCACCGCACGCCGGACGCGCGGCGCGGCCGTGCTCGACGCACCGGTGCTCGGGCCGCCCGTGCTCGGGCCGCTCGTGCTCGGGCCGCTCGTGCTCGGGCCGCTCACGCGCGCTCCCGGCTGATGGTGATCGACACGTCGCCGAAGGGCACGGTGATCGGGGCGCCCGGCTTGTGCACGGTCACCTCGGTCGAGACCGCCGCACGGTGCGCGAGCACGACGCCGGCGAGGCGCTCGGCGAGGGTCTCGATCAGGTCGACCGGGTCGCGCTCGACGGCGGCCACGAGTTCTTCGGCCAGGACGCCGTAGTGCACGGTCTCGCCGAGGTCGTCCCCGGACGCCGCCGGGGTGGTGTCGAGGTGCACGACGACGTCGACGACGAACTCCTGCCCGTCACGGCGCTCGTGGTCGAAGACGCCGTGGTGGCCGGTCGCCCGGACGCCGCTGAGGCGCAGCACGTCGAGGCCGGTCGCCCGGAGGACCGGCACGGGCCCGCCGACCGTCTCGTGCTCGGGGACCGACTCGGGCTCGTGCTCGGTGACCGGCTCGGGCTCGCACGCGGGCAGGCCGTCGGGCCCGCTCACGACGCCGGTCACGCGTGCCTCGCCGGTCGGCGGGGAGCCACCGCGGCCTCGGTCCAGGCCTGCAGCACGTCGAGGGCGACGCGGGTGCCGGCGACGTCGTGGACGCGCACGCCCCAGACGTCGGCCTGGGCCGCCAGCACGCTGATCACGGCGGTCGCGGGGTCGCGGTCGGTGGGCGGCGCCCCCTCGGGCAGGAGGTCGGCCAGGAACCGCTTGCGCGACGCGGCGACGAGCACGGGCAGGCCGAGCCGGCCGACCACGTCGAGGTGGGCGAGCAGCTGCCAGTTCTGGGTGGCGTCCTTGGAGAACCCCAGCCCGGGGTCGAGCACGATCGCGGACGGGTCGACGCCGCGGGTCACGAGGTCGTCGACCCGCGCGGCGAGCTCGTCGGCGACGGTGCCGACGACGTCGCCGTCGTAGTCGCGTGACGCCGCGGCGGGTGCCTGGCCCGAGCCGTCGAGTCGACCTCGCCAGTGCATGACCACGAAGGTGCGGCCGCTCTCGGCGGCGACCCGGGCCATGTCGACGTCGGCGAGGCCCCCCGACACGTCGTTGACGATCTCGGCACCGGCCTCGAGCGCGGCGGCGGCGGTCGACGCGTTCATCGTGTCGATGCTGACGCGCACCCCCTCGGCCGCGAGTTCTCGCACGACCGGCAGCACCCGGCGCAGCTCGTCGGCGGGCTCGACCCGAGAGGCACCGGGCCGGGTCGATTCGCCGCCCACGTCGACGATGTCGGCCCCCTGCGCGACGAGGGCGCGGGCATGGGCCAGGGCGGCGTCCATGTCGAGGTGACGACCGCCGTCGCTGAACGAGTCGGGCGTGACGTTGAGCACGCCCATCACCTGCGGGCCGGGCCGGCGAGCACCGGATCGGTCGCGCGACCGGCGGAGAACCGGTGCAGGAGGCGCGGCGTGCGACCCCGGGCCGGTCGCGACCCGGTCACGCACCGCGGGTGCCGCGTGCGAACCGGCGCGCTGCCGATCGGGTCGTGGCCGCGCCTCGAGCACGGGGTCGGCGTCGTCGAACGAGCGCTCGTGCAGCGGCCCCTCGAACCGACCGCCGGCCACGAGCCGACGTCCGGAGCGGACTGCGGGAACCGGCGCCTCGGCGGGGAGGCTCGTCGCGGACGTGGTCGCCGGCGTGTGCGTGACGGGCGGCAGCTGGGCCGGGGGACGGACGGCCGCGGTCTCGTTCTGCGCCAGGACGAGACGTCCTTGCGTGATCGGGCCCACGGCGAGCTCGTCGGCGGCTGCCCGGGCGGAGGCCGGGGGCGCGTCCACGACGACGTCGGCCGGGTAGCGCTCCCGACCGCGAGGTCGCTTCGACGGCACGGCGCCGACCTCGTGAGCCGCAGCGGGCGGACGTCCGTCGCCACCGGACGTGGCGGGGGTGCCGCGGGACGGGTCGGTCACGAAGCGGTACCTCCGTTCGGTGCTCGGGACGAGCCCTCAGGCTATCGACCGGCTGCGCCTGGGCGCAGCCGGTCGGGCCGATCGTGCGTCAGGCCGTGGCGATGCCGGGCGTCGTGCGGGGTGGGCGCGTGCGGGCCGGCTTGGTCGTCGGCTCGGAGTCGACGCCCCCGTCGACGGCTTCGGCGTCGACGGGCGACTTCGTCGGCATCGGGATCGCCGGGCGGTCGGACACCGGACGCTTGTCGCTCGAGAGCCACTGCGGGCGCTCGGGCAGCTTGCGGACGTCCTTGAAGATCTTCGCGAGCTCGTCGTGGTCGAGGGTCTCTTTCTCGAGCAACTCGCGGGCGAGGAAGTCGAGCACGTCGCGGTTGTCGTTGATGACCTCCCACGCCTCGTCGTGCGCCTGCTCGAGCAGCACGCGGACCTCGGCGTCGACCGTCTCGGCGATGTTCTCCGAGTAGTCGCGCGAGCTTCCGTCGCGGCCCATCATCATCTCGCCGGAGGCCTGGCCGAGCTTGACCGAGCCCACCTTGTTGCTCATGCCGTACTCGGTGACCATCTTGCGGGCGGTCGCCGTGGCCTTCTCGATGTCGTTCGAGGCACCGGTGGTCGGGTCGTGGAAGACCAGCTCTTCGGCGACACGGCCGCCCATGGCGTACGTGAGCTGGTCGAGCAGCTCGTTGCGGGTGACCGAGTACTTGTCCTCGAGGGGCAGGACCATCGTGTAGCCCAGGGCCCGACCGCGGGGCAGGATCGTGATCTTGGTCACGGGGTCGGTGTGGCGCATGGCCGCGGCGGCGAGGGCGTGGCCACCCTCGTGGTACGCGGTGATGAGCTTCTCGTGGTCGTTCATGATGCGGCTGCGGCGCTGCGGGCCGGCCATGACGCGGTCGACCGCCTCGTCGAGGGCACGGTTGTCGATCAGCTGCGCGTTGGAGCGGGCGGTGAGCAGGGCGGCCTCGTTGAGGACGTTGGCCAGGTCGGCACCCGTGAACCCGGGGGTCTTGCGGGCCAGCACCTCGAGGTTGACCGAGGCGGCGAGGGGCTTGCCCTTGCCGTGGACCTCGAGGATCTGCCGGCGGCCGTCGAGACCCGGAGCGTCGACGCCGATCTGGCGGTCGAAGCGGCCGGGGCGCAGCAGGGCCGGGTCGAGCACGTCGGGGCGGTTGGTCGCCGCGATCAGGATGACGTTGGTCTTGACGTCGAAGCCGTCCATCTCGACCAGCAGCTGGTTGAGGGTCTGCTCGCGCTCGTCGTTGCCGCCGCCGATGCCGGCGCCGCGGTGACGACCGACGGCGTCGATCTCGTCGACGAAGATGATCGCCGGGCTGTTCTGCTTGGCCTGCTCGAAGAGGTCGCGGACGCGGCTGGCGCCGACGCCGACGAACATCTCGACGAAGTCGGACCCCGAGATAGAGAAGAAGGGGACGCCGGCCTCGCCGGCGACGGCGCGGGCGAGCAGGGTCTTGCCGGTGCCGGGAGGGCCGTAGAGCAGCACGCCCTTCGGGATGCGGGCGCCGACGGCCTGGAACTTGGCGGGCTCTTTCAGGAACTCTTTGATCTCTTCGAGCTCTTCGATGGCCTCGTCGGCCCCGGCGACGTCGGTGAACATCACCTGCGGGGTCTCTTTCGAGGCGAGCTTGGCCTTGGACTTGCCGAACTGCATGACCTTGCTGCCGCCGCCCTGCATGGACGAGAGCAAGAACCAGAAGATGACGCCGATGATCAAGAACGGCAGCAGGATGCTGAGCAGCGACATGAACCAGCTGGTCTGCGTGACGGTGTCGTCGAAGTTCTCGAGGTTCGCGTCGGTGACGGCGTCGACGACCTCGGAGCCACGCGGCGTCGCGTAGTAGAACTGCTCGGCCTTGTCGCCGTCCTTCAGGACGAGGTCGACGCGCTGCTCGTTGCTGAAGATCGTCGCCGACTTGACCTTGTCGGCCTGGATCGCCTCGAGGCCCTTCTGGGTCGAGATCTGCGTCGTGCCCGCCCCGCTGATGAGGCTCCACCCGATGCCGATGCCGATGACCGCGATCACGATGTAGATGATCGGACCGCGGAAGAGTTTCTTGAAGTCCATGTCAGTACGGGCGACGCCCGACACCTTTCTGCAGGAAGAACGTGAGCAAAAGGGTACATCGGGGCTGCTATGCCCTGGATGGGTGTTCGCCGAGGGCTTGATCGGCCCCGCCCGGGAGCGGACCGCTAGCTGTAGACGTGCGGGGCGAGCACCCCGACACCGCGGAGGTTGCGGTACTTCTCGTCGTAGTCGAGGCCGTAGCCGATGACGAAGTCGTTCGGGATCTCGAAGCCGACGTACTTGACGTCGACGGCGACCTTGGCGGCGGCCGGCTTGCGGAAGAGCGCGAAGATCTCGACCGACGCCGCGCCGCGCTTCTGCAGGTTCTCGAGCAGCCACGACAGCGTGAGGCCCGAGTCGATGATGTCCTCGACGATGATGACGTCGCGGCCGTGCAGGTCGCTGTCGAGGTCTTTGAGGATGCGCACGACGCCCGACGACTTGGTGCCGGAGCCGTACGACGAGACGGCCATCCAGTCCATCGCCGAGGCCAGCTTGAGCTCGCGCGAGAAGTCGGCCATGACCATGACCGCGCCCTTGAGGACGCCCACCAGAAGCGGCTCGCGACCGGCGTAGTCGGCCTCGACCTGCCGGGCGACCTCGGCGATCTTGGCGTGGATCTGCTCTTCGGTGTAGAGCACGCTGGTCAGGTCGGCCTCGATGTCGCTGAGTTCCATGGTGGTGTCGTGCTCCAGGGGTCGTGGGGTGCCGAGGGGGATCTCAGGAGGCGCCGGTCGCCGAGAAGTGCAGCGCGCCTCCGGTGCGTTCCACTGTAATGCCCGGCAGCGACACCGCCCCCTGCCCGTGCCAGTCGGTCACCAGCCGGGCGACCTCGAGGGTCTGGACGCGGCTCAGCGAGACGCCGAACTCGCTCTGCACCGCGAGCCGGATCAGTCGCTGACGCAGGGCCGCCGGGTTCGCGGCGAGCCCCCGGACGTCGAGCGAGATGCCCGCCTCGGCGTGGTCGGCCAGCTCCTCGGCCAGTTCGTCGGCGAAGTGGTCGAGGGCGGACGAGTCCTCGCGCAGCGCGTCCGCCGTCCGCGCGAGCGCCTCGGTGATGCCCGGGCCCAGCTCGCGCTCGAGCATCGGCAGGACGGTCCGCCGCAGTCGCACCCGCGTGAAGGTCGGGTCGTCGTTGTGCGGATCGGCCCAGGCCTCGAGGCCGGCGTCGGTGCAGGCCGCCGCCGTGGTCGAGCGACCGACGACCAACAGGGGGCGGGCGTACAGGCCCGAGCGCGCCTCCATGCCGCTCAGGCTCGTCGCACCGCTGCCCCGGGTGAGGCCGAGCAGCACCGTCTCGGCCTGGTCGTCGCGGGTGTGGCCGAGCAGCACGGTGCGGGCACCCTGCTCGGAGGCGACGGACGAAAGCCCGTCGTAGCGGGCCGTGCGGGCCGCCGCCTCGGGACCGCCCTCGGTGCCCACCGAGACCCGGACGACGACGACGGGGTCGAGCCCCAGGCCGCGAGCCTGCTCGGCCGCGCGGGCCGCGACGCTGCGCGAGTCGCCCTGCAGGTCGTGGTCGACGACGACCGCCCCGGCGCGCAGCCCCGCACGCGGCGCCTCGAACGCGAGCCCCGCGGCGAGCGCGAGGGAGTCCGGCCCGCCGCTGAGGGCCACGAGCACGAGGTCGCCCTCGTCGTGACCGGACAAGGAGGCGCGCAGGGCTCGTCGGACGTCGGCCGTCGCGGGGGTCAGGCGGGGTCTGTCGGGCATCTTGTAACGTTAGCGACACCGCCGACCCGTCGGGTCGGACCCCCCAACGACGCATCGCAAGGAGCACACCCATGGCCGCGTACGACGCCGTGATCGAGATCCCCAAAGGCAGCCGCAACAAGTACGAGGTCGACCACGAGACCGGTCGCGTCTACCTCGACCGCGTCCTGTTCACCGGGTTCGTCTACCCGACCGACTACGGCTTCTTCGAGAACACGCTCGGCCTCGACGGCGACCCCGTCGACGTGCTCGTGCTGCTCGACTACCCGCTCTTCCCGGGCGTCGGGGTCAAGGTGCGCCCGGTCGGCGTCTTCAACATGACCGACGACGGCGGCAGCGACGCCAAGGTCATCGCCGTCCCCGCGAAGGACCCGCGCTGGGAGCACATCCAGGACGTCACCGACGTGCCCGAGTACCTCCGCCAGGAGATCGAGCACTTCTTCGAGCACTACAAGGACCTCGAGCCCGGCAAGTGGGTCAAGACCGAGGGCTGGGGCGACGCCGCCGAGGCCGAGGCCATCGTCGAGGCCGGCATCACGAAGCTGGCCGACGAGGGGCACTGACCTCCCCGGACCCCGGTACGACGAAGGGCCCGACACCACGTGGTGTCGGGCCCTTCGTCGTGCCGGGGTGCGGAGACGGCGCCTAGAGGCGGATGCCGCGGTCCGCCATGAACGGCTGCGGGTTCTGCGCGACGCCGCCGACGCGGGTCTCGAAGTGCAGGTGGCAGCCGGTCGAGTTGCCGGTCGAGCCGACGTGCCCGATCTGCTGGCCGGTGCCGACCGCCTGCCCGACGCTGACCATGATGCCGCCGTTCGGCTGGTGGCCGTACCCGGTCGTGACGCCGTTGCCGTGGTCGATCAGCACGAAGTTGCCGTAGCCGCCGTACCAGCCGGCGTAGCTGACGACGCCCGCGGTGGCGGCGTAGATGGGCGTGTTGCAGCCTGCGGCGAGGTCGGTGCCGGCGTGAAGGATGTACGCGTGCGTCACGGGGTTGACGCGCATGCCGAAGCCGCTCGAGATGTTGCCGCCGGCGGGGCGCGTCCAGCCCTGGGGCGAGACGACCCCGAGGGCCGTGCCGTTGGTCGCCGCCGCCGCGGCGGCCGCGGCGGCCCGTGACTCCTCGACGCCCTTCTGGTACTCGGCCTCGGTGTGGTCGACGTTGGTCTTCAGGGTCTCGAGCTGGGCCTGGAGCCGCGCCTGGTTCTCCTGCTGTGCGGCGAGGGCGTCGCTCGCGGCCTGGGCGGCGTCGTTCGCGTCGGCGAGGGCCTGCTGTGCCTCGTCGGCCAGCACGGCGAGGGCGGCCTCGGCGACGGCGGCCTGGTCGCTGAGCCCCTGTGCGGTGTTGCGGTCCTGCGTGGCCTGCGCGTAGATGCCGTCGGCCTGCTCGGTGAGCTTGCTCATCGCACCGAGCTTGTAGAGCAGCTGCCCGGCCTCCCCCGGGTCGGCGATCAGGGTGCCGCTGACGCCGTTGGTGCCACCGGAGCGACCGAGCTGCGCGGCGAGTTGACCCGCCCGCTCCTCGCTGGCCGCGGCCACCTGGTCGGCGGAGTCGGCCTGCGACTGCAGCTGGGCGGTCTTGTACTGGGCGTCGTCGTAGGCGGACTGGGCCTTCTGCAGCTCGTCACCGCGCTTCTCGGCCTCGGTGTTCGCGGCGTCGAGGTCGGCCTGCATCTGGGTGAGGATGCCCTCGAGGTTGGTGATCTCGGCCTGCTTCGCGGTCTCGTCGCCGCGAGCCTTCTGGACGTCCTCCCACGACGGGTAGGACGCGGCCGTGGCCGACGACGCGGGCAGTCCGACGACGCCGGCGGTGAGCAGCAGGGACGCGGCCGCCACGGTCACGACGATGCGGGCCAGGCGCGACGACGGAGCGAGCGGGCCCGAGGTGAGGCTCACGAGGCGCGGGCGCCCGGTGCGGCGGGTGGAGGTCATCGAGTGGTTCCGATTCATCGTGACGGCATCGAGCCCGGCCGGTCGCGCCGGGGTCGCCGTGCAGGACACGGTATCGCCGACGCCCGGTCCCGTACAGCGCCGCGGACGCGACGCCGCCGGACGGTCGACCGGCGGTCGACCCCGAACTCTCAAGAACGACTTGAAACTAGCCGTCGAGTCGGTGAACGCGGGGCAGCCGAGACGGAGTGGCGAGCGTGTCGCCCGACCACGACAGGGGACGAGGAGGCGCGCGCAGCACCCGCCGTCGCCCTCGTTTTGCTTTTCCCCGCGATCATCCGTATGCTCTGTGATCGGTTGCTATGACGTCCTCGGACACGGCCCCATCGTTTAGTGGCCTAGGACACCGCCCTTTCACGGCGGCAGCACGGGTTCGAATCCCGTTGGGGTCACCAGCACCACTGCAAGACAGCACCGAGGCATCACCTGCACCAATCACAACAGAACATCGAGTACGCTGTGTCACAGCAGCAAGTTTGGCCCTGTAGCGCAGTTGGTTAGCGCGCCGCCCTGTCACGGCGGAGGTCGCCGGTTCAAGTCCGGTCAGGGTCGCCAAGGCGAGTTCATCGCCTGGGGGCTTCGGGCCCTCACGGCTGGGTAGCTCAGTTGGTAGAGCGTTCGACTGAAAATCGAAAGGTCCACGGATCGATGCCGTGTCCAGCCACAGAAGGCCCCGCTCAGGCGGGGCCTGACTCGTTTAACGGCATGGCCGGTGGTGGGCACCGCGGCATGGCCGGTGATGGGCACCGCGGCATCGCCACTGGTGGGACCGTCTCGTGAGCATCGGCCACGACCCCGCGGTCGTCTCCCTCCGCAGCCGGTGGCTCGACCCGCTCGTCGCCGGACTCGCGGCCCTGCTGCTCGGGGCCGCGTTCAGCTGGGTGCCCTCGTACTGGAGCGACGAGGCCACGACGCTGCAGGTGGCGCGCCTCCCCCTCGGCGAGTTGCTGGCGTTCGTGTACCAGCGCGACGCGGTGCACACGGTCTACTACCTCTTCATGCACTTCTGGGTCGGCGCCTTCGGCGAGGCCGAGGTGGCCACGAGGTTCCCGTCGGCCGTCTTCGTCGGGGCCGGGGCGGCCGGGGTGCTCGTCCTGACGCGGATGCTGACGACCCGTCGCACCGCGCTGCTGGCCGCCGCGGTCTTCGCGGTGCTGCCCCGCTTCACGCTCGAGGCCGCCGAGGCCCGGCCCTACGCCCTGTCGGTCGCCCTGGCCGTCTGGGTCACCGTGCTGCTGCTCGTGGCCTCCCGGCGTCACCGCCGACGCTGGTGGATCGGGTACGGCGCGGTCCTCGCCGGGTCGATCGCGACCTTCGTCCCCCTCGGCCTGATCATCGTGGTGCACGGCGTGTTCCTGCTGCTGGCGCCGGCACAGCGCCGGCGACGCGGAGCCCGCCACCGCCTCCTCGGCTGGTCCGTCTCGACCGGGGCGGCGTTGTTCGTGACCTCGCCGGTCATCGGGACGGTCCTCGCCGAGCGCTCGCGCCTCCTGGGGGTGGCCGATCCGTCGACGGGAGCCGACGTCACCTGGTGGACGGTCCTGGTCGAACCGTGGTTCGTCACGGGCCTGGCCTTCGCCGTGGTCTCGGCGGTCCTGCTCATCCTGCTCGGCACCCGTCTCCGCGACCGCTCGCGGACGCCCGGCAGCGTGGTCTTGCTCGGCGCGCTCTGGGTCGCGCTGCCCGCCGGACTGCTGCTCGCACTGGGGCTCGTGCTGTCGCCCGTGTACACGTCGAGGCTGGTGACCTTCTCGGCACCCGGCATGTGCCTGCTGCTGGCCGTGGCCGTCACCGGCTTCCGACGGCGCTGGATCAGCATCGCCCTCGTCGCCCTGCTGGTGGCGGCCTCGGTGCCGACGTACGTGCTGCAGCGACTGCCCACCGGCAAGGGCGGCGGCAGCGACCTCTCGCAGCTCTCGAGCTACATCGAGAGCCAGGCGCGCCCGGGCGACGCGTTCCTGCTCGACGCGACCGGCACCGTGTCGACGCGACCCCGCCAGGCGATGTACGCCTACCCGGATCGATTCGCCGAGCTCGACGACGTGGCCTACGTCCGCTCGGGCCTGCCGTCGGGCTCGTACTCGGACGTCACCCTGCGCCTCGACGACGAGGACGACGCCGTCGAACTGGCCGACCGGCTGTCGTCGGTCGACCGCCTCTGGATCGCGCGGCTCTCCGTCGACGTCCTCAGCGAGGCCGACCTGCGGCAGCTCCGCGACCAGGGGTACGAGATCCGACAGGAGCACCGCACCGGTCGGAGCGTCGTCTACCTCTTCGCGCGACCGCCGGCCTGACGGCCAGGCCTGGTGGTCAGGCTCGACGGTCAGGCCTGGTGGTCATGCTCGACCCTCAGCGACGCAGCTCGAGGGTGCAGCACTTGACGCCGCCGCCGCCGAGCAGCAGCTCGGAGAGGTCGACGCCGATCGGGTTGTAGCCGCGCTCGCGCAGCTGACGCTCGAAGCCGGTCGCCCGGGCGGCGATCACGACGTTGTGGCCGTCCGAGTACGAGTTCAGTCCGAGGATGGCGGCGTCCTCCTCGCTGACGAGGATCGCGTCGGGGAAGCGCTGCCGCAGGATCGCGAGCGACGCGTCGTCGAAGGCGCTCTCGAGGTACGCGATGGTGTGGCGGCCGTCCACCGGCTCGGGGTCGAGCACGGCGATGGCGGTGTCGAGGTGGTAGAAGCTCGGGTTCACCAGGGTGAGGCTGACGACCTCGCGCCCGAAGACGCGACCGATCTCGTCGTGCGAACTCGAGTCGCTGCGGAAGCCCGTGCCGGCCAGGATGACGTCGCCGACCAGCAGGAAGTCCCCTTCGCCCTCGTTGGTCTCGGAGGGCTCGGCGACCTCGAAGCCCGCCGAGGCGAACCACCGCATGTAGGCCGGGCCCTCGGCCTGGCGCTCGGGGTAGGTGAAGCGCGCGCCGTAGGCGACGCCGTCGAGGACGAAGCCGCCGTTGGCCGCGTAGACCATGTCCGGCAGACCCGGTTCGGGGTCGATAAGCTCGACGTCGAACCCCAGGCCGACGTAGGTGTCGTAGAGGGTCTGCCACTGGGCCAGCGCCAGCGAGGTGTCGGTCGGCGTGGTGGGGTCCATCCACGGGTTGATCTTGTAGCTGACGGTGAAGTGCTCGGGCCGACACATCAAGATGGTGCGGTGGCTGGCCACGCGGGTCGAGTCCCCCACGGCGGTCGCATCGGGCAGGTCGGTGGGTTCGATCGTCAGGCTCACCGGATCAGTGTCACATCGTGGGCGCGCACGAGGCCGAGCTCTGACGCACTTTTCTTGCGTATTTGTCAGCCCTGGTGCAGCATTCGGGCGTACGATGCCGTGGTGGACAATCTCGACTACGGCATCATCGACCTCCTGCGCCAGAACGCCCGCGCAGGGTACGGCGACATCGGCGCCTCGGTCGGCCTCAGCGCCTCGGCGGTGAAGCGCCGCGTCGACCGCCTCGTCGCCGACGGCGTCATCAAGGGGTTCACCGTCCAGGTCGACCCCGCCGTCGACGGGCTCGGCACCGAGGCCTACGTCGAGCTGTTCTGCCGTGGCACCGTCTCGCCCCAAGAACTGCAGCGCATCCTCGGCACGGTCCCCGAGGTCGTCGACGCCGGTACGGTGACCGGCAGCGCCGACGCCATCGTCCACATGCGCAGCCGCGACATCCCGTCGCTCGAGGAGGCCCTCGAACGCGTGCGCAACGCCCCGAACGTCGACCACACCCGCAGCGCGATCGTGCTCTCGAAACTCATCAGCCGCCGCTCGGCCTGAGGCACGGCCCTGCGGTCGGAGGCTCAGGTCGGCCGGCTCGCAGGCCGGTTTGTGTCGCGGGCCGGCCCGACCCGCAGCTCGGTGCCGCAGATTGGTCCGACCCGCAGATCGGCCCGACCCGCAAGCCGGTCAGAGTCGCAGGTCGGCCAGCGTGGGGTCGAGGCGTCCGTACCGGTGTGCCGTCAGCGCGACCGACTGCTCTCGCAGGAACGTCAGCAGTTCGATCCGCCCCTCCTCGGTCACCTCGCCCGAGGAGATCGTGACGTCGGGGCTGCCCCGCAGGGCCCGGGCCAGCTCGGTGGGGTCTCCGCCGATCGTCCGGATGCGCAGGCCGCGGTAGGCCGCGACCGCCTCGGGTGACGGAGCCGGTCTCGAGTCGTCGACCCGCGCCTCCTCGGTGGAGGCCCGCTCGCCCCCGGCGGCCTCGGCCAGCAGGTCGAGCACGTCCGGGCCGGCCACCTCGGCCGTGGGGCCCTGCAGCGCCCCCGCGGCCGCCCGCGCGACGAACGCCTCGTCGCTCTCGACGACGACGTCTCGCACCCGCACCGGCGACGAGGAGGCGCGCCACAGGTGCACGAGACCCGCCGGCAGCGGCACGGCCGAACTGATGGTCAGGGTCGACCCCGCCCGTGCCCCGGCGGCGACGAGCCGGACGAGAGCCGTCGGATCGGCCCCCGCGGAGAGTCGCAGCGTGACGGGGTGCGGACGGTAGCGGAGCACGTTGCGCTGGACGACGAGGCCGGTGACGTCACGGGCCAGGCCGAACTCGGACTGCCAGGCGCGCTGGTCGCTCTCGACGGCCGTCCGCAGCGAGTCGAACTGCTCGAACGACAGGGTGGGTCGGGCCGCGTCGACGAGACGGGTGACCCCCTCGGAGACGTCGTGCAGGCGCAGGGAGGGGCGCGGCTCGTGGGGACGGTGGCGCCAGGCCCCCTGGCCGATCAGGGCGTTCGGGCCGCCGGGCTTGAGACCCCGACCGATCGCCCGTCGACCCCACCCGCCGGGGGGCCTGCGCCGGACCCGGGCGCCCGTCGTCGGACCGCCGACGACGAGGTCTCCGGCCCGCACGGTGTGCAGCCACTCGTCGATCTCGTCGACGTCGAGGGAGTGCAGACCCGCCACGTCACCGCCGTTCTCGGCGTTCTGCACCGCGATCGCCTCGGCCAGGGTCTCGACCGGGACGAGGCCGACGACGGGGACCTCGTGCGAGCGGGAGGCGAAGGCACCGCGGGCGTCGACGCCGTCGCGCACGCCCGGCGAGCAGAGGGCCCCGGTCTCGTCGAGGGGACGCGGCTCGAGCAGCCACGACTCGCCGGGGCCGAGCACGGTCAGGACGTCGAGCTCGGACCCGGTCGGGGTGGAGGCGAGCGGGCCCATCACGGTGGCGACGTCGTCGGCCGGACCCACGACGACCGCCTCGAAGGCCTCGCGCAGCAGGCGACGGAAGGCCTCACCGTGACCGACGGACCCGACGGCCAGCACCAGGTCGAGGGCTCCGTGACCACGGCCGGCGTGGTCGACGACGCTGGCGACGACGTCGGCGGCGGCGAGCTCGAGGTCGGCCGACGGGGTGACGACGAGCGAGGTGACCCCCCGGGTCCGCACGGCGAGGTCGAGGTCGGGGCGCGCTTCACGGAGGCCGACGGCCGTCTCGACCGCCCCGTGCGCGACCACCCGGTCGACCAACGGGTGCGTCAGCAGGGCGCGTTCGTGGTCGGGGTCGTCCGCGACGACGAGGGCCAGGAGCGAGTCCGGGACGCCGACCGCCCAGAGCGCCTCCGCGACGACGGCGACCGCCCGCCGCCGGCTCCGGGGCAACAAGACGACGACCGCGCTGCCGGCGCCGAACGCCGCGAGCACCCCTTCGACCGTTCCGGCGACGGGCGTGACGAGGTCGGGCACGACGACCGTCAGCCGCGGGGGCCGGTGCTCGGCCGTGTCGACCGCCGCGAGCCCTCGGGTCAGGACGGCCAGACGGTGGGCCGAGTCGACGGCCGCACCGACCTCGTGGTCGGCCTCGGACAGGGTCGAACCGGACTCGCTGACGGACACCTCGACCAGGCGCGAACGCCGCAGGGCGAGCTCGCGGCCCGCCAGGTCGAGCAGCTCGGCGCGGGTCTCGGGGTCTTGGCCGCCCCAGGCCCCGCCGGCCGAGGAGGCGCGGGTCACCATCGCCACGAGGGAGTCGTCGTCGAGGGCGCCGGCGTCCGAGGAGGCGGCCCCGAGGGAGGGGGCCGTGTCGGCGGTCTCGATGCCGGCGACCGACCGACGGGCGCGCCCGAGCACACCTCGGGCCCACCTCCGGTTGCCGTCGAGCGAAGGATCGGTGTCGGCCTCGGCCACGAAGTCGACGACGTGGTCGGGGCCCTCGTCGAGCGGGCCCGACCGGTCTCGACGGCGCCGGGGCACGGAGGGCAGATCGCCGACGGCCGCCACGGCGCGGTCGTGCCGGCGAGCCTCTCGCGCGAACGCCGCCTCGTGGTCGACGTCGAGGGCGCTCGAGAGGAATCCCTCGGGGTCGGCGAGCGCGTCGAGCCGGCCCACCAGGTGTCGCACGGCGGAGTCGAACTCGCCGGAGACGGTCACCGGCACCAGGAGGACGAGCGACCCGAGCTCGGAGCGGACGACCTCGGCGAGCCCGGGTGCGGCCCCCAGCCACATCTCGACGTCGAGCAGGTGGTCGGTGCCGTGGCGACGGGCGACCGTGACGGCATGGGCCAGGTCGAAGACGTCGTGCCCGGCGAGGCCGACCCGGGCGACCGCGGCGTTCTCGGGCCTCAGCGCGAACTCGACCAGCCGGAGGTGGCTCGCGTCGGTCTCGTGCTTGGCCTCGAAGGTGACGACGGGCCAGTCGTGCAGGCGGGCGTCGACGATCTCGTCGAGTCGCGACCCGCCCTTCACCAGCCGGACCGAGATCGGCGCGCCGCCCCGGTCGACGCGGTCACGGGCCCAGTCGGTGAGCAACCTCAGCGAGTCGAGCGCCTCGGGGACGTACGACTGGACGACGATGCCCGCCGTCACCGCCTCGAGCCCGGGTCGGTCGAGCAGTCGCGTGAAGACGTCGATCGTGAGGTCGACGTCGGCGTGCCGGTCGACGCCGAGGGTGAGGAGCGTGCCCGTCGACGCCGCCAGCTCGACCAGGGGCCGGAGCCTCGACTCGGCGAGGTCGCTCGTCTCGTCGAAGGCCCAGGGCGAGGTCGGGCCGACGAGCTCGCGGACGGTCGTCGTGACGCGCTCGACGTCGGGCCGCTCGATCAGGGCCCGGACCGCGGCGACCCGGCGCTCGGCCTGGGTCGGCCCCGACACCGTGGGCCCCCAGGCGGTGACGTCGAGCCGGACGCCGTCGCCGCGCAGACCCGTGAGGGCCTGCGCGAGCTTCTCGGGTGGCGCGTCGACGAGCAGGTGCCCGACCATGTGGCGCAGCGTCCGCCGCGCGACCGGCATGATCGGCTTGGGTGCGATCGGGCCGAAGCCCCCACCGAACGAGATGGCCGCCCGGAGGTGCCAGGGCAGCAGGGCCGGCGTGCGTCGGCTGAGCGACTCGAGGGCCGATGCGCCCGCCCGGTCGTCCCCGGGGCGGACGACGCGGTCGGCGAAGTCGCGGGCGAAGTCGAGGCCGCGGGGGTCGCGCAGCACGTCGGTCAGACGGGCGGCCGGACCCTGCACGGGGACGGCACGCGCGGCGTCCCACCAGCGGCGGGCTGTCTCGACGGTCTGCTGCGTGACTTCGTCGGCGTGCACATCGGACATGGGTCGAGGATATGCCGCGCCACCGTCCCTACACTGGGCGAATGGCCGACGAACTCACCGACGAGGAGTGGGTCGTCTGGGACTCCTTCTACGCCATGAGACGGCGCCTCGACCGGGCCCTCGAGCTCCGTCTGCAGAGCGATTCGGGCGTGTCCGCCCCCGAGTACGAGATCCTCGTCGGCCTGGGCCGGAGCAGCGACCGACGCTCGCGCGTACGGGACATCGCCGAGCAGATCGGTTGGGAGAAGAGCCGGGTCAGCCACCAGGTCACCCGCATGGAGCGCCGAGGGCTGGTGCGCCGCACCGAGTGCGCGTCCGATGCGCGGGGCACCTGGGTCGAGCTGACGACTGACGGCCGCCGGGCCATGCTCGCGGCGACCCGGGGGCACACGGCCGCCATCAAGAGGTACTTCGCGGACGTGCTCGAGACGGACGCCGAGGTCGTCCGGGCGTTCTCGGGTCGCGTGCTCGAGGCGATCGGCACGGACGCGTCGCCCGACGCCCAGGCCTGACCCGCGCCTCCTCTGCGTCCCGACGCGGACGCGCGGTCGTCGCGGCCACCTCGGCCGTGCCGGCCGTCTCGGCCGTCTCGGCCGTCTGCCGCGTCAGTGGAAGCGGTGGTCCTGGATGGTCATGCGCGGGCCGAACCTCGGCTTCGAGAAGCCGCTGCCCGTGATCAACCGCATGACGCGTTCACGGTGGCCGCGCCACGGCTCGAGCAGCTCGAGCATGCCGTCGTCGTCCACGGGACGGCCGATGAGCGCCCATCCGACCACGGCGGGCAGGTGGTAGTCGCCCACGCTGGGGCTGTCGGGGTCGCCGTGCGCACGCTGCGTCGTCTCGGCGGCGGTCCAGACGCCCACGCCGGGGATCGACCGGAGGCGCGTCGCGACCTCGTCGCCACCCCGACCGACGGCGAGCGTGCGTTCTAGTGCGGGCGCCACCGCACAAACCCTCATGACGGTCGCCGATCGCTGCGGCCCGACGCCGGCCCGGTGCCACTCCCAGCTGGGGATGCGGCGCCAGCCCTGGGCGTCCGGCGGGACGACGAGCCCCTCGGGTGCCGGACCCGGTGCCGGCGTGCCGTGTCGACGCACGAGCTGCCGCCACGCACGCCAGGCCTCGACGCTCGTGACCTTCTGCTCGAGGATCGCCGGGACGACGGCCTGCAGCACGAGGTTGGTGCGGGTCAGCCGGAGCCCCGGTTGCCGCCGGCGGGCGTCGGCCAGGAACGCGTTCGTCGTGACGTCGAGCCCCGACCAGTCGTCGCCGCGGCCCAGCAGCTCGGGCACGTGCTCGATCGCCCAGGCGGCTCCCGGCCCCCACGCGTCGGCGCGGACGGACGAGGAGGCGCGGCTCGCCGACACGCAGAGCGTCACCTCGCCCGCCGGGGTGCGCAGGGCGAGCCACGTCCGGTCGCCGTCGACCCGGAACGAGGGATCGCCCGAGCCGCGACCCAGGGGCCGCAGGGTGGCCCGGACGTCCACCGGGCGTGCCGACGAGTAGACCGTCCCGAGCCGTCGGTCGTCCGCGTCGGGAGCGGCCCCCGTGCGCTCGAGCTGATCCATGTCGCGATGGTAGACGCTCCCGCCGACAACACCTCTTGCGTCATGGTTCATGTCTGTGTGATATTTTATGCGTCGGCCATCCGCCGCCCGTGCACGAGACGAGAGACACCGAGCAGACCCGATGACGATCACCACGAGACCCCTGTCCGCACCCGCAGGTGCCCGCGTCACCTCCTCCGCGCCCGGCCGACCGAACCGCCACCACCAGGGCGATGCCCATGGTCCCGACGTCGCCCCGGCCGCTCCCCCGGTCCGGCGGGCCGCCGCCCGTCGGGCCAAGCGGGCGATCGACCTCGTCGGGGCCGTCGCCGCTCTGACCACCCTCGCTCCCGCGCTCGCCCTCGTCGCCCTGGCGGTGCGACTCGACAGCCGTGGCCCGGTCCTCTACCGCCAAGAACGCTGTGGGCTCGACGGCCGGACCTTCGAGATGCTGAAGTTCCGATCGATGGCCGACTCCGATCGGGCCGTCGCGATCATGCCCGAGGCGAACGACGCCGACGGGCCGCTCTTCAAGCTCCGCGTGGATCCGCGTGTGACCCGGGTCGGCCGCGTGCTCCGCAGGCACTCGCTCGACGAGCTGCCGCAGCTGGTGAACGTGCTGCGGGGCGAGATGAGCCTGGTCGGGCCGCGCCCGGCCCTGCCGCGAGAGGTCGCCCAGTACTGCAGCCGCGCCCGCCAGCGCTTGACGGTGCTGCCGGGGCTGACCGGCCCGTGGCAGGTGGGGGGCCGCTCCGACCTCGACTGGGACGCCGGGCTCGACCTCGACCTCGGCTACGTCCACGGCTGGACGCCGACGACCGATGCGCGGCTGCTCGTGCAGACGATCGGCGCCGTCGTCCGGCCCTCCGGCGCGTACTGAGCGAGACGCGGCACGCGTTCCCCGGACCCGACCGCCGACCAGACCCCCGAAGCGGAGCCACCATGACCGACCACCGTGTCCGCAGACGACGACGCTCGTTCTTCCGACG
Source organism: Frigoribacterium sp. 2355 (assembly GCF_054060695.1). Classification (NCBI taxonomy): domain Bacteria; kingdom Bacillati; phylum Actinomycetota; class Actinomycetes; order Micrococcales; family Microbacteriaceae; genus Frigoribacterium; species Frigoribacterium sp. 2355. The sequence goes on along the minus strand of NZ_JBSSDL010000004.1, from coordinate 260,037 downwards.
CCACCGTCTCGCCATGACGAGCCTGCTCGTGCTGGTCGGCGTCGTGACCACGGGGGTCGGGGCCCTGGCGATCTTCGGTCTCACCACGATCCGGTCGGCCGAGGACGCCCTCGACGACGTCGGCACCCTGACCGACTACGCGGGCCGCCCCGCCCCCGCCACCGACGGCTCCGTCAACCTGCTGCTCCTCGGGTCGGACAGCCGCGAGCCCGTCGACGAACGCGATCTCGCGGGCTCCGGGCCCCGACGGGCGGACACGATCATGGTCGCCCACATCGCCGCGGACCGTCACTCCGTCGAGCTCGTGTCGATCCCTCGCGACACCTGGGTCGAGGTGCCGGACCACGGCCAGGCCAAGGTCAACGCCGCCCTGGCCTGGGGCGGCGTCCCGCTCCAGACCCGGACGATCGAGGCGTTGACGGGCGCACGCATCGACCACGCCGTCGTCGTCGACTTCGGTGGCGTCGAGTCGATGGTCGCGACGTTAGGTGCCGTGACCGTGCAGAACGACGTCGAGTTCCGCCGAGGAGATCGCGTCTTCGCCGAGGGAGCCGTCACCCTCGACGGTCCGAGCGCTCTCGAGTACGTGCGCGAGCGCTACGCCTTCGCCGATGGCGACTTCCAGCGCATGCGCAATCAACGCGCCCTGGTGGCCGGCATCACCGACCGCCTGGTCAGCACGCGCACCCTGACCGATCCGGCGCGCGTCTCGGCGTTCGTCGAGACCACCGCCGGTCACGTCGGGGTGGACAGCTCGTGGACCACGAGCGACATGATCGGCCTCGGCCTCTCGCTGAGGCAGCTCCGACCGTCCGACGTGACATCCTTCACGATGCCCGTCTCGGGCACCGGCACGTCACCCGACGGGCAGTCGATCGTCATCGTCGACGACTCGATGCTCGACGACCTCCGCCGCGCGTTCGCCGACGACGACCTCGAGTCGCTCAGCCCCCCTGCGGGCTGAGCGAACGGATCAGAGCGGCTGCTGCCGGGCCCCAGCCCCCGCCCGTCGCGCCGGGCGACACCCGCACGGCATCCGAAAACGTCCGCCACGAGCTCGGCGGCAGTCCGAATCCGCACGAGATCACCCCGTGGGCCAGACGGGGCTCGAGGATGTCGAGTTCGCGGGACAGCGCCGGTGATCGTTCGACCGAGGCGAGTCGTCTGACCACGGTGGCCAAGCAGGTGAGGATCGTCAGGGTCGCCGGGGCCCCTTCGGACCTCGTCGCCAAGGGGAGCAGTCGGCTCGTCACCGCCGCGATCTCGGCCCGGTCGGCGCCGCCGCCCGTCGGGTGTCGATCGGCCGACCACGACACGAGCCGGGCGTACAGATCGCGGGCGGCGACGACGTCGGCGACCTCGGGGCGAGCGACCCGCGTGTAGCGGTTCGGAGCCATGTCAACGAGGCCCCTCTCGTCGAGCCGCTCGAGAGCGGAACGGACGGGAGTCCGCGAGACGCCCAGCCAGGTGGTGAGTTCGTCGTCGGCGAGCCTCTCGCCGGGCGTCAGGGTGCCCTCCAGGATCGCGACGAGGATCATCCGGTAGACGTCGTCGCTCAGGCGTGGTCGGACGAGGGTCGCGCGGGCGCCGGCCCTCGTGACGTCGTCACCCCGGGCGAGGACGCGACGGCCCTCGACGACGGCGGACGCCCCGCGCGGATCGGACGACCCGACCCGGGCGACGTCGGGCGGGTCGAGCCTCGAGGTGACCCGCTCGCACGCCTCGGCCGCGGCGTCGACCAGCCCGCCGCCGAGTGACCGACGAACCTCGACGAACACGTCGGCGACGACGTCGAGATCGTCGGCGGACAGCTCTCGGAGGTGATGGCGCAGGGGCAGCGTCAGACGTCGCGCGTGTCGGACGGCGAGGCGGCCGAACACGTGGTCGTCGACGGCCGACCACACCGCCGCCCAGGAGTCGCCGACCGCGTCGACCTCCTCGACGGAACCGTCGGCCGAGGAGGAACGGGCGCGGCAGTCGTCGACGAGGCCCGACAGGCGTCGATCGAGCCCGGTTCGTTCGTCGTGACCCGCCGACGCGACGACGGCCGCGAGCAGGGCGCACCCGACCGCCAGGAGGTCGACGGCGACCTCGCGGCGAGGGACCACGACGCTCGTCGCCCTACGGGCCGAGATCTCGGCCAGTCGCACCTGCTCGAGCTTCGCGATGGCGACCCGGATCGGCGTCCGCGAGACACCGAGCCACGTCTCGCAGTCGGCGTCTCGCAGGCGCTCGCCCGGTCGCAGCGTGCCGTCGAGGATCGCCTCGACCAGGTACTCGAAGACGGCGTCCTTCTGGAGGCGCCGAGGGATGACCGGACGGGCGGGGGTCGGGACGGGCATCGTCGCCTTTCGTCGGTGTCTGGAATTCCGGGTACCAGCATAAGGCATTTATGCCTCAGGCGTACGGCGCTCCCCCACCGGCCTGCCCCTAGGATCTCCTGGTGGCGACCCCGAAGATCGTGTTGTTCTATGCCTTCACACCGCTCGGCGATCCCGAGGCGATGCGTCTGTGGCAGCGCGACCTCGCCGAGTCCCTGAACCTGCGCGGGCGCGTCCTCGTGTCCCACCAGGGCCTCAACGGCACGCTCGGAGGCGACCTGCCCGACGTCAAGCGCTGGCTCAAGAAGACCCGGCAGCACCCGGCCCTGGCCGAGCTCGACGTCAAGTGGAGCGAGGGCACGGGCGACGACTTCCCCCGCCTGTCGATCAAGGTGCGCGACGAGATCGTGACGTTCGGCGCCCCCGACGAACTGCAGGTCGACGGGTCCGGCGTGGTGGGCACCGGTGAGCGGCTGTCCCCCGACGAACTCCACGAACTCGTCGCCCGTGAGCAGGTCACCTTCTTCGACGGTCGCAACGAGTACGAGTCACGCATCGGTCGGTTCCGAGGCGCCGTGGTGCCCGACGTGGCCACGACCCGCGACTTCGTGGCCGAACTCGACAGCGGGCGCTACGACCACCTCAAGGACGAGCCCGTCGTCACGTACTGCACGGGTGGCGTGCGCTGCGAGGTGCTGTCGTCCCTCATGACGTCGCGGGGGTTCTCGCGGGTCTACCAACTCGACGGGGGTGTCGTGCGGTACGGCGAGCGCTTCGGCGACGACGGCCTGTGGGACGGTTCGCTCTACGTCTTCGACGGTCGCGGGTCGGTCGAGTTCAGCGACCACGCGGCCGTGATCGGTCGCTGCGAGGTCTGCGGCACCGCGACCAGCCGCATGCAGAACTGCGTCGAGGTGCAGTGCCGACGGCAACTGGTCGCCTGCGACGGGTGCGGTGCACGAGGCGACGTGACCTGCGACCGGCACCGCGCCTCCTCGTCCGTGACCGGCGACGGACCTCCGGTGCTGTGACCTCGGTCGAGGCTCCGGCGTAGGGTCCCCGGCATGACTGAGACCAACGACATCAAGAAGATCGGCGAGGTCCTCGACGCGGGCCGCATCGGCATCCTCACCACGCAGAGCAGCCACGGCCACCTCGTGAGCCGACCCCTCGCGATCGTCGATCGCGACTTCGACGGCAAGGTGTACTTCTTCACGCGCGACCCCTCCCCCAAGGTCGACGACGTCAAGGCGCACCCGCAGGTGAACGTCGCCGTCGAGACCGGCAAGGGCTACCTGTCGCTCGCGGGCAAGGCCTCGATCGTCAAGGACTCCGGGCTGATCGACGAACTGTGGACGACCGGGGCCGAGGCCTGGTTCGACAAGGGCCGCGAGGACCCGACCGTCGCACTGCTCGAGGTCGACGTCGACACGGCCGAGTACTGGGTCAGCAACGAGCCCAAGGCCGTCACCCTGTTCAAGTACGCCAAGGCCGCCGTGACCGGCGGACACCCGAAGAACGTCGCCGACACCGGCACCGTCTCGCTCTAGCCGAGGAGGCGCGGCGCGGGTCGTCCTCGACGGCCCGCGCCCCCGGCGGTTCGCGTCCTGTGATGGTCCGTGCCCGCCCCGGTCACCCGCAGGTGACGGTCCGACCGTCGCCGTTCACGTAGTCGCCGGGACCGAGCTGGGCACAGGTCGTCGCGAGTTGCGAGTAGTAGTCGAGTGCCGCGATCGCGTACACGAGGCTCAGGACGATGACGATCGAGGCGACGACCATGCCGGTCAGCGCGAGGGTGGCCGGGCGGCCGGCGGCACGGGCGCGTCGCGCGGCCACGATGCCGAACACCAGGCCGAGGGGCGCGAAGAAGACGCCGAAGACGATCGAGGCGATCGCGAGACCGCGGCCCTCGTCGTCGGTGCGGGGCGGCGCCGACGACCAGTCGTCGTCGGCGGGGAAGAAGTACGAGCCGAGGCCTGCGTTCTCGGCCCGGGCGTCGGGCGCGGAGCCGGTCTCGGGCACGGGACCGGGCGGCGGCGCCCAGACCTGACGACCGTCGGAGTCCCACGTCGGCGCGGCGGCCTGCTGGCCGACGGGCTGCGACGAGGGGGGCTGCGACGCCGCGGGCTGGGGGAAGAACGGCTGCTGCTGTCGCGCGGCGGGCATCGACGATGCGCCGGAGGGGTCGAGCGGCCAACCGCGATCGGCCACGCCCGCCTCGGGGTGCACCGGGCGAGGCGGACCGAACGGGAACTCGCCCCGGTCGGGCTCGGTCGGCGCTGGCCGGGCGAACCGGGCCCACGGCGACGGCGGACGCCCCGGCTGCTCGTTGCTCATGCAGGCGAGGGTAGTACGGCCGCCTGCGCGACCGGCAGGGCGGTGACCGGGCCCGTGGACAGGTGCCGCGCCTCCTCGTGGTCCATGATGGGTCTCGACCTCGGCCCGTCGATCGGGCCCTTCGATGCGATGGAGCCCCTCGATGCGAATCGGAATCCTCACCAGCGGTGGCGACTGCCCCGGTCTCAACGCGGTCATCCGCGGTGCCGTGCTCAAGGGCACGCAGATCCACGGACAAGAATTCGTCGGCTTCCGCGACGGCTGGCGAGGCGTCGTCGACGGCGACGTGATGCCCCTCACCCGCAAAGAGATCCAGGGCATCGCGAAACAGGGCGGCACGATCCTCGGGACGAGCCGCACGAACCCGTTCGAGGGCGACGGCGGCGTCGACCGCATCGCCGAGAACATGGAGCGCTTCGGCATCGACGCCATGATCGCGATCGGCGGCGAGGGCACCCTGGCCGCGGCCAAGCGCCTGACGGACGCGGGACTCAAGATCGTCGGCGTGCCCAAGACCGTCGACAACGACCTCGGGGCGACCGACTACACCTTCGGCTTCGACACCGCGGTCCAGATCGCCACCGACGCCATGGACCGCCTGCGCACCACCGGCGACTCGCACAGCCGCTGCATGGTCGCCGAGGTCATGGGCCGACACGTGGGCTGGATCGCCCTGCACTCGGGCATGGCCGCCGGTGCCCACGCGATCCTCATCCCCGAGCAGGCGACCAGCATGGACCAGATCGTCGAATGGGTGCAGTCGGCCTACGACCGGGGTCGCGCCCCGCTGGTGGTCGTCGCCGAGGGCTTCGTGCCCGACCACGAGAGCGACGTGCACTCCGAGCGCGGCCTGGACGCCTTCGGCCGCCCGCGCCTCGGCGGGATCGGCGAGCGACTCGCCCCCGTCATCGAGGAGCGCACGGGCATCGAGACCCGCGCCACGACGTTGGGGCACATCCAACGCGGCGGCACGCCCACGTCCTACGACCGCGTGCTCGCCACACGACTCGGCATGGCGGCGAGCGACGCGGTGGTCGAGGGTCGCTGGGGGCGCATGGTCGCCCTGCGGGGCACCGAGATCGTCCACGTCTCGTTCGAGGAGGCCCTCGACAGCCTCAAGGTCGTCCCGCAGCACCGCTACGACGAGGCCGCGATCCTCTTCGGCTGAGGGGCGGCCACCGGTGGGCGGTGGCGCGGGGTCCGTCGCACAGGCGATGTGCGCCCGGCCGGAGTCTGACAGGCTCGACGCATGATCACGTTCATCGTGGTGGGGGCGATCGGACTCCTGCTCCTGCTCGTCAGCATCGTCGTGGGCGACCTGCTCGACGTCGTCGACGTCGGCGACGGGCTCGTCTCGGGCGTCGCCCTGGGCGCGGCCCTGGCCATCTTCGGGCTCGCCGGGGTCGTCACGTCGCAGACCGACCTCGCCGCGGGGTGGACCTACGCCGTCGCCGTCGGCATGGCCCTCGTCGCCCTCGTGCTGATCCAGCTCGTCGTCCGCCGCGTGACGCGCCGCGAGAGCGGGGGGCACTGGTCGCCCGTCGGGTTCGTCGGCGTCACGACCGAGGCCACCGGCCCGGCCGGCGGCGAGGTCCGGCTCGACGACGTCCGCGAGCTCGAGCGGCGGCTCGCGACCAGCGACGCGCGCATCGAGCGCGGCGTCCGCGTCCGCGTCGTGGCCGAGAACGGCCCGCGCGTGCAGGTCGAGGCGCTCGACGCCGGCGAGACCTCCGCGTCACGTGATCCCCAGACCAACTGAAAGGAAGCCCCGTGGACTTCATCTCCTCGAACGTCAGCGTCGTCGCCATCGTCGTCGCCGTCGTCATCGTGCTCGCCCTGCTGTCGTTCGTCGCCAGCCGCGTCCGTCGCGTCCCGCCGAACGAGGCCCTGATCGTGGTCGGCCGTGGCGCCGAACGGTCCGAGGGCGGGGGCATCTCCAGCCCGCAGAAGGTCATCATCGGTGGCCGCACCTTCGTCTGGCCGATCTTCCAAGAGGGCTTCAAGCTGTCGCTCGAGCAGTACCAGACCCCGGTCGAGGTGCAGGCGATCGACGCCAACTACATCCGCACCGCCGTGAAGGCCACGGTCAACTTCAAGGTGACGGGCACCGAAGACGGGGTGCGCCGCGCCGCCCAGCGCTACCTGCTGCAGCAGCAGCAGCTCCCGGTCATCGTGCAGCAGTCGCTCGAGGGGTCGATCCGCGGTCTCATCGGCGGCCAACCGGTCGACGACCTGGTCAAGAACTTCTCGCGCCTCGCGGCCGACGCCGTGAACGAGACGAAGGGCGAGCTCGCCGAGCTCGGCCTCCAGATCGAGACCATGAACATCCGCGAGATCGAGACGCCGGGCAGCACCTACCTCGCCGACCGTGGTCGCGCCGAGGCGGCCGTCGCCAAGCAGAACGCCGACGTGGCCGAGGCCGAGGCCGAGCGCATCGCCGCCCTGGCCCGCATCGGCAACACGCAGCAGACGGCCGAGCGTCAGCTGCAGCTCGACGTCCGCCAGGCCCAGATCAAGGCCGAGACCGACCGGGCCCAGGCCGAGGCCGCCGCCGCCGGTGAGCTCGCCCGGGCCATGCAAGACAAGCTGGTCGCCGAACAAGAGAGCATCGCCGTGGCCGAGCAGGCCAAGGTCAACCAGGAGCGACTCAACATCGAGGTGCGCCAGCCCGCCGAGGCCGCGGCCTACGCGTCCGTGCAGAACGCCGAGGCCGAGCGCGACGCCGCCAACGCCGCCGTCGAGGCCGAGGCGTTCCGCCGCACGCAGCTCGCCGACGCCGCCCGCAACGCGGCCGAGAACGAGGCCGCGGCCGTCGAGGCCGCCGGTCGCGCCGAGGCCGCGGCGATCAAGGCCAAGGGTCTCGCCGAGGCCGAGGCCGTGGACGCGCTGGCCGAGGCTCAGGGCAAGTTCGGCCAGGCGGCACTCGCCTCGCAAGTCATCTCGCGCCTGCCCGAGATCGCCCGCGAGATGGCGGCGCCGATGGGCAACATCGACGCCCTGACGGTGGTGTCGACCGACGGTGCCAACGAGCTGACGAAGTCGGTCGCCAACAACATGACGCAGCTGCAGGACGTCGTGAAGGCCACGACGGGGCTCGACCTCGTCAGTGCGCTGGGCGGGTTCCTCGGGGGCAAGGCGGGGGCGTCCGGCCCCGTCGATCGCGTCTGACCGCACCCGCGTAACCTCGATCGCATGCGTGCGATCGTGGTCGAGAAGGGCAGGGCCGCCGAGCTCCGAGAGCTCGACGAGCCGGTCGCCGGGCCGGGTGACGTCGTCGTCGACGTCACCTGGTCCGGCGTCAACTACAAGGACGGTCTCGCCCTGCGCGGTGACCCCGGGGTCGCCCGCGTCGATCCTCTCGTGCCCGGCATCGACCTGGTCGGCGTCGTGGCGTCCTCGGGGTCGTCACGTTTCGCACCGGGCGACGAGGTGCTGGTCAACGGTGCGGGCCACGGCGAGACGAAGGCGGGCGGCTTCGCCGAACGCGTCGTGGTCAACCCGGGCAGCGCCGTCCTGGTCCCCCCGGGCATCGACGGGCGGCGCGCCGCCGCCATCGGCACGGCGGGTTTCACGGCGATGCTGAGCGTCCTCCGGCTCGAACGCGACGTCGGCCCCGACGACGGTGACGTCGTGGTGACCGGTGCGGCCGGAGGCGTCGGGTCGGTGGCGATCGCGGTGTTGAGCCGCCTCGGGTACTCGGTCAGCGCCTCCTCGGGTCGCCTCGCCGAGCAGGGCGACTACCTCCGCTCGCTCGGGGCCTCGGCCCTGGTCGACCGCGACGAACTGTCCGGGGCGGGGAAGCCGATGCAGCGGGCCCGCTGGGCCGGCGGCGTCGACTCGGTCGGGAGCCACACCCTCGCGACCGTCCTGGCCCAGACCCGCTGGGGTGGCACCGTCACGGCCTGCGGGCTCGCCCAGGGCGCCGACCTGCCGACGACGGTGCTGCCGTTCATCCTGCGGGGCGTGACCCTGGCCGGCGTGAACTCGGTGGAGGCACCGCTCGACCTGCGCCAGCGCGCCTGGGAGCGACTGGCTCGGGACCTCGACCTCGACCTCCTCGACTCGATGACCGGCGAGGTCGCCCTGGCCGACGTGGTGGGCGCCGGCGAGGCGATCCTGGCGGGCCGGACCCGGGGGCGGACGGTCGTGCGCGTCGGCGGATCGCACATCTAGAACTCCGGATCACCCATACGTACTCAGCCCTCGGGTTTATGCTCGACATGTCGGCGACCGGTTCAGGGCCGGGTCGACGAACCGACCGACCGCGGTGCCGAGCGCCGTCGACCGTCGGCACCTGACCGCAGACACGACGGAGGCCCCCGATGCCGATCCCCCAGAACGACGACCAGACGCCCGCCCCGCGCCGCCTGTTGCGCGACGTCGTCTACGACAAGATGTTCGCCGCGATCATCGACGGCACCCTCGAGTTCGGTGAGCGCCTGAACGACGACCAGCTCGTGGCCTGGCTGGGCGTCAGCCGCACGCCCGTCCGCGAGGCGATCGCCAAGCTCGCCGACCAGGCCCTGGTCGACATCGAGGCCAACCGCTACACGCGCATCGTCGACCCGTCCTACGGCGAGTTCGTCGACACCGTCGACGTCGGTTACGCCGTCTGGTCCCTCTTCGTCGAGCGGGCCGTGCCCAAGCTCGACAAGGCTCAGCGTGCCGAGGTCGTCGGCCTCCTCGACACCCGGGCCAAGGCCTTCAAGGCGAAGAAGGAAGAAGACATCGCGGGCCTCGCGCGGGCCAACGAGATCCTGCTGGCCGCGGCCGACAGCGAGTCCCTGACGCGACTGTGGTCGAACACCGGCCCGCGCCTCCTGCTGCTCCTGCGTCGTCCGTCGGCCAACGGCATCTTCGACTTCCCGCAGGCGCACGCCTTCACCGTGGCGTTCCGCGACGCCGTGAAGGCGGACGACGCCGCGGCGGCCGCCGCCGTCGTGCGCGAGCAGCCCGCACGCCTGCAGGGCCTGTTCGACCAGGTGCGCGAGGCGGGCATCTACCGCGAGTGACCGTCGCCCCCTCCGTGGCCGCCCCGGTGCCGCCCGTGCTCGACGTCGTCGCTGCACGGGTGACCCGGGGCGGTCGTGATCTGCTGCACGACGTGTCGTTGCGCGTCGACTCCGGCCAGCACTGGGCGCTGATCGGCCCCAACGGAGCCGGCAAGACGACGCTGCTCACGTTGTGCGGTGCGCTCGGTCACCCGACCGCGGGCACGGTCGACGTCCTCGGCCGCCGCCTCGGGCGGGTCGAACTGAGCGAGCTGCGTCACCACATCGGCCACGTCGATCCCCGCCACCGCATGGTCGGCGACGCCACCGTCCGTGAGGTCGCACTGACCGGCTTCACGGGCAGCAGCGACCCGGTGCCCCGCTGGGTGCCCACCGACGAGCAGGAGGCGCGGGTCGTCGACCTCGTCGCGAGCGTCGGTCTCTCGTCCCGCCTCTCGGCACGGTGGAGCGTGCTGTCCCAGGGCGAACGCGGTCGGGCGCTGATCGCCCGTGCCCTGGTGTCGCAGCCTGCCCTGCTGCTGCTCGACGAACCGGCGACGGGACTCGACGTCGCGGCGCGGGAGCACCTGCTCGACACCGTCGACGAGCTGCGCACGACCCACCGCGCGATGTCCTCCGTGACGGTGACCCATCACCTCGAGGACCTGCCGAGCAGCACGTCGCACGCCCTGCTGCTGCGCGACGGCATGGTCTTCGCCACCGGACGGGCCGACGACGTGCTGACGTCCGACCTCGTGTCGGGCGCGTTCGACCACCCGCTCGTCGTCGATCGGGCCGACGGCCGCTGGTCGGCCCGCGCCCGCCGCCGCTGACCTCCGGCCGTGCCGGCGGGCCGGGCCGGGCCGGGCCCAGCCGGCCCGGCACTGGCGGGCCGGCACTGGCGGGCCGGCCGGGGTGGCTAGTGCGGCGCCTCGGCTGCTGCGGCAGCCTTGGCCGCGGCGGGCACGGCGTCGAGGATGCGCGACACCACGTCGTCGTCGTGGGCCGCCGTGACGAACCACGCCTCGAACACCGACGGGGGCAGGTTGACCCCGGCGTCGAGCATGGCGTGGAAGAACGGCGGGTAGCGCCAGGACTGCTGGGCGCGGACGTCGTCGTAGTCGTTCGGTGCCGTCGGCGTGAAGGCGAACGAGAAGAGCGACCCGGCGCGCTGGACGCTGTGCTCGACGCCCTCGGCGGACAGGGCGGCCGAGACGCCGGCCGACAACTGGTCGGCGACGGTGTCGAGCCGGGCGTAGACCTCGGGCGTGGCGAGCCTGAGCGTGGCGATGCCGGCGGCGACGGCCACCGGGTTGCCGCTGAGCGTGCCCGCCTGGTAGACCGGCCCCAGTGGGGCGAGGAAGTCCATCACCTCGGCGCGACCGCCCAGGGCGGCGAGCGGCATGCCCCCGCCGATGACCTTGCCGAACGTGATGAGGTCGGGCTCCCAGCCAGCGCCGTCCGGGACGACCCGAGCGGCCTCGAGACCCCACCAGCCCGCGCGTCCCACGCGGAAGCCGGTGAGCACCTCGTCGACGATCAGCAGCGAGCCGTGGCGTCGCGTGATCTCGGACAGGCTGCGGTTGAAGCCCCGCTGCGGCGCGAGCACGCCCATGTTGGCGGCGGCGGCCTCGACGATGACGGCGGCGATGCGCGGGCCGTGCTCGTCGAAGGCCGCACGCACGGCGTCGAGGTCGTTGTAGGGAAGGACGAGCGTCTGGGCGGCGGTCTCGGCCGTGATGCCGGCCGAACCGGGCATCGACAGGGTCGCGACGCCCGAGCCGGCCTCCGCCAGCAGCGAGTCGGAGTGCCCGTGGTAGTGCCCGGCGAACTTCACGAGCAGGTCGCGACCGGTGTAGCCGCGGGCGAGGCGGATGGCCGTCATGGTCGCCTCGGTGCCGGTGGACACCATGCGCAGCTTGCCGATCGGCCGCTGGTCGCCGACGGCGACGCGTTCGCGGACCAGCTCGGCGAGTTCGGTCTCGGCGGGCGTCGACGCCCCGAACGACAGACCGCGCGCGGCCGCCTGCTGGACGGCCTCGAGCACCTCGGGGTGCGTGTGCCCGAGGATCGCGGGACCCCACGAGGCGACGAGGTCGACGTAGTCGCGTCCCTCGGCGTCGGTGACGTAGGCGCCCTTGGCACCCACGAGGAACCGTGGCGTCCCGCCGACGGAGCCGTACGCACGGACGGGCGAGTTGACGCCGCCCGGGATGGACCGCTTGGCCCGGGTGAAGTAGGTGTCGTTGCTCTGCTCGGTCATCAGAACCGCTCCTTCTGGAGGCGCGTGGCCAGTTCGGTGGCCCAGTACGTCAGGATCGCGTCCGCACCCGCCCGCTTGATCGACAGGACGCTCTCGTACGAGGCCGCGTCGAGGTCGATCCAGCCGTTCGCGGCGGCCGCGTGGATCATCGCGTACTCACCGCTGATCTGGTACGCCCACACCGGGACGGTGCTCGTCGCGGCCGTCTCGGCGAGGACGTCGAGGTAGCTCATCGCCGGCTTGACCATGACGACGTCGGCACCCTCGGCGATGTCGAGGTCGACCTCGCGCAGGCCCTCGCGTCCGTTGGCGGCGTCCATCTGGTACGTCCGGCGGTCTCCGACCAGCGTCGACTGGACGGCCTCGCGGAAGGGGCCGTAGAAGGCCGACGCGTACTTGGCGGCGTAGGCGAGCAGCGCGGTGCCGCCGAAGCCGGCCGCGTCGAGGGCGTCGCGGGCCGAGCCGATCTGACCGTCCATCATGCCGCTCATGCCGATCAGCTGGGACCCGGCCTCGGCCTGGACGACCGCCATCTCGTCGTAGCGGACCAGGGTGGCGTCGTTGTCGACCGAGCCGTCGGCGGCGAGGACGCCGCAGTGGCCGTGGTCGGTGAACTCGTCGAGGCAGAGGTCGGTCTGCACGACCAGCGCGCCCTGGGCGGCGTCGACGGCCACGCGGGTGGCCACGTTGAGGATGCCCTCGGGGTCGGTCGCGCCCGACCCGACGGCGTCCTTCTCGAGGGGCACCCCGAAGAGCATGATGCCCCCCACACCGGCCTCGGCGGCCTGCTCGACGGCCCGGGGCAGGCTCGACAGGCTGTGGTGGACGACGCCCGGCATGGACGAGATCGGGGTGGGCTCGTCGATGCCCTCGCGGACGAACATCGGCAGGACGAGGTCGGCGGGGTGCAAGCGCGTCTCGGCGGTCAGACGACGCAGGGCGGGGGTGGCGCGGAGGCGGCGGGGCCGCACTCGGGGGAAATCGGACATCAGTCCTTCTCGGTGGGGGGCGTTCCGGCGGACGGGCCGTCGAGGGCGTGGTCCACCACGGCCTCGACGAGGGCGGCCGCCGATCGGGTCTCGGCGATCAGGTGCACGGGCAGCCCCGCGGCACGGGCGTCGAAGGCGGTGCGCGGGCCGATGCACGCGACGAGGGTCTGCGGGGGCAGGGGCGCCAGCTGGGCGGCGATCTGCCGGGCGACGCTGCCCGAGGTCACGAGGAGGACGCCGATCGAGCCGTCGGCGACGCCGTCGCGCACCTCGGCCGAGACGGGAACGCCCACCGTGCGGTACGCCGAGACGAACTCGGCGTCGAAACCGCGGGCCGACAGCCCGGCGACGAGGGTCGGCTCGGCGAGGTCGGACTGCGGGACGAGCACGCGACCGGTGACCTCGTCGGCCGGCCACTCCTTCACGAGTCCGCGGGCCGAGTTGTCGCCCTCGGGGACGAAGTCGACGCGGATGCCCGCCAGGCTCAGGGCGGCGGCGGTGGTCTCGCCGACCGCGGCGACCCGGGTCGAGGCAGGGGGCCGGATGCCGTTGCCGACCAGGACGTCGACCGTGGTGGCACTCGTGACGACGAGCCACTCGTAGACGCCGGACTCGAGGCGGGCCAGGGCCGCGGCGAGCAGCTCGGGCGTCTCGGCCGGGGCGAAGTTGATGAGGGGGGCGATCACCGGGGCGGCACCGCGCGACCGGAGCGAGGCCGCGACCCCGTCGCCCCACTTGCCACCGCGCGGCACCAGGACGCGCACGCCCTTGAGCGGCTTGTCGGCGGTCACGTGGCGCTGCCCAGGGGGTCACCGCCGGCCGGTCCGCCGCCCAACGGGGCGAACTCGGCCGCACCGGAGTCGAGCAGCTCGTCGACGACACGGCCGGCGACCTCGTGGACGTCGGCGAGGCGCGCGACGAGCGGACCGTCGTCGAGGGAGACGGCGTGCGACGAGCTGAGGCGTCGGCTGCCGTCGGGGCTGTAGACGGTCGCGCTGAGCAGCAGCAACCCGGCGTCGACGACGGCACTGGCACCGACGGGTGCCGCGCAACCGGCCTCGAGCCCGGCCAGCACGGCTCGCTCGGCCGTCACCACGAGGCGCGTCTCTTCGTCCTCGATGGCGGCCAGACCGCGGGCGAGTGCCTCGTCGGGGTCGCCTTCGCGGACCTCGACGGCGAGCGAGCCCTGGCCGGGCGCACTGGGCCAGAAGCCGAGCCCCAGCAGTTCGGTCGCGGCGTCGAGGCGTCCTAGACGGCCGAGACCCGCCGCGCTGAGCAGGACGGCGTCGAGGTCGACGCCGACGCGACCGAGCCGCGTGTCGACGTTGCCGCGGATGTCGACGACCTCGAGGTCGGGACGTCGCGAGAGCAGCTGGGCGGCACGACGCGGCGATCCCGTGCCGACGCGGGCACCCTGGGGCAGTCCTTCGAGGGTCAGCCCGTCGCGGGCGCAGAGGGCGTCGCGGGCATCCGCCCGACCGGGCGTCGCCCCGATGACGAGACCGGGGTGCGTGGCGGTGGGCAGGTCTTTGAGCGAGTGCACGAGCGCGTCGCACTCGTCCGCGAGGAGCGCCTCGCGCAGGGCGCTGGCGAACACGCCGGTGCCCCCGAGCGACGCCAGCGACTCGCCGGTGCCCTGCGAGCGGTCCCCCTCGGTCTTGATGCGGACGAGTTCGACGTCGTGGCCGGTCGCGGCCGCGATGCGGTCGGCGACGGTGGTCGACTGGGCGACGGCCAGCGCGCTGCCCCGAGTTCCGATGCGGATGGTCGCCACGGGGTCAGGGGACCAGGCCGGACAGGGCGGGCTTGAAGCCCAGTCGCACGTTCTCGCAGCAGCCGGGACGGCAGACGTCGTACCAGGGCCCGAGGTCGGTCACGTGGGGGCGATCCTCGGCGGGGACGCCGTCACGACGCTCGAGCACGAGGTCGACGAGCCCGGTGACGTAGTTCGGGTCGATGCCCGGCGTCGGGGTGCGCGTCGCCCAGAAACCGTTCTTCTCACTGGTCTCCATCGCCTCGTTGTCGAGGTCCCACATGACCTCCATGTGGTCGCTGACGAACCCGAGCGGCACGATGACGACGGCGCGGGTCGGACCGCCGGCCAGGTCGTCGATGGCGTCGTTGATGTCGGGCTCGAGCCACGGCATCGAGGGCGGGCCGCTGCGCGACTGGTAGACGAGCTGCCAGGGGACGGTGGTGCCGCCCCCTTCGGGCAGGTCGAGGTCGAGGGCGGCCTCGGCCGCGGCCATGACGACCTCGGCGACGGCCTTGTGCTGGGCGGCGTAGGCACCGTCGGCGTCGAAGCCGCGCGCCTGGGGGCCGCTCTTGGCCGCGTCGGTCGACGGGATCGAGTGCGTCGCGAAGAGCACCTGGACCTCGGTCGAGAGGTCGAGCCCCTCGTTCTCGGCGCGAGCCGCGACGAGCGCGTCGCGCACGCCGTCGATGAACGGCTGGACGAAACCGGGGTGGTCGAAGAACTGGCGGACCTTGTCGATCTGCATGGTGCCCTCGAGGCCGGTGGCGTCGAGCGCCATGGCGAAGTCCTCGCGGTACTGGCGGCACGAGCTGTAGGACGAGTAGGCGCTGGTCGCGACCGCGATGAGCTTGCGGAACCCGCGCTCGTCGGCCTCGCGCACGGCATCGGCCATGTAGGGCTGCCAGTTGCGGTTGCCCCAGATGACCGGCAGGTCGATGCCGCGACGCTCGAGCTCGGCCTCGAGGGCGGCCTTGAGCTCGCGGTTGTGCTCGTTGATCGGGCTGACGCCGCCGAAGTGGCGGTAGTGCGTCGCGACCTCTTCGAGCCGCTCTTCGGGGATGCCCCGACCGCGCGTGACGTTGCGCAGGAACGGGATGACGTCGTCCTGCCCCTCGGGCCCGCCGAAGCCGGCCAGCAGGATGGCGTCGTAGTCGGTCGGCTCGGAGACGTGCTCGGGGCCGGAGGCCGCGGCGGGGGTGGCGTTGCGGACGAGCTGCCCGTTGGTGATGTTGCTGGTGTCGGTCACGACAAGACCTCGATGATGTCGGTGGTGGGGATGCGTCGGCCCGTGAAGAACGGGATCTCTTCGCGGACGTGGCGGCGGGCCTCGGTGTAGCGCAGGTCGCGCATGAGGTCGACCAGTTGCACGAGCTCGGGAGCCTCGAGGGCGAGGATCCACTCGTAGTCGCCGAGCGAGAAGCTGGCGACGGTGTTCGTCAGCACCGCGCGGTGCTCGGAGCCCTGCTTGCCGTGCTCGGCGAGCATCTGACGGCGCTCGGCCTCGGGCAGCAGGTACCACTCGTAGCTGCGCACGAACGGGTACACCGTCAACCAGGTCTCGGGTGCCTTGCCCCGCATGAAGGCCGGGCTGTGGTTGCGCGAGAACTCTGCCTCGCGATGCATGCCCATGGCGTTCCAGGTGGGCAGCAGGCCGCCCAGCACGTCGGTGCGCAGCAGTTGCCGGTAGGCCGACTGGACGGCCTCGGGCACCTCGCCGTGCAGCCAGATCATGATGTCGGCGTCGGCCCGCAGGGCGCTGACGTCGTAGAAGCCACGGACGGTCACGCCGAGACCCGCCAGGGCGTCGACGACCGCGTCGAGCTGCGGGACGTCGTCGAGCTCGGGGGCATAGGGGTTCTGCGGGTCGCGTCGCAGCACGGCCCAGAGCGTGTAGCCGAGGCGTTCGACGGGTGGCGGTGTGCTCGCCGCGGCGTCGTCGGACTCGGTCTGGACGGGTGCTGCGGATGAATCGGACGTCGGCAGTACGGGCGCTGCCGCGTCGGCGCTGGAACTCATGCAGCCATTCTCCCTCTCGGCACGCTGGGAGCCCAACCAGGTTGCTCCCGGTCGAGCGAACGGCACCCGGCGCCCGCCGGCGGTCGAGTCGACCGGCGAGCCGGGCGAGCGGTCAGCGGCGCTTGACGACCGCGACGACGACGCCCGCGACGGCCAGCGCACCCGCCCCGGCGGCGGCGAGCCACGGGGTCTTGTCGCGGTCGAACGACGCCTTGGCGCGGTGCCCGGCGATGCCCAACTGCTTGGGCACGTTCAGCTTGTCCTCGAGTTCGTTGAGGGTCGCGGCGAGCTCGGCGCGCGTGCGATCGATGTGGGCCTGGATGTCGCTGCTGTCGCTCACGGTGCTCCTGTCGGGAACGGGAAGGGTGGGGGTGTCGAGGAGGCGCGTCAGCGCTCGTCGAGGCGGGCGCCGGGGATCGACCCCACGCCCTTGACGGCCTTGAGG
The DNA here is from genome assembly GCF_054060695.1 of Frigoribacterium sp. 2355. NCBI lineage: Bacteria > Bacillati > Actinomycetota > Actinomycetes > Micrococcales > Microbacteriaceae > Frigoribacterium > Frigoribacterium sp. 2355. The sequence continues at coordinate 242,919 of NZ_JBSSDL010000004.1, read as the reverse complement.
TCGGCCTTGAGGCTCGCGATGGTCTTCTCGGGGACCGCCGGGAGCCCCTTCTTGATCGCCTTGTACCCGAGGAACGCGAGAAGGGCGGCGACGAGCAACAGCACGCCGGCGACGATGAGGGCCGACGCCCAGCCGGGAAGCCAGATGGCGAGCAGCAGGACGATGCCGGTCAGGAGGACGCCGAGCATCGCGAAGACGAAGACCAGGGCCCCGACCAGGAAGCCGGCACCGATGCCGAAGGCCTTGAGCGTGCCGATGACCTCGTACTTGAGCAGGGCCAGCTCGCCCTTGACCAGGTCGGTGACCAACGTCGGGACGTCCTGCACCAGGGCGAAGAGCGACCGCGGCCTGGTCTTGTGCCGCACCTTGTCGCTGCGCGTCGAGTCGGTCATTTCTTGCGGCCGCCGCCGAAGGCCTTGGAGATGCCGCGAGTGATGCCGGTGACGACGGCGTCCACGCCGTCGGCCGTCTTGGCACCGGCGAAGTCCTGGCCCTTGGCGACCTGGCGCTGCACGGCCCTGCTGTTCCAGACCTTGGACGCCCTCTCGGTGATCTGCTCGTACCGGTCGTGGCCGGCGCGGGCGCCCAGCACGAATCCGACAGCGGCTCCGGCGACGAAGATCAGTTTGCCTCGCACGGGGGACTCCATTCGTGGTCGTACGCGCGACGGCATGTGCCGCACACGTCCCTCCAATGTAGCCCGAGGCGGGTGCCCGACGCCCGCGCCGGACCGAAGCGGTCCGACCCCGGGGCCTCAGTCGCGGGACGGGGGCGCCGACAGCGCCGTCACCAGGGTGGCGGCCTGACGACGCGAGTGGGCGATGATCGCGGCCAGCCCGCGTCCCGCCACCGCGCCTCCTGCCTGGACGACCTCGACCACGGGCTCGGTGACGACCGCCGCCTCGGCCCGGCGCGGGGCGTCCCAGGTGGCCCGGCCGAAGCCGACCAGGTGGCGCGCGGCGAGGTCGACGCCGAGCAGGGTCGAGGCGTCGGCGAGCGCCGCGTCGCGCACCTCGGCGTCGGGTGTGTCGCGGTCGACGACGGGTGAGTCGAAGCTGAGCCGGAGCACGTGGCGTCCCCCGGCGAGCTCGGCCAGCCAGCTCCACTTGACGGTCGCGTGGGTGAGGGCCTTGGCCCGGAGTCCGGTCGAGCCGGGGGCGACGAGGACGCCCGTGCCCCGGGGCGCCGCGTCGAGCTCCGGCCGGTCGACGACGAGGGTCGCGAGGGTGATCGCTCCGGGCGGCACCGAGGAGGCGCGGGTCGTCAGGGCCACCGCGTCGTGGTCCCCGACGGCCAGCACGACCTGTCTCGCCCGGACGTGCTCACCGCCCGTGGTCTCGACGCCGGTCTCGTCGATCGAACGCACGCGGGTGCCGAGGCGGACGTCGACGCCGTGCCGCTCGAGGTCGGCGACGATCGGGTCGACCAGCCGGGCGAGGCCGCCGCGGATGCCCGCCACCGCCGAGCCGGCCGGGGCGAGGGCGCGCAGTCCGAGCACGGCGGCGGCGAGGCTGCCCTCGCGCTGGAGGGCCGAGCGCAGCCCGGGGGCCACGCGGTCGACGGCGAGCAGGTCGGGGTGGAGCGAGTGGACGCCCGAGACGATGGGGCTGACGAGCCGGTCGACGACCTCGTCGCCCATGCGCGCCCGGACGAGACCCCCCAGGGTGGCTTCTTCGGACCCGATCTCGGCGGGAAGGTCGGCGTCCGCGAGCGCGCGGGTCACGCCGGCCTCGCCGACGACGGCTCGCACGTCGGCGGCGGACGGGTCGCCGGGGATGCCGAGCAGCCCCGTGCGCGGGATGGGGAAGGACTCGCCGTCGGCCTCGTGCAGCCAGGCCCCGCGGGGATCGGGCAGGACGATGTCGTCGCCGAGGCCGAGTTCGGTGGCGAAACCGGCGACCGTGCCGCCCCGGGTCGCGAAGCTCTCGGCCCCGGCGTCGAGTGCGATGCCGGCGACCACGTGTCGCGAGACCTCGCCGCCCAGTCGGTCGGATGCCTCGAACAGCACGACGCCCAACCCGGCGGCGGCCAGGTCACGGGCGAGCACGATGCCGCCCATGCCGCCGCCCACCACGGCGACGTCGACGACGCCGCTCGGGGTGACGACGGGCGGGGTCACAGCGTGTGCGCGAGCTCGACGATGCGGGTGAGCACGTCGGGGTCGGTGTCGGGGCTGACGCCGTGGCCGAGGTTGAGCACGTGCGCCGGCGCCGCCCGACCACGCTCGACCACGTCGCGGACGTGCGCCTCGAGCACGGCCCACGGCGCCTGGAGCATGGCGGGGTCGATGTTGCCCTGCACCGGGGTGGAGCCACCGAGGCGACGCGAGGCCTCGTCGAGCGGGATGCGCCAGTCGACCCCGACGGCGTCGGTGCCGACGTCGCGCATGGCGGCCAGCACCTCGCCGCTGCCCACTCCGAAGTGGATGCGGGGCACGTCGAGGTCGGCGACGTGCGAAAGGGCACGGGCCGAGTGGCGGGCGACGTGCGCGGTGTAGTCGGCCAGCGAGAGCGACCCGACCCACGAGTCGAACAACTGGGCGGCGCTCGCCCCCGCGAGAACCTGCGCCCGCAGGAAGGCGCCGGTCACGTCCGCGGCCCAGGTGAGCAGGGCGTCCCAGGTCTCGGGATCGCCGTGCATGAGGGCCCGGGCGCGGATGTGGTCCTTCGACGGCCCGCCCTCGACGAGGTAGGCGGCGAGGGTGAAGGGGGCGCCGGCGAACCCGATCAGCGGCGTGCTGCCCAGCTGCGCGACGGTCTGGGCGACGCCCGCGGCGATCGGGGCCAGCGCCTCCGGGTCGATCGGCCGCAGGGCCGCGACGTCGGCCGCCGTGCGGATCGGCGTCTCGAGCACCGGACCACGACCCGGGACGATGTCGACCGAGACGCCGGCCAGCTTGATCGGCACGACGATGTCGCTGAAGAAGATGCCCGCGTCGACGCCGTGACGGCGGACCGGCTGCAGCGTGATCTCGCTCGCCAGGTCGGGCGTGAGGCAGGCGTCGAGCATGGCGGTGCCGACGCGCAGCTCGCGGTACTCGGGAAGCGAGCGCCCCGCCTGGCGCATGAACCACACCGGCAGCGTCTCGGGCCGGTCGCCGCGCAGGGCACGGACCAGCGGTGAACGCGTCGTGAGGCCGGCGGCCAGCGGGTGCTGCTCGGGCAGGGCGGAGGTCTGGGTCACGTGGTCGATTGTCCCATCGCCCGCTGGACGTCACGTCGAGGCGACCCGCGGCCGGCCCCGCCACGGCGGGACCGTCCCGGTCGGATCGCCTCGAACGCGCGAGCGGACGAGGAGGCGCGGGTCAGGAGACCGCGACGACCATCTTCCCGACGTTGTCGCCGCGCATCAGCCCGGTGAAGGCGTCGAACGCGTTGTCGACGCCCTCGACGACGGTCTCGTCGTACACGACGTCGCCGGCGGAGAGCCAGGGGCCCATCTCGGCCTGGAACGCGGGTGCGAGGTGGCGGTAGTCGCCCAACGTGAAGCCCTTCATCGTCAGACCGCGGGTGACCATGTTGGTCATGCCCGTGATGCCGACCGGGGCGCCGGTGGAGTTGTAGTTCGCGATCGAGCCGCAGAGTGCGGCACGACCGCCGGTGCGGAACGAGGCGAGGGCGGCCGACAGGTGGTCGCCGCCGACGTTGTCGAAGTAGAGGTCGATGCCGTCGGGCGCGGCCTCGGCGAGCAGCTCGGAGACGTCGCCGTCCTTGTAGTCGAACGCGGCGTCGAAGCCGTACTTCGAGGTCAGCAGCTCGACCTTCTCGGCCGAACCGGCGCTGCCGATCACGCGCGAGGCTCCCTTGAGGCGCGCGATCTGGCCGACCATGGTGCCGACGGCCCCGGCGGCACCCGACACGAAGACGACGTCGCCCTCGCGGATGCCGGCGATCTCGGTCAGGCCGACGTACGCCGTCAGGCCGGTGAGGCCGAGCACGCCCAGGTACGCCGACAGGGGCACGCCGTCGACGGGCTGCACGGCACGGAACGTGGCCGCGCCTCCCTGGGCCACGTCGCGCCAGCCCTGCTCGTGCAGCACGACGGTGCCGACCGGAAGGTCGTCCGAACGCGACTCGACGACGCGGCCGACGGCCCCGCCGGTCATGGTCTCGCCGAGGGCGAAGGGCGGGACGTACGACTTCACGTCGTTCATGCGACCGCGCATGTAGGGGTCGACGGACAGGAACTCGTTCTGCACGCGGACCTCGCCGTCGCCGAGCTCGGGCAGGGTCACCTCGACGCGGGCGACGTCGTCGGGGGTGGGCTCGCCGTGCGGGCGGGCGACGAGCTGCCACTGGATGCTGGTGGTCGAGGTCATGGTGTCTCCTTGGTTCGATGCGGTGCGGGCCGGCGGCCGGAATGCGGCCCCGGGCTCCGTTGTTGCAAGCTGCAACCGTCGTGTGGCATTCCCGGCCACTCGACGTCGAGTCAACGCCCAGCCGAAAACGCCGATCAGAGTTAGGATCACTCAGTGCTCATCTGCCTCACGGCGTCCCACCAGAACGCCAGCTTCGACCTCCTCGAGAGGCTGAGCATCGGCGCACCCTCGGCGGCGGGCACCCTGGTCGACGGCAGCGACTTCGTCAGCGGCGCGGTCGTGCTCGCGACCTGCAACCGGTTCGAGGCCTACCTCGACGTCGACGAGCCCCTCACCGCCGGCAGCGCCCTGGCCGTCGAGGCCACGATCGAGACCATGAGCACCGCCAGCGGCGTCGAGCCCGACGACCTGCGCGACAGCGTCCGGGTCATCACGGGCGACGAGGTCGTCGAGCACCTGTTCGCCGTCAGCTCGGGCCTCGAGTCCGTCGTCGTCGGCGAGGACGAGATCTCGGGCCAGGTGCGCCGTTCGCTCGAGCGCGCCCGCCACGACGGCACCACCTCGCGCGACCTCGAGCGCCTCTTCCAGAAGGCGTCGCAGACCTCCCGGGGCATCAAGAACCAGACCAACGTCGGAGGCGCGGGCCGGTCACTCGTGCGCCTCGCGCTCGAGCTGGCGTCCTCACGGGTGACCGACTGGTCCGAGGCGCGCGTCCTCATCGTGGGCACCGGCCAGTACGCGGCCACCACCGTCGCGGCTCTCCGCGACCGCGGCGCCGACCAGCTCGCCGTCTACTCGGGTTCGGGCCGCGCCGAGTGGTTCGGCCTCAAGCACGCCGCGACGCCGTACGACGACCTCGCCACCGCCGTCGCCTGGAGCGACGTGCTGATCACCTGCACCTCGACCACCGAGCCGGTCGTCACCCGCGACGTCGTCCTCCCCGGCGGCCGCCGCCTCGTGATCGACCTCGGTCTGCCCCGCAACGTCGACCCGCTCGTCGCCGGCGTCGAGGGCGTCGAGCTGCTCGACCTCGAGACCATCAGCCTGCACGCGCCGCTGCCCCAGCTCAGCGCGGCCGACGACGCCCGCGCCCTCGTCTCGTCCGCGGCCGCGGAGTTCCAGGCCGTCGCCGCCGAACAGTCGCTCACGCCGTCCGTCGTCGCGCTGCGCAAGCACGTCTTCGACCTGCTCGACGCCGAGATCGAGCGCGCGCGGTCGCGCGGGGACTCGTCCGACCGCACCGAATCGGCCCTGCGACACCTCGCCGGCGTGCTGCTGCACACCCCATCCGTCCGGGCGCGCGAGCTCGCCCGTGAGGGCCGGGGCGACGAGTTCCGCGACGGCCTCGAGGCGCTCTTCGGCGTGACCGACGGGCGTCGCGCCTCCTCGTCGTCGCCGTTGCGCGCGGTCGACGACGAGCGTCAGGCCTCGGCGGGCTGATCGCCCCCGGACGCCGGTGCGCCGGGCCGACGTCGTCGTGCCCGAGGATGGCCTGATGGACACCATCGTCGTCAGCGCGCTCGCCCTCGTCCGTGACCGTCGGATGCTGATGGTGACCGCCCGCGGCCGTGACGTGCTGTACCTGCCCGGCGGCAAGCTCGAGGCCGGTGAGACCGCGGCCGAGGCGCTGGTCCGGGAGTCGCGCGAGGAGGTCGGCGTCGAACTGGACCCCACGACCGTGGCCGAGCTCTTCACCGTCGTGACGCAGGCGCACGGCGAGCCCGAGGGTCGGCAGGTCGCCATGACGGTCTTCGCGGCCGAGCTCTCGGCGACGAGCCCCGAGCCGGCGCCCGCCGCCGAGGTCGGCGCGGTCCACTGGGTCACCTCGGCCGACGCGGGCCGGTGCCCGCCGGCCGGTGTCGCGACGCTCGAGCGCCTCCGGGGGCTCGACCTGGTCGACTGAGTCGGCGCGGGGGCACGGCCGGACCGCGGCTCGGTGCGGCGCGCGGCTCGGTGCGGCAGCCAGCTCGGTGCGGCACCCGGCTCAGTGCACGTACTCGAGGGCGTCGGTGCCCACGGCCCGTAGGGCTTCGAGCGCCCGGAGGCGGTGGGCGAGGGTCAGGTCGTCGAACGTGACGATCACGCAGTACGCGACGCTGCGGCGCGGCCCGCGGAGCACCCCGAGCTCGGAGCGCACCCCCGGGTCGCCACCGGTCGTGTGGACGATCTGCAGGTCGTGGTCGAGCCGCCGGTGCCCGAGCGGATCGAGACCGAACGGCGCCGCGACGAGCGACGTGTCGGCGCCCAGCGACAGCCAGCCGAGCACCCGGTTCGACACGGCCCGGTCGACGACCTCGCCGCGGGCGAGGGACACCATGAGGCCGCCGAGTTCGTGAGCCGTGCCCACGGCGAGCGCAGGCGCGTCGTCGGGGCCGCGGGACGACCGGGTGACGTCGAGGAGGGCCGTCTTCGTGAGACCGAGCGACTCGCCTCGTGCCCGCACGGCGGCCAGGCCCACCCGACCGATGAGCGCGTCGATCGCCGCCCCGTCGCGGAAGGCCCCGACGAGCGTCGCCGCGTCGGTCACCGGGAGGCTCGTCCGGCGGAGGTAGGGCCAGAGGCCACCGGGCCCCTGGTCACCGGGGTCGCCCGGCCGGTCGAGTTCGTCGAGGGGGCGGAGCGTGCCGTCCTCGATGCGGGCCGACACCTCGACCAGGAGCAGGACGGCACCGAGCTGCCCCACCGGCAGCGCCACGTGCTCGTCGACGCTCAGCAGGTCGGCCCCCGCGTCGAGGTCCCTGACCGAGGCCGAGACCTGCCCACCCGCGAGCGCCAGGTCGCCCAGGGCGGCGAAGGACGCCGAGAACGACTCGAGCGCGCGCCCGCCACCGTGGCGCGGCTCGTGGTCGGCGCCGTCGCCGTTCTCCCGTCGGGCCCGACGGCCGGGCACCTGACCTACCAAATGGTGACGCGCTCCTCGGCCGGCAGCCACAGCGCGTCGCTCTCGGTGACGCCGAACGTCTCGTAGAACTCGTCGATGTTGCGCACGATCTGGTTGCACCGGAACTCGTTCGGCGAGTGCGGGTCGATCGAGACGAGACGGATCGCCTCTTCGTCGCGCAGCTTGATCTGCCAAGCCTGGGCCCAGCTCAGGAAGAACCGCTCGGCGCCGGTCAGGCCGTCGATCACGGGGGGCTCGCTGCCGTCGAGCGAGATGAGGTAGGCCTTCCAGGCGATCGAGAGCCCGCCGAGGTCGCCGATGTTCTCGCCGATGGTGAGGGCGCCGTTGACGTGGTGGTCGGGCACCTGCTTCGGGGCGAGGGCGTCGTACTGCGCGATGAGCGACGAGGTCAGCTCCTCGAACGCCTCGCGGTCGGCGGGGGTCCACCAGTCGGTCAGCTTGCCGTCGCCGTCGTACTTCGAGCCCTGGTCGTCGAAGCCGTGGCCGATCTCGTGGCCGATGACGGCGCCGATGGCTCCGTAGTTGGCGGCGGCGTCGCGCGTCTCGTCGAAGAACGGGAACTGCAGGATCGCCGCGGGGAACACGATCTCGTTCATGCCCGGGTTGTAGTACGCGTTGATGGTCTGCGGCGTCATGAACCACTCGTCGCGGTCGAGCGGCTGGCCGATCTTGCCCAGCTCGCGGTCGAAGCCGAAGGCGGCGGTGGCCCGCACGTTGCCGACCAGGTCGGCGGGGTCGATCGACAGGGCCGAGTAGTCGCGCCATTTCTCGGGGAAACCGATCTTGGGCGTGAACTTCTCGAGCTTGTCGAGGGCCCGGGCTCGGGTCTCGTCGGTCATCCACTCGAGGCCCGTGATGCTCTGTCGGTAGGCCTCGACCAGGTGGCCGACGAGGACGTCCATCGCGGTCTTTGCCTCGGGCGCGAAGTGCCGCTCGACGTAGATGCGCCCGACGGCCTCGCCGAGGGCGCCCTCGACCAGCGAGACGCCGCGCTTCCAGCGGGCGCGCTGCACGGGGGTGCCGGTGAGGGTACGACCGTAGAAGCCGAAGTTCGCCTCGACGAAGGGCGTCGACAGGTAGGCGGCCATGGAGCGGACGATCTGCCAGCGCAGCCAGTCGCTCCAGGCGTCGAGGCGGTCGTCGGTCAGCAGCGAGGCCAGTCCGGTCACGAACGACGGCTCGCGCACGACGAGCTCGTCGAAGACGCCGGCCGGGCCGCCCACGGCGTCCCGCCAGGCCGTGAGGTCGACACCCTCGGCGAGCGCGTCGAACTCGGCCCAGGGCAGCAGGTTGTAGGTCTTGTCGCTGTCGCGGGTGGCGACGTTGCTCCACTGGTGCGTGGCGAGGGCGGTCTCGAGCCCGACCACGCGGTCGGCGCGGGCCGAGGCGTCGTCGAGGCCGGCGAGCCCGAGCATCTGCTCGACGAACGCCCGGTAGGCGGTCCGCACCGACTCGAACTTCTCGTCGCGGTAGTAGGACTCGTCGGGCAGGCCGAGGCCGCCCTGCTCGACGAACACGACGTACCGCTCGGGGTCGCCCGGGTCGTTGTCGACGAAGAGCTGGACGAAGCTCGGCATGCCCTGCTTCTCGAGCGAGCCCAGGAGGCGCGTGAACGAGGTCACGTCGGTGACCGTCTCGACCTCGGCCAGGAGCGGTTCGAGGGGTGCGGCGCCGAGCGCCTCGATGCGCTCCTCGTCGGTGAAGCTGGTGAAGAGGTCGCCGACCTTGCGGGCCTCGGTGCCGGGTTCGGCGGACTGGGACTCGACCACGATCTCGCGGACGGCCTTCTCGGCCTCCTCGGCGAGCAGGTAGAAGGAGCCGTAGCGCGCCTTGTCGTCGGGGATCTCGGTGCGGTCGATCCACGCGCCGTTGACGTGCCGGAAGAGGTCGTCCTGCGGGCGGACCGCCGGGTCGAGTTCGTCGGTCTGGATTCCGCTGCTCAGTGCGTCGCTGGTCATGCCCGTCAGCCTAGGTGAGGCCCCCGACGACGGGCCGGGCCGGACCCGCTGCGGCCCGGGCTGACGAGGCCGTCCCAGGAAACACGGAGGAAACGGCACCCCCAGTACAGTTCTCGACATGGCACTCCCCTGGGCACTGCACGGCGACGGCAAGACGGTCGACCCGACCGAGATCGTGGCCCCGGAGGAGCGGCTCAGCTGGCCGCGCACCATCGGCCTCGGCGGCCAGCACGTCGTCGCGATGTTCGGCGCGACCTTCCTCGTGCCGATCATCACCGGGTTCCCGCCGAGTACGACGCTGTTCTTCTCCGGCATCGGCACCCTGCTCTTCCTCATCATCACGAAGAACCGCCTGCCCAGCTACCTGGGCTCGTCGTTCGCCTTCCTCGCCCCGATCGCGGCCGCCACCGACGTGGGCGGCATCCCCCTCGCGCTCAGCGGCATCATCGTCGTCGGCGCCCTGCTCGCGGTGATCGGCCTGGTCGTGAACCTCGCGGGCACCCGCTGGATCGACGCCCTGCTGCCCCCGGTGGTCAGCGGCTCGATCGTCGCCCTCATCGGCTTCAACCTGGCCCCGGCCGCCCGCGACAACTTCGCGCTCTCGCCGGGCATCGCCCTGATCACGCTCGCCGCGGTCGTGCTGAGCGCCGTGCTCTTCAAGGGCCTGCTCGGCCGCCTGTCTATCTTCGTCGGCGTCGTCGTCGGCTACGTCGCCGCCGTGATCGCGGGCGCCGTCGACTACAGCGCCGTCGCGGCCGCGCCGTGGGTGGGCCTGCCGACATTCACTTCCCCCGCCTTCGACCTCGGACAGCTGCCGATCTACCTCGGCTTCCTGCCCGTCGTGCTCGCCCTGATCGCCGAGAACGTCGGCCACGTCAAGGGCGTCGGCCAACTCACGAAGCGCAACCTCGACCCGTTGACCGGCCGGGCACTCTTCGCCGACGGCCTCAGCACGGTGCTCGCCGGCCTCGGCGGCGGCTCGGCGACGACCACCTACGGCGAGAACATCGGCGTGATGAGCGCCACCCGCATCTTCTCGACGGCCGCGTACTGGGTCGCCGGCGTCGTGGCGATCCTGCTCGGGCTGTCGCCCAAGATCGGCGCCGTCATCTTCACCATCCCACCGGGGGTGCTCGGCGGCGTCACGACGGCGCTCTACGGACTCATCGGCGTGATCGGCATCCGCATCTGGGTCGAGAACAGGGTCGACTTCAGCCGCCCGAAGAACCAGCTGACCGCCGGCGTCGCGCTCATCATGGGCATCGCCGACTTCACCCTGGCGCTCGGGGGCGCGAGCTTCGGCGGCATCATCCTCGGCACGGTCGCGGCCATCGTCGTGTACCACCTCATGTCGGCCGTGGGTCGGGCCCGGGGCACCGACTGACGGTGGGACGCCGCCGCGGCGAGCCGTCCCCGGTGACGACCTCGCGCCTCCGTTCGCCCTGGGACCGACGCATCGTCGCCCTCGCGGCGCCGGCGCTCGGCGCGCTGATCGCCGAACCGCTCTTCCTGCTGACCGACACCGCGATGGTCGGGCACCTGGGCACGGTGCCCCTCGCCGGGCTCGGCATCGCGAGCGTCGTGCTGCAGACCGCCCTCGGCCTGCTGATCTTCCTGGCCTACGCCACGACGCCGACCGTGGCCCGACGGCTCGGCGCGGGTGACCGGCCCGGAGCGATCCGCGCCGGCGTCGACGGGCTCTGGTTCGCGCTGCTGGTCGGGGTGGTGCTCGCCGGGGTCGGGGCACTCGTCGCCCGCCCCCTCGTCGGCCTGTTCGGCACCGACCCGGCCGTCGTCGACGCCGCGGCGACCTACCTGACCGTGTCGATGCTCGGCCTGCCCGGCATGCTGCTCGTGATCGCGGCGACCGGACTGCTGCGCGGCCTGCAGGACACCAGGACGCCACTGGTCGTCGCGACGGTCGGCTTCGCGGCGAACGCGGGCCTGAACGCGCTCTTCCTCTACGGCTTCGGCTGGGGCATCGCCGGCTCGGCCGCAGGGACCGTCGTCGCGCAGTGGGGCATGGCCGCCGTGTACGTGGTGATCGCCGTCCGTGCCGCGCGGGCCGTCGGGGCTCCGCTGCGTCCGGGGCTGGCCGGCGTCGGTCGCACGGCACGCTCCGGCGCGTGGCTGCTCGTGCGCAACGCGTCCCTGCGGATCGCGATGATCGCGACCGTCTGGGCCGCCGCCTCCTCGGGGGTGACCGGGCTCGCGACGATCCAGGTCGCGCTCACCCTGTTCAGCACGCTGGCGTTCGCCCTCGACGCGCTGGCCATCGCCGGCCAGGCCCTCGTCGGCCACGCGCTCGGTCAGGGCGATCGCGAGGCGGTGCGCGCCGTCACCCGCCGGCTGATGCTGTTCGGGGTCGGCGGCGGTCTGCTTCTCGGCGTGCTGCTGGCCGCGGTCTCGCCGCTGCTCGCACCCGTCTTCAGCGGCGACGACGCGGTGCGCGACCTGCTGCCCCGGGTCGTGCTGGCGATGGCCGTGGGCATCCCGCTGGCCGGTTTCGTCTTCGTGCTCGACGGCGTGCTCCTCGGCGCCGGCGACGCCCGCTACCTCGCCCTCGCCGGCGTGGTCAACACGGTCGTCTACCTCGCGATCCTGATCCCGCTGGAGGCGCGGGTCGGGCCGGACGCGCGGGGCACGGTCGCCCTGTGGCTGGCCTTCGGCCTGGGCTACATCGGCATCCGCGCCGTGACGCTGGGCCTCCGGGCGCGGTCGGACCGCTGGATGGTCGTCGGCGCCGGCTGAACCCGGGGTCGTGGGTCGGCGTCGGCGAGGAGGCGTCGGGGTCGGGCGTCAGCGCGCGGGCGGACCCGTGGTCGCCCCCGGCCGGAAGACGCTCGTGAACGTCGTGCCCTCGACGGGGTCGCCGGCGAGGAGTGCGAGCACTGCGCGACCGGCCGCGCGGCCCTTCTCGACGGCGGGCTGGACGACCGTCGTGAGGTCGGCGGCGCGCGGGTCGTCGAGGCGCACGCCGTCGTAGCCGACGACGCTCAGGTCGCCCGGCACCGACAGCCCCAGGTCGTCCGCCGCCGCGATGACGCCCGACGCGAGCAGGTCGCTCTGGGCGACGATCGCCGTCGGCCGCTCGGCCTCGGGCACGTCGAGCAGGCGCAGGCCGGCGCGGTGCCCCTCGCTCGTCCAGCTGCCGCGGGTGGCCAGGCCGCCCACGCCCGGGAAGACCTGGCGGGTGCCGCGCAGCCGCTCGAGGGTCGGCCAGGAGGTGCCCCGGGCCACGCGCGCGTCGGTGAGCTCGTCGTCCCTGTCGCCGCTCGACCTGCCCGGGCCGAGCTCGAGCGCGACGACGGCGACCCGTCGGTGGCCGAGGTCGTGCAGGTGCTGCGCCAACAGGCGGGACGAGCCCACGTTGTCCTCGGCGATGTCGAGCACGCCCTCGGTCGGCGGGGCCTCGATCGAGACCACCGGGATGCCGCGCCGACGCATGATCGACACGGACTCGTCGAGGCGGGTGCTGCAACCGAACAGCACGACGGCGTCCACGGGGGCGTCGAGCAGACGGGAACGCTCGCCCGCGCTCTCGGTCAGCAACAGCAGCGAGTTGTCGGCCGGCCCCGTGACGTCGGCGATGCCGTCGAGCATGGCCACGTTGATCGGGTCGCGGAAGGCCGTGCTGAGGGTGGACTCGAGGACGGCGCCGACGATGCCGGAACGCCCACGCCGCAGCGACCTCGCGCGGGGGTCGGGCCCGGCGTAGCCGAGTTCGTCGGCGGCGGCGAGCACCCGCGCGCGGGTCTCGTCCGAGACGGGGCCGGTCCCGCTGAAGGCCAAGGAGGCGGTGCTCGCGCTCACCCCGGCGACCCGCGCCACCGACGCGAGGGTCGGCCTCGCGGCGACGTCGCCCTCTGCCCGGCTCATGCTGCCGCAGCCTAGCCGACGGGGCCGGACGGCCTCCGGTTGAGCGGTGACGGTCGGTGCGGCGTCAGTCGACGGGTCGCACGGGCGGTTCGTCGACGCCCAGGGCCGTGACGTAGTCGGACGCGAGGCCGGGCAGCTGTGTCCAGTCGCCGTAGTGAGCGGCGGCCTCCATCAGGTCGACGATCGCACCGCGGACGGTCTCGCCGAGGGCGGGCCGCATGTCGTGCACCGCGACGGCCCTCGCGCTGCAGAGGATCTCGAGCGGCAGCAGCAGGTCGTCGCGCACGTGCTGACGGGCCGACGGCGAGAGCACCTGCACGATCGCCCGGACGAGGTCGAGGAAGTGGGCGACGTCCGCGGGCAGGGCCAGCCCGTGGGCCGTGCAGGCCGGTCGGCGCACGGCGGGCTCGGGGACGTCCTCGAGCGACGTCGCCGTCGTCGACGCCACGGAGACCATGCGGACCAGGTCGCGCAGCAGCACCTCGTTGAACCGCCGGTGCCAGACGACGACGTGGGCACCGCTGAACGGGGCGCGCACCACGACCTTCATGCGCCTCAGCTCGAAGAGGGCGAGGTGCACCTCGCCGGGGGTGACCCGGTGCTCGCGCACGATGGTGTCGACGTCGAGGGAGTCGCCGGGCGCGTAGCGCGCCGTCGCCAGGTCGACGAGCAGCAGCTCGGCCGTGTCGTGGGTCGTCGTCCGCAGCGGCCGGGTCGTGGCGGGCATCGGGTGGGGCATCGTTCCTCCTGGAGGCGTCTCGGTGGCCGTCCTGCCGACCATCTGTCATGAATGTATTTCACATATGCATACTTGTCAACGAGGGGCCCGTGCCGCGTTCGCGCCGCCCCGTAGGATCGTCGGGTGCGCCTCGTCATTGCCCGTTGCTCGGTCGACTACGCCGGTCGACTGTCCGCCCACCTGCCCCTGGCCACGCGCCTCCTGATGGTCAAGAGCGACGGCAGCCTGCTCGTCCACTCCGACGGGGGCAGCTACAAGCCCCTGAACTGGATGAGCCCGCCCTGCACCATCCGCACGGTCGAACCCGACGACGACCAACGCGAGGCCGGCGTCGTCGAGCTGTGGAAGGTGACCCAGGCCAAGACGGCCGACCTCCTGGTGGTGTCGATCCACGAGGTGCTGCACGACTCGTCCCACGAGATGGGCGTCGACCCGGGGTTGACCAAGGACGGCGTCGAGGCCGACCTGCAGAAGTTGCTGGCCGAACAGATCGAGCTGCTCGGCGAGGGCCACACCCTCGTCCGCCGCGAGTACATGACCGCCATCGGGCCGGTCGACATCCTGGCCCGCGACGCGAAGGGCGCCGCGGTGGCCGTCGAACTGAAGCGGCGAGGCGACATCGACGGGGTCGAGCAGCTCACGAGGTACCTCGAGCTGATGAACCGCGACCCACACCTGGCCCCCGTGACCGGGGTGTTCGCCGCGCAAGAGATCAAACCCCAGGCCCGCACGCTGGCCCACGACCGGGGCATCCGCACCCTCCTGCTCGACTACGACGCCATGCGCGGGCTGGACGACTCGCACTCCCGCCTCTTCTGACGCCGGGCCCACCCGGGTGCGGGCCCACGCGGGTGCGGGGCCGCGCAGGTGCGGGCCCACGCGGGCGCAGGGCCACGAACCCTTGTGATACTCACATTTCAGGGTTATATTTCTGCTTCGACCCCCCTCGACCGCAGGAGCAACCCGTGACCTCACCAATCTTCGACACCCTGGCCGCCGAACGCGAGGCGACCCCCGTCTTCCGGTCCCTCGCGAGCAGGCCCGACGCCCCCCACCGCCCGTTCGACGCGACGCGACGGAGCCCGACCCCGCACGCGACCGCGACCGCGAAGACGAGCACGACGAGTGCGGGTGCGAACGCGACGGCGATCCGGGACGCCGTGTCGGCCGTCGCGACCTGGCCGCTCCGAGCGGTCCCCTGCTGACCCCCGATCCGTAAGCTGGGGGTGATGACTCTCCCCTACACGGCCGTCCTCTACGACCTCGACGGCACCATCGCCGACTCGGCGCCCGCGATCACCGCCAGCCTCGCCCACACGATCGGCGAACTCGGCCTGCCGGTGCCCTCGCCCGCCGACCTCATGGCCTGGGTCGGACCGCCCCTGCCGCAGAGCTTCGAGGTGCGCCTCGGCCTCGACGGCCAGCGCCTCGCCGACGCCATGCGGCTCTACCGCGCGCACTACCTGGCCCACGGCGCCCTCGAGGGCGAGGTGTTCCCGGGCGTGCCCGACCTCATGGCGGCCGTGCACGCGGCCGGCATCCCCACCTCGACCGCGACCTCGAAGCCCGAGACCCCGGCCACGGCCATCCTCCGGGCCCACGGCCTCGACCGCTACCTCGACGTCATCACCGGCGCGTCCGACGACGAGGTGCGCAACACCAAGGCCGACGTCGTCGAAGAGGCCCTGAAGCGCCTGCGGGCCCGCGGGGCCGACCTCTCGCGGCCCGTCCTGCTCGGCGACCGCCACCACGACGTCGAGGGTGCGGCCGTGCACGGCGTGCCCACAATCCTCGTCGGCTGGGGCTACGGCGAGCCCGAGGAGTACGTCGGCGCGGTCGCCGTGGCGGCGGACGTCGACGAGGTGGCCGACCTGTTGGGCGTCTCCCTGCTGCGCGGCGCCGCGTGACCCGGGCCGCGGCCGCGGTGCGGTCGCCCGCCGCCTGGTTGCTCACCCTCGCGATCGTGCTGATCGCCCTCAACATGCGCGGCCCGATCGTGGCCCCGGCCCCCGTGCTCGACCAGATGAGCGCCGACCTCGGCCTCACGGCGGTCGTCGCCGGGCTGCTCACCAGCATCCCCGTGCTCTGCTTCGCCGTGGCGAGCCCGTTCGCCTCGGCCCTGATCGGCCGGATCGGCGCCGAGCGCGCCGTCACGCTGGGGCTCGCCGGCGTGCTCCTCGGCACGCTGCTGCGCACGGCCGGCGGCACGGTCTGGCTCTACGTGGGCACGATCGTGATCGGCGTCGCCATCACGATCGGCAACGTCGTGCTGCCCGTCGTCATCCGTCGTGACTTCAGCCCCGAGCGGGCCGGCTTCGTGACCGGCATCTACACCTCGGCCCTCAACGTCGGGTCGATGATCACCTCGCTCGCGACGGCCCCGATCGCATCGGTCGTCGGCTGGCCCCTCGCCCTCGTCACCTGGGGGCTGCTCGCCGTCCTGGCCGCCGTCGTCTGGTCGATCGCCGTCGGCCCCCGCGTCGCGGTGCGGGGCGGCAGCGTGGCCGTGGTGCCGGGGTCGCAGGCCGACGTCGACGACCGGCACCGCGCCTCCTCGGCGACCGACGTCTTCACGGGCGGCATCGACGTCGTCGAGCCCGGCGAGGCCGAGGTCGACGCGCGCGAGCGCCGACGCAGCGCGACCCCGCTGCTGCGTCGGTGGACGACCTGGGGCCTGACGCTGGCCTTCTCGGGGCAGGCGTTCGGCTACTACGGGCTCACGGCCTGGATGCCCACGCTGCTGCGCGACGAGGTCGGCCTCACCCGCGAGGCGGCCGGGGCGAGTTCGTCGGTCTTCCAGATCCTCGCGGTCGTGGGTGCGCTCGGGGTGCCCTTCCTCGCCCTGCGCGTGCGGCCGGCGGTCGTCATCGGGCTGATCGCCGTCTTCTGGTCGGCCATGCCGCTCGGCCTGCTCTTCGCTCCCGAGCACTGGCTGCTCTGGTCGATCTTCGGTGGGGCCGCGCAGGGCGGCGGCATCACGATCATCTTCATCGTCATCGTGCGCATGGCGTCGACCGACGTCGAGGCACGACGACTGTCGGCCCTGGTGCAGGGCGGCGGTTACGCGATCGCCGCGCTCGGGCCGCTCGCGATCGGCGGACTGCACGACGTCAGCGGCAACTGGCAGATCCCGATGATCGGCGTCGCCGCGGCGGTCGTCGTGCTCGGCGTCAGCGGCGTGCTGTCGTCGCGACGCGTGCCCTGAGCCGGCCGGGCCGACGACCGGGCCGACGACCGGGCGGCCTCCCGGGCCGGGTCAGTGCTGGACGCCTCCGGCGAAGAGCACCTCGAGCGTCAACGGGTCGCGTCCGGTCAGGTCGCGCACGGACGACGTCACCTGCGCCACCTCGCCCGAGGCCATGGACGTGTACGTGCTGACCCAGGCGTCCGCCTGGAAGGGCTCGGGTTCGAAGACGCGGCGGGACTCGTAGGCCTCGTCGACCGTCTCGTCCACGAACGTGAACGACCGCCCGCCGAGGGCGGTGAGGCGTGCAGCCGCCTCGGTCAGGGTGAACGCCTCCGACCCGGTGAGGTCGTAGGTCGCCCCGCCGTGCGACTCGTGGTCGAGCAGCACGACGGCCGCCACCGCCGCGACGTCGGCCCGGGCCACCGCCGCCACGCGCCCGTCACCGGCCGGGCCGCGGATCACGCCCTGCTCGTCCGCGAACAGCGGGATGAAGTCCAGGTAGAAGTTGTCACGCAGGAACGTGAAGGCCAGCCCCGACTCGCGGATGTGCTGCTCGGTCGCGAAGTGGTCCCGCCCGAGCGTGAAGACCGAGTCCGCCGACGCACCGGCGAACGACGTGTAGACCACGTGCCGCACGCCCGCCTCGACGGCGGCGTCGACGAACGAGCGGTGCTGGTCGACGCGGTCGGGGGCCTCCGCCGCCGACACCATGAACAGCGTCTCGACCCCGCGCAGCGCCTCGACGGAGGCCGCCCGGTCGCCGTACGTGGCGACGGCGACCTCGGCCTCGGCCCCGTCGAGTCGGGGTGCCCGGGTGGCGTCACGCACGACGAGCCGCAGCGGGACGCCCCGCTCGGACAGGTGCGCGGCCACGATGCCGCCCACGGCGCCCGTCGCACCCGTCACGGCGACGAGGGACGAGGAGGCGCGGGCGGGTTCCCCGAGGGAGGCGGAGGAGGTCTCGGTCGAGTCGGTCATGCCTCACTGAACCATGCGCGGTGGGGGCGGCTCCCAGGCGGGGCCGACCCGCGCCTCCTCGTCCGCCCGGTGGGCCCCGATCGGCGTCGTTGCAGGGATCGAGACTCGTTATCGACTGCCCGGATCGGTGGCCGTCGCCGACGGGCGCCGGTAGATTCGACGCCGGCCCGGAACGCCGGCGGACCGACCCGCCGGGCCGATCGCCATCCCGATCCCCCACCCCACCCCACCCCACCCCACCCCGACGAGAGGCGCCCATGGGCCACGACCACGGACACGGACACGTCGCCGCCGACGGACGACGGCTCCGCCTCGCGATCGCGATCATCGCCCTCGGTCTCGTCGCCCAGCTGGTCGGCGCCGGGCTCTCGGGCTCCCTGGCGCTGTTGGCCGACTCGGGGCACATGCTCTCCGACCTGGCCGGGTTGGTCATCGCCCTCGTGGCCACGATCGTCGCCGCCCGACCCGCGAGCGGCCGACAGACCTACGGCTACCGCCGGGCCGAGGTCTTCGCCGCCTTCGTCAACGGCCTCGTGCTGCTCGCCGTGTCGCTCTCGGTCGCCGTCGCCGCCGTCTCCCGTCTCGTGGCGGTCGACGGGCACGAGGTGCTCGGACTGCCGATGCTGGTCGTCGGCCTGGTCGGCGGGGCGACGAACGTCGCGGCACTGCTCGTGCTGCGGGGCGGGGCGACGCACTCGATCAACATGCGCGGCGCCTACCTCGAGGTGCTCGGCGACCTGCTCGGCTCGGCGGCCGTCGTCGTGGCCGCCGTCGTCGTGCTGACCACGGGCTTCACGCAGGCCGACTCGGTCGGGTCGCTGATCATCGCGGCGATGATCGTGCCGAGGGCCTGGTCGCTGCTGCGCGAGGCGATCCGGGTGCTGTTCGGCTCGGCTCCGGGCGACATCGACCTCGAGTCGGTCCGCACGCACATCGGCGACACCCCGGGCGTCGTCTCGGCACACGACGTCCACGCCTGGCAGATCACGAGCGGAGCGACCGTGTTCTCGGCGCACGTCGTCGTCGAGCGCGAGGTGTTCTGCGACATGAAGGTCGACGAGACCCTGGACGCCCTCGACCGGTGCCTCGCCGCCCACTTCTCGGTCGAGCACGCGACGTTCCAGCTCGAGCCGGCCGACCACGCCGGGCACGAGCGCGAGACGCACGCCTGACCGGGCCCCCTTCCCCCGGAGGCGCGGGGCGAGTGGGCAGAACGGTCCCTCACCAGCCGCGGAAGGACATGATCTGCCCACTCGGCGCGACTGAGGGCCGGGCGACGAGCCCGTCAGGCGAGCGAGCCGAGCCACAGCCCGAGGGAGGCGGCGCCCACGCACGCGACGAGCATGCCGAGGCCGTTCGCGACCGCGGCTCCGCGTCGCCCGGCCGCCAGCAGTCGCACCGTCTCGACGCTCGCGGTGCTGAACGTCGTGTACCCGCCGAGCAGCCCGGTGCCGAGCACGGCCTTCCACTCGGGCGCGACGACCGCCTGCAGGGCGAGGCCGGTCAGCAGCCCCAGCGCGAACGAGCCCGACACGTTGATGACGGTCGTGCCCCACGGGTAGGCGGAGCCGAGGCGGTCCTTCACGAGCCCGTCGACGACGAACCGGGTGGCGGCACCGACCCCGCCGGCCACCGCGACGGCGACGACGAGCAACGGGCTCACGAGGCGCGCCCCGCGAGACGTGCGCCGACCCGGATGCCGGCCGCCGCGGCGAGGACCCCGAGCACCAGGCTCAGCAGCCCGTAGAGCCCGGCGACGGCGAGGTCGCCCCCACCCGCCCCGGCGAGCGCCGCGGTCTCGGTCGCGAGCGAGCTGTAGGTCGTGAACCCCCCGAGGACGCCCGTCCCCACGAGGAGTCGCAGCCTTTGACGCCCGCCCTCGTCGGGCCCGGAGCGCAGCAACCGCTCGAGCAGGACGCCGAGCACGAACGCCCCGACCACGTTGATCGCGAAGATCGCCGTGTCGAACGCCCCCCACGACGGCACCACGAGCGTGATCCCGACCCGTGCGGCCGTCCCGAGGGCGCCGCCCAGCGCGACGAGGGCGATCAGGGACGGACGGAGGTGCGGGGCACGAGGGCGCGCGGCACCCGTCACCGGCGGCCTCGCGTCACAGTTCGTCCTCCCACGGCAGCGTCTGGCTGCGGGGGACGGGGGCGAGCGGCACGACGACGACCGGCCGGTGCTGACGGTGGCTGAGGTGCAGCGCGACCGAGCCGGCGAAGAACTCACGGACGCTGCCCCGCAGGCCGGCCTCGCGGCTGCCGACGACGATGAGCGGGGCGTCGAGCTGCTCGGCCAGGTGCGACAGGCACCGGGCGGGGTCGCCGGCGACGATCGAGGTGCGCAGCTCGACGCCGCGAGCCGAGGCGATCGGCCGCAGCCGCGCCTCCAGGTCGGCGTCGAAGGACAGCGTCTCGGTGTAGTCGTCGGGGTCGAGGGGGTACGACAGGACGGTGCCGTCGATGCCCTCGGCGAAGGCGAGCCGGTCGGGCTCGACCGAGACGCAGAGCAGACCGGTGCCGAAACGTGCCGCCAGGTCGGCCGCGGTCGCCACGACGGCCTCACCCGAGTTGGGCACGACGCCCGCGACGACGAAGCCGCGCGCGGGGTTCTGCTCGTCGGACATGGTCACCACCCTCTCACCGTGTCGCCGTCCCACGCGGCGCCACGGCCACAGTGAACCACCGTCACGCCCCTCCGCGGAAGAGCAGATCCGAGGTGGTCTCGTCAGGACCCCACGGTTAGGATGGGAGAACAAATGGATCGGGAATGCTCGATCGGCGTCTGGCCCCGACGATGTCGGGGCCAGACGCTTGTGACCTCCGCTCACGGGTAGACCTTGAGTCCCCAGCCGCGGGTCTCGCCTGCAGGTGACCGGACGATCTTGGGGTCGATGCGGTCCCATGCCGCGTTGGCCTGACCCGGCCGGATCACCTGGAGTCCGATCGGCCTCGCCACCATGTCCGCGATCTGGAGCCCCGTGCTGTTGGCGCTCTTGGCCGCACAACGGAACGTCAGCGTGGTCCCCAGGCCCCGCAGTCGAGTCGACGACCGTACCCGCTCGAACTCGCGCTCGAGATCGGCGTCCTCTGCCTTCCCACGGCTCTCGAAGACCATGCAGGTGGGACGGTCTCGCTGACCACGGCGCTGCAGGTGCAGGAAGACACGTTCCATTCCGTACTCGAGGGCCACATGGTACGGATTGGCCGCGTGGCCTCTTTCGTCACGGAAGGCTCTCTTGTCGATGACACAGGCGACGACGTCGAAGGGGGCGTCGTCGACGAGGCTCGAGACGCGGCTCATGAAGGTCCTCCTGACCGCCCCGTTCTGCAGGATGTCGAAAGGGGGCAAGGCCTTCCTCATCTCACGCTCGTGGAGAACGATCATGTCGTGGCCGAAGAAGTCGAACTTCAGGCGCTGGGTCGACGGGACGATGCGCCGGACGTAGTCGTCGACCCGGAAGATGCAGAACACGAGGACGAAGACGGGGAACTGTTCGTTGATGGACACCAGCGAGTGGTCTTCGCTCTCGTCCGCGTAGACGATGTACTCGCCGTAGGCCATCGATCCTCCGTCATGTCACGTACCGGTTCGGCGTCGACCCTACAGTCGCAGGGGGCCGCGGAAGAGCAGACTGTCGGCATGTGCGGTCGCTACGTCGTTGCCCGGGCCACGTCCGATCTGCTGCCGAGCCTGCTCGACGGCCTGGGGCCCCTGCCCGACGACTTCAACGTCGCGCCGACGACCGTCGTGCCGGTCGTCCGGGAGCGGCACGGCGAGAGGCAGCTGCCCGGTGCCCGGTGGGGGTTCGTGCCGTCGTGGTACCCCGACCTGAAGAAGCGTCCGCAGCCGATCAACGCCCGCATCGAGACCGTGGCGACCAGCGGCATGTTCCGTCGGGCATTCGCGACCAGCCGGTGCATCGTGCCCGCACAGGGGTACTACGAGTGGGTCGTGACCGAGACCGGCAAGCAGCCGCACTACGTGCACCAGCCCGACGCCGGGCTCGCCATGGCCGGCCTCGTCACCGCGTGGCCCGATTCCGCGAAGGACGAGGACGACCCCGACCGTTGGGTGCTCTCGACGACGATCATCACGCGCGACGCCCACGTGGCACCGGGCGAGGTGCACGACCGGATGCCGGCCTGCCTCACCCCCGACTCGTACGACGACTGGCTGGGCGACGGCCTCGACGCCGACGAGCTGCTCTCGCTGCTCGACCGGGACTCGTTCGAGGTCGCCCACGACCTCGTGCAGCACGAGGTGAGCCGCGAGGCGAACGACGTCCGCAACAACGGCCCGCACCTCATCGAGCCCCTGCGCTGACGCCCCTCGGACGAGGAGGCGCGGCTCGCGTCCCGGCCGGAGGCGCGACTCGCGTCCCGGCCG
The DNA here is from genome assembly GCF_054060695.1 of Frigoribacterium sp. 2355. NCBI lineage: Bacteria > Bacillati > Actinomycetota > Actinomycetes > Micrococcales > Microbacteriaceae > Frigoribacterium > Frigoribacterium sp. 2355. The sequence continues at coordinate 220,566 of NZ_JBSSDL010000004.1, read as the reverse complement.
GAGGCGCGGTCCGGCGCCTCAGCGCGCGTCGCGGTGGCTCGCCAGCCGTTCGCGCAGGTACGACACGAGTTCGCCCTGGGCCCGTCGGGACTCCCGCGTCAGCCGGTTGAGCGGTACGCGCCCGCCCGCCGCGAGGGCGGGGTCGCGCGGGACGACGACGAGCGATCGACGGCCGAACTCGTTCTGCAGCGCCTCGCTCGAGCGCGTGGTCCGGTGCTCGCCGAAGACGCCGACGACCACGAGCATCACCCGGCGCAGGCCGCCGACCCCGTGCCGCTCGCGGATGCGGGCGAGGACCCGTTGTGCGTCGGCGAAGCCGACCGGGGTCGTCGGGGCCACGACGACCCCGAAGACGCTCGTGTCGTCGAGCAGGTCGAGGAGGGCGCCGTCGGCGTGGGCGCCGAGGTCGTGCAGGGTCAGCTCGTGGTCGACCCGCGCCGCGTCGTCGCCCCCGGTCAGCCGGGTCCCGAGGTCCCCGCCCGAGTGGTCGATCAGCCGGGGCACCGACTCCCCCGAGAGCTGGGTGAAGAGCAGGGCCGTGACCGTCGTGGTCCCGACGCCCCCGGCGACGCCCGCGACGACGACCGTCCGGCCGGTCACGAGCCCGCTCCGGCGACGTCGGCTCGTCCGTCGGCCTCGAACCGGGCCACCTGGACGATGCGCGGCGCCTGGCCGCGACGGACCAGGCGGCCTCGACCGGCGGTCATCTGCTCGGCGTAGACCTGCGGCACGATCGGTCCCTCGCTGCGTTCGCCCGACATGATGAACGACGACCCGCCCGTGTCGCGCAGCGTCTGCAGCGCCGGGTCGTAGAGCGCCCGCGCCGAGCCGGCGACCGGCCTGCTGATCAACACGTGCAGCCGGAGGTCGCGGGCCGAGGGCAGGAAGGGCAACAGCGGCTTGAGCGGCTCGGTGCCCCCCGAGGCGACGATGTCGTAGTCGTCGATCACCACCACGATGCGCGGACCGGCGTCGCGGTCGCCGGCCTGGCGCTTGGCGAGCTCGTCGGCCACGGCGACGGCGAGCGCGCGGGCGTCCGTGCTGGTCGAGGCATGACCGCCGAGGTAGTCGTCGGGCACCTCGGCGACCAGGTCGCCGCGGAGGTCCATCAGGGCCACGACGAGCTCGTCCGGGGTCGCCCGGTCGACGAAGCCGCGCACCAGTCCGCGCAGCAGGGTCGACTTGCCGGCCTTCGAGTCGCCGAACACGAGCAGGTGCTGGTCGGCACCCGGATCGAGGGCGACCGGCTGCATCGTGTCCTGCCGCAGGCCGAACGGGATCGCCTCGGGCTCGTCCAGCGCGTCGGGCAGCTCGTCCGGCGAGAGCTCGGTGGGCAGGAGGCGGATCGGTGCCGCCGCGGGGCCGTTCCAGCTCGACGCCGACCGGCGGGCTAGGGCCTCGAGGGCGTCGCCGACCTCGTCGTCGTCCGTGTCGTCCAGCACCGGCAGCGCCACCTGGGCGAACAGGTTGTCGTCGGTCAGGGCCCGACCGGCCTGGTCGGCCCGGATGGTCTGGGCCAGCTTGCGACCGATCACCGAGTCCGCGGGATCGTTCAGGTGCAGCTCGACCCGGGTGCCGACCAGCGGTTGCTGCGCCATCCGCAGTTCGTTCCACCGCGTCATCCCGAGCACGACGTGCAGTCCGTAGCTGCCGCCGCGCAGCAGCAGGTCGCCGAACGCCGTCTCGAGCTCGACGAAGTCCCCGCGCAGCTGGCCGGTGCCGTCGACGACGAGCACCACGTCGGCCGAGATCAGCTCGGGCACCTCGCCCGCGGCGTGCAACCGACGCAGCATGGCCAGCGAGTCGATGCCGTGGTCGCGGAACACGCGCTCCCGGGTCGTCAGCATGGCCGCCAGTTCTTCGAGCAGGCGCAGGAGGCGGTCCTTGCTCGCCCGCGTGGCCACGCCACCGACGTGCGGGAACCCCTCGATCCGGCCGAGCCCCCCGCCCGTGAGGTCCATGCCGTAGATGCCGACCTCCTGCGGGGTGTGCGTCAGGGCCAGCGAGGCGACGAGGGTGCGGAGGAACGTGCTGCGTCCGGTCTGCGGCGCCCCGATCACGGCGACGTGCCCGCCGGCCCGGGCGAGGTCGAGCAGCCACGGGTCCTGCCGCTGCCGCGCCGGGTCGTCGAGCAGTCCCATCGGCACCCGCAGGCCGCCGGCCTGGTCCGCTCCGACCACCCGCGAGAGCGCGAGACGGTCGGGCAGGGGCGGCAACCAGACCGGGTCGACGTCGGTGCCGCCGCCCATCAGGCGGTCGACGGCCTCGTCGATGACGGCGCGACCGACGTCGGGCCGCGAGAGCTCGTCCTCGCCGCCGTCGTCGTCGCCGCCCGCGATGCCGTTGAAGGTCGGCAGCAGGAGCGCGGTCGGCCGCACGTCGTCGCCCGCCAGCGAGCGGGCGGCCTCGGTCGGCAGGGGGCCCGACACGTAACCCGCGCGGAACCTCCGGTACACCGAGGTGTCGACCTTGAGGAAGCCGAACCCCGGGACCGCGGGGAGGTGGAACGCGTCCGGCCGGTCGAGCACGATCGAGCTCTCGGCCTCGGAGAAGGTCCGCAAGCCGATCCGGTACGAGAGGTAGGTGTCGAGGCCCCGCAGCTTGCCCGCCTCGATGCGCTGGCTCGAGAGCAGCAGGTGCACGCCGATCGACCGCCCGATCCGACCGATGGTGAGCAGCAGGTCGACGAACTCGGGCTCCGCCGTGAGCAGCTCGCCGAACTCGTCGATGACGACGAACAGGTGCGGCATCGGCGGCAGCTCCGGGCGACCGACGCGCATCTCGCGGTAGTGGCTGATGGACGACGCGCCCCCGGCGTCGCGCAGTTGCTCCTGACGCCGGACGACCTCGCCCTGGATGCTGACGCGGGCACGTTCGGTGAGCTGCGCGTCGTCGGCCAGGTTGTCGATCAGCCCGGCGACGTGCGGCAACCCCGCGAACGGAGCGAATGCCGCGCCTCCTTTGTAGTCGACGAGGACCATGCTGAGGTCGTCGGGCGAGTGCGACAGGGCGAGGCCGAGCACGAGCGTGCGCAGCAGCTCGCTCTTGCCCGAACCGGTCGCGCCGATGCAGATGCCGTGCGGGCCCATGCCGAGCTGCGCGGACTCCTTGAGGTCGAGCAGGACCGGCGCCCCGAAGTCGTCGATGCCGATCGGCACGCGCAGGAAGTCCCGCGGCGAGCGCGGCGTCCACGCGGTCGCCGGCGTCAGCGTCGTCACGTCGTCGATGCCGAGCAGGTCGGTGATCTCGACGGCCTGGGCCGAGTCGACCTCGTCCTGCCTGCTGAGGCTCAGCCGCAGGGGGGTGAGCGTGCGGGCGACGGCCTCGAACAGCTGCGGGGTCGTGGCGTCGATCGTCGCCGTCTGCACGCGGACCTGGCCGTCGTCCTCGACGCGGGCGTCCGTCACGACCGCCTCGTCGCCCTCGACGGTGATGCGCAGGGTGACGTCGGACGGTTCGTGCAGGCGGTCGCTCAGCAGGTGGACGGTCGTGACGCCGAGGTCGGTCAGCGAGAGGTCGGCGTCGGGCACCGGGATGCTCGAGGCGACGTGCCCCCAGTCGTCGACGAAGACGACGAGGCGCGATCCCTCGGTGCGCGCCGTGGTGCCGATCGAGCGCTTCGTCGTGGCGGCCTCCTGCGCCCGGTCGCCCAGTTCGCCGCCGATGACCGAGAGCAACGAGGAGGCACTGGTCGCGACCCGTCGCGCCGGCACCGGTCCGTCGTAGAGCGAGTCGTCCACGGCGTGCGGGACGAGGTCGAAGCCGCGCCAGTCGTCGGCCGCGCTCTCGGGGAACGCCGCGGCCAGGTGCACGTCGTCGGGTGAGTGCAGGGCGGCGAGCTGCAGGATCATCGAGCGGGCGACCCGCAGCGCGGACTCGCGGTCGCCCAGCACGGCGACCGATCCGGCTCGGTCGAGGTCGACCGTGATGGGCATGCCCCGCACGGTCGAGAGGTGCTCGACCACGGACTCGGCCTCGCTGGCCATGATCGGGTCGAACGGCTGCACGGGGTTCGGGTCCTCGGGGACGGACATCGGGAACCAGGTCAGGTCGCCCTCGCCGATCCGCACCGAGAGGAAGTCGTCGTGCTGGCGGCGGCGTTCCCAGAGTCGCGCGGGGTCGCGCACCAGCTCGAGCAGGGCGGCGGGTTCGGGGTCGAGCACGGCCGCCGTCGCCCGGACGGCCCGGGCCTTCGTGCGCATCCGCGAGCGCAGCCGCTCGAGGAAGTCGAGGTAGCGCTCGCGCTGCAGGCGCCGCTGCCGCGCCGCGTTGCCCCGCTGGCTCAGGGTGACCGCGAGTCCGCCGACCAGGGCGACGATGAGCAGCACGGCGCCGACCAGCAGGAAGAGCGGGTTCGAACTGCCGCGGTAGACGACGATCATCACGACGCTCGAGAGGGCGCCCACGACGGGGAGCAGGGCCTGCACGGGCACGCCGCCGACCTTGCCGTCGGCCAGCTGGGGTGGTGGGGTGATGTCCTCGTGCTCGGCGGGCTGGACGGGTCGCGTGATGCGCGTGGGCCGGTGGACGAGCTTGACGGTCATCGTCGCGCCTCCTGGTCGTCGGCGATCGCCGGGCGGGCGTCCCGCCCGCGGGCCTGGCGGCGTTCCGAGGGGCGACGTTCCGACGGGCCGGGATCGGCCGCCGACGGGGCCGGGCCGGGATCCCCGACGGGCGGGGCGCCCCTCGGGACCGACGGAGCGTCGAGGGGCAGCAGGGCGGCGGCGAGGCGGGCGTAGGCGATGCGGGTGCGCGTGCCCAGTGCGGCGCTCGACACCGGCCGACCGCCGGAACGGGCCGCGTCGTAGGGCACGCGCACGACGGGCACGGTGGGGTCGTCGCCGACCGTGACGGGGGCCGCGCGACCGGCGTCGCCGACGTCGACCAGGGCGATGACCACGTCCGGCCGGTCGGGGTGGTCCTTGATCGCGGGCACGAGGGCAGCGGCCTCCTCGGCGGCGTGGCGGTCGGCGCGGGCCACGATGCAGACCGTCCGGCTGGCCGACACCACGTCGGTGAGGTCGGCACGCCAGTCGCGCACTCCCCAGTCGGTCACGACCAGGTCGAAGAAGCGGCTGATCGGGGTGACCTCGTCGAACCAGCCCGCCGCGGCGGCCACGGCACGGGACTCGCCCCGGGGGTCGAGCGAGAGGGCGTAGAGGCCCGAGGGCGTGCGGGGCAGACCGTCGACGGCGTCGACCGACCGGCGTGCCGTGCGCCTCCGCGAGCTCGGTGCCGCGCTCGAACCGACCGGCGCGCCGGCCTGCCACAGCATGCCGCGGGGGCCGCGCGACGCGTCCACGCCGAGGACGAGCCCGGGACGGCGACGGGCGAGCAGGGCGGCGACGTAACCGGCGGTCGAACTCGCCCCGGCTCCGCCCCGTGCCTGCACGAAGCCGATGCGGCGCGACACCGGCAGCGGCCGCCGGACGATCTCGTCGACCGTCGTCACCTCGTGCACCCGGGCGCTCACGCTGCCGAGCAGGGCCAGCGGCGCCGACCGGACGAACGCGTCGAACGCGCTCACGAGAAGGCCCCGAGCAGGTCGGCGTAGACGCCGAACACCCCGAGCAGGACGGGAAGCAGGGCCACGACGCCGAGGGCCTCGACGGCGTTGCCCACGCGGCGCAGCGAGGCGCGTTGGTGGGCGACCGGGTCGACGCCGCCGGCCACGACCGCGACCACGACCCCGGCCGCGAACAGGACGACCACGAGCCACCCGGGAGCGAGCGGTTGGACGAGCAGGCCCCCGAGCAGGCCGATCAGGGCGGCGGCCCAGAGCACCCAGCCCTGGGCGGCGATCGGCAGGGCCCGGGTGCGGGCCGCGACGACGAGCACCACGGCGACCCCGAGACCGACCTGCCAGAGATCGGCCGACCCGACGGACGAGACGGCCGTGACGGCCACGGGCCCCGCCACCGCGAAGGTCGACCAGGTCAGGGTGCGGTAGGCGTCGCCGACCGTCAGCAGCACCTCGTCACGGCGACCCCGACGTCCGTCGACCACCTGGTCGTCGAGACCGGTCAGGCCGGAGGCGCTCATGGCGAACCAGGGCAGCAGGCCGCAGACGACGACGGCGAGCACGGCGCCGACGCCCACGGCCCCCGCGTCCTGGACGCCGAGGGACCGCAGCACGATCGGCACGGCCCCGAGCACGACGCCGAGGACGCCGCCCCACCACGCCGACCGGGAGCCGAGACCGGCGCCCGCTCCGAGCGCCAGCGCGATCCAGGCGAGCACGATCACGGCGAGCGCCACGTCGACCGGCGGCAGTTCGAGGGCCGGGACGGCCCCGAGCACGACCGCCAAGGGGGCCGCGCACCCCAGGGCGACCGAGGTCGCGGAGACGGCGAGCCAGCGGCCGCCGAAACGACCGGAGACGAGGGCGACCACGACCGCCAAGCCATAGACGGTCGCGAGCGTGCCGACGGGCTCGACGTCGGACGCCCTGGCCAGCACCGTCGAGAGCGCCAGCGAGAGCAGTCCGATCGCGACGGCCGCCGTCGCCGTGCGCGACCGTCGCGTCCACAGGCCCGGTCGGCTGGCGAGCGACTCGGCCAGCACGTCGGTGACGTCCGCGACCTCGGGCGGCGGGGGCGCGGCGTCCTCGCGCAGCAGCCGGAGCAGCTCTCCGTCGACGATGCGCTGTTCGGCGACCGACAGGGAGGTGTCGAGCTGCTCCCCCGTCGAGCGGACGAGGGTCAGCGGGCGCGACACGGCACCGGGACGCTCGTCGAGGAGCTCCATGAGGCGCGGGATCAGACCACCGATCGGCTCGTCGGCGGGCACGACCATCTCGGCCTTGCGCGCCGTGCCGACGATGGTCAGCCGGGTGTAGTCGGTCATCGGGGCTCCGTCGTGGGGGTGGGGTCGGGGACGTCGGTCGACGCGGGAGAGGGCGACGGCGAGCCGGTGACCGGCACCGCGCCTCCTGACCCTCCGGTGGTCTGCGACTGGGTCGCACGCTGGTCGGCCAGCACCGAGAGCACGAAGGACGTGCCGGCGCAGCCCGCGCAGGCGACCGCAGCGATGACCAGGCTGACGATCAGCCGACGGACGTTGTCGTTGACGAGCCGACGCTCGTCGAGTTCGCCGAACAGGAGGGCCGAGACCAGGCGGGCGCGGTGCGTCTTGACGGTCTCGAGCAGGACGACGTCGCGGTCCCCGCTCATGCGTCCACCACCCCGGACGGCTGCACGGTGAGGGTCCGTTCGCCGAGCTCGACGACGTATCCCGGTGCGGCCGGCCCGCGCAGGCCCGCCACGAGCGGCTGCCGCGTCCCGTCGGGCGCGACGAGCGAGGACCCGTTCGTCGACCCGAGGTCGGTCACCCACAGCACGGCCCCCTCCCACGCGAAGAGGGCGTGGGTCTTGGTGAGGCTGCGGGCGAGGTCCGCCCAGGCGAAGACCGGGTGCTCCTCGCCCTCGCGGTTGACCGGGGCGCGGCCGATCAGCAGGGTCGACTCGAGGTCGAGGCGTTCGCCGCTGTCGAGCTCGAGGACGATCGACGGCGCGGTGGTCGTGGGTCGGCCCTGGCCCGTGCGCCCGAAGGTGTTCTCGTCGGGTCGTCCCGCGGCGTCGAGCGGGTCGGTCGGGTGAGGCAGCAGCGGGGCGGAGGCCGCGGCGGGCAGGGCCGGCCTCTGAACGAGCGGTGGCGACGACGTCATGGGGTCCCGGCCACGCCGCAGGTCGACCGTCACCGCCTGACGACGGATGCTGAAGCGCCCGCGGCGGTCGACCCTCAGCACGGCCGGCGGGCGACCGGTCAGGTCGTCCACCGTGCGCAGGGACAGGACCAACCGGCCCACCGAGCGCCCTCCGCGCACGTAGAGCACCACGTCGAGCAGCACGAAGACCAGGGCGACCACCACCACCGCGATCTCGACGGGCACGGGGACGAGCGCCGCGCCGGCCGTGGCGGACGAGGCGCCCGTGGCCACGCCGACGACGAGGACGCCGAACAGGACGAGGGGCACGCCCCAGTCGATGGCGACCGCACCGCGGCGCCGCGACGGGGTCGCCGTCTGCACGCCCGCGAGCAGTCCCGAGTAGGTGCCGATGGCGCTGCCGGTCGCCGCCGAGACGATCCGCACACCGCACCAGAAGCACCAGGTCGCGCCCGCACCGAGCGGTTGTCCGCAGCGTCCGCAGCTTCGCGCGCCGACCAGTGCGCCCACGGTTCCGCCTCTCGCCTGCGGGGTGCCGGACCAGGTCGTCGAGACCGACGAGGAGCGACCGCCCGCGTCCCCGGAGCGCACGATCGGCCCCAGGCTAGCCGACCCCACGTCCCCCGGTGAGACACCCGTTCCGGGGCCGTCACCCACCCGTCCCCCGCCTCGGTCCCCCGACATGTACCCCGCAGACGGGTGGCGATCGAGACGGAATCGTGATTTCCTCATGAGTCGACCCGTGACGGGTCGCCATCAGATCGAAGCAAGGGGAGAACGACATGATGAAGTTCGCCATGGGGAGCGAGACCCTCACGCAACTGAGCCAGAAGACGAGTGGGGCCGGCGACGACCTCGGCGCTCTGGTCCGCCAGCTCGCCGACGCGGCCGCGCCGCTCGAAGGCCGCTTCAACGGAGCCGGCCGCGCCGCCTTCGACCGGTTCAAGGGCGAGGTCGACGGCATCTCCGTCGAGCTCAACGCCGCCCTGTCCTCGGTGCTGACCGGCATCACGGGCCAGAACCGTGCCTTCGTCGAGGGTGAACAGCAGATCGCCGACGAGACCACCTCGGCCCAGTCCGGTGCCGGATTCGAGAGCGCCCGCTTCGGCGGATCGCGCGCATAAGGGGGAACGACCATGGCCAACGCAACCGACCGCCGCGACTTCGACCTCGGAGCCTCCGGCAACGCCCAGGACAACTTCAACGCCGTCGCCAGCCGCCTCGAGGCGCTCATCACGCAGCGCGACTCCGACGTCAAGACCGCCATGGCGGACTACCAGGCCGACGGCTCCAGCGAGGAGTACGCGGGCAAGGAGCAGCGCTGGAACCGCGTCGCCACCGAGGTGCGCACGATCATCAACACGCTCCGCCAGTCGCTCGCGTCGAACGACGAGTCGGCCCAGACCGCCATGCAGCGGGCCAAGGCCGCCGTCGACGGCATCTAGGCCCGGCCCGTGAGCGACTCACGGGCGACGACCCTGCCCCACCCGCTCGCCGACGCGAGCGGGCCGGGGTGGATCGCGACGATCAGCACCGCCCCCGTCGTCGGCCTGACCTCGGGGCGGCAGGCCCTGCTCACCGACGCGACCCGCGCCGGCGTCCGCGTCGTCGTCGTCACCCACGACGACGCCCGGCTCAGCTGGGCGCTGTACCAGGCCCTGCGCCTCGTCGCCGGGGCCTGGCTGGTGCGGGACGCCGACGGCCACCTGCGCCACGCCATCGGCGGTGCCCGGGTGGCGTCGTACGACGAGGCCCTGCTCGATCCCCTCGGCGACCCGGTCGACGGATCGGCGCGGGCGACCGCGCCCGCCGACGAGTTCGCCCTCCTGCCCCAGCCGGCGGTCGAGACCACGCGCCCGTGGCTGCAGTTCTCCGTGGCCGTGCACCACGCGGCGAGGGCCGAGGCCCTGACCGGCACGACGACGGAGGCGCTGGTCACCGCCGTCGCGGGCGTCCCGCCCACCGTGTGGGGCACCTCCGAACCCCCCGCCACCGTCTGGGACCGCGGTCGCATCACGGCCCTGGCCCGGGCCCGCATGCCGCGGGACTCCCGGGTGCACGTCGCGGGCTCCGCGCCCGACGGCACGGTCTGGACCGGCACGATCCGCATCGCGCGCAGCGAGACCGGCCTGACCGAGGAGACCCGGCTGCTGTTCGCGCTGCCCGAGGCGACCGGCGGCGACGACGCGACCCGCGCCTCCTCGGCTCTGCGCAGCCTGTCCGAGAAGCAGCAGGTGCTGCTGGCGACGGCGTGGAGCCTGCGTGGCGCGGCCGACGCGACCATCACGCCCTACCGGCCGACGACGCCGCAGCCCCTCGCCGCGGTGGTCGGCGCGCGGGCCGTGCGGCGCCTGGGGCTCGACGCGGCCTCCTTCGCCGCCGAGCACGGCGGGACCACGACCGGCAACGCCCGCACCCCCTCGCTCGTCGTGCCGTTCGGTGCCGACGCGACCCGGTGGCAGCGCTTCGCGGCGGCCCTCGACGCGATCGGCCCGGGTGTCGTCGCCGACGCCCTCCTCCCCCCGGCGGTGCGCCGTGCCCCGTGAGTTCGTGATCCTCTCCGCCGAGCCCGTGACGGCCGTCGAGGTCGTGACCGCGGCCGCGGCCGTCGACGGCGGCCTCGGTGCCGGGCGCCTCTGGCAGGGCGGCGGCATCCAGATCGCGTCGGAGGACGGCCTGGTCCTGGCCGTGCTTCGCAGCACGCAGCTCGAGGACGCCCGGGAGGCGCGGCGCGGCCTGGGACTGCCGGTCACCGACCCGGCGTCCCCCGACCGGCCCACGGACCGAACCACCGACGGCCCGGCCACCGACCGCTGGTGGACCGAGGCCTACGGCCCCTTCGACGGGCCGCTCACCCAGGCGCTGGCCCGGCGCCTGGCCGACGACGTGCAGGGCACCCTCGTGACGACAGGAGACGACCGATGAGCTCGTGGAGCATCGAACCCGACGGCGTGGTGGCCGTCCTCACCAAGGTGCAGGGCTCGGCCGAGACGTTCGCGGCGACCTTCACCGGCGTCGAGACGGCCCAGGCCGAGCTGAACGCCGGCGTGGGCGGCGACATCCTCGTGTCGTCTGCCGTGGCGGTCGTCGACCTGATCTCGTCCGAGACGAACCGCGTGCAGGGCATCAACGCGCGCATCCTCGCCTGTGCGACCGGGGCGGGCGACGCGACGCTGGCCTACGTGAACGGCGACGAGGAGATGGCCGCGCAGACGCAGTCCGCCGCCGTGCAGGCCGCCGAGTCGGGCGACCTCAGCTTCTTCGAGGGGGCCCGCTGATGGCCACGAAGGGGTCGCTGATCGAACCGGCCGAGTTCTTCGGACTCGACATCGTGCCCGAGTCGATCGCCTCGGCGGCGGCGGGCTACAAGACCACGTCGACCGCGGTCACGACGAACGCCGAGGCCGTGATGACCGACTGGTCGGGGCTGTCCGCGTCGTACACCGCACCCGAGGGGCCGCAGTTGTTCGCCTCGATGGACCCGGTGCGCACCGACGCCGAGGCCGTCGCCGGCAAGCTCTCGACGGTGGCCGACCTCCTCGAGACGCTCGCCGAGTCGGTCACGGCACCGGTCGCGCGCATCAAAGAGCTCGTGACCGAGGCGAACGCCTTCCGCGCGTCGGTGGCCGGCGGCGTGACCCTCGACTTCTACGACCCCGACAACCCGCTCTTCCAGGCCAGCCAGATGAGCGGCGGCGGGGTGCCGATCGTGCCCGAGGGCCAGGGCGAGACGACCATCCCGTGGAACGAGCACACACCGTCGGTCGAGCGCAACAACGAGCTGCAGTCGCAGTACAACGCCGAGATCGCGAAGATCGACGCGGCCCGGGTCGAGTTCGAGAACGGCGTCAACGCCCTGCGTGACGACCTCTGCGTGGCTCCGCAGACCGCCGTGACGGGTGAGCAGCTCGACCTCGCCGAGGACAACCCGTGGGGTGCCCAGGGCAAGGGCGAGCGGTCGTGCCAGGAGTCGGTCGGCGACGGACTCGTCGAGTTCGGCACCAGCTTCGTCGAGGGCACCGTGTCGCTCGTCGGCTTCGACGCCGCGAACGGCTGGAAGCACGACTGGTCGTTCGCCGGCGAGGCGTGGACCGGCATGCTGACCGGTCTCGGCGCCCTCGCCATCACGGTGGCCTTCCCGGTGGCGCCCGCCCTCGCGAACCTGCCCGACTCGGCCGTACCGGAATCGCTGCGCGGCCTCCGCGACAACTACAAGCAGACGATGGACGGCATGGTCGGCGGAATCGTCGGCACGCCCGAGCAGTGGGAAGAGGACCCGGTCGCCGCCGGCACCTTCGCGGTGGCGAACGTCGCCTCGTTCTTCATCCCGGGTGCGGGCCAGGTCGGAGCGGGCCTCAAGGTCGGGTCGGGCGCGGCCCGGGCGGCGACCCTCACCGGCCGGCTGGCCGAGGTGGCGGAGGACGCGTCGCACCTGCCGAAGGGCCTGTCACGGGTCGAGGACCTCGTCGCGGAGTTCGGCGAGCACGCCGGCGGCCTGTCGAAACTCGACGACCTCGACGGTCTGACCGACACGATGGCCGCCCTCGAGCGCATGACCGACGTCGAGTTCTCCGGTCTCACCGGCGCCCTGAAGGCGGGCGAGACCGTCGACTTCGGCTCGCTGTCGAAGCTCGAGGACTTCGCCGACTACGGCGACCTCGGTCGAACAGCCGAGGAGGCGCGAGCCGCGTCCGCCACGCACGCCGACGCGTCCGCTCACGCGGGTGGTGGCACCGGCTCCGACCCGGCCGCCGGTGCCGCCCGCGCCGCCGACCCCGGATCAGGCGGCACGACGCTGCTCGAACGTGGCGACGGCGGCGGGGCGTCCGATGCCGGTCGGGCCGACGGTGCCGGATCGAGCGATGCAGGTCGGGCCGACGGCCCTGGGACGAGCGACGCAGGTCGCGCGGACGGCCCTGGGACGGACGAGCCCGGTCGGGCCGACGGTCCCGTCGACGGCGCGGGTGCAACCCCTGACCGGTCAGCCGGTGGCGGCCATGACACGGACATCGGGGAGCTCGACCTGTCGGGCCCTGACCGGACGCCCACCCCGACCGAACCGACGCCGCACGCCACACCGGCCGTCGAGCACCACGTGACGGTCTCGGGCTCCGACCTGCCGACGAAGGAGAAGCCGTTCGCCCACGGTCAGGTCCTCGCCCCGGACACGGCGTACACGGTGCCTGGCCGGGGTGTGTTCTCGACCGACGCGACAGGTCGCATCGTCCACGTCGAGACCGAGTACGGCGGCAAGGGCAACCTGAACTACGACCTCATGCAGCCCGCCGCGGACACGACCTACGTCGTCGGTGGCAAGCACGTCTACGTCACGGACCACGCCAGCCGCACGGTGCTCGCCGAGTTCGACGACCTCCAACTCGGCGATGCCGACCGGTCCGAGTCGGTGCAGAAGCGCATCGGCAAGGAGGGCGGTGTCGGGTACGAGGGAGGCCACCTCCTGGCCAACATGTTCGGCGGCGGCGGCGAGAAGATCAACATCGTGCCGATGCTCCGAGAGGTCAATCGCGGCCGGGGCCACTCCTTCGGTAACCTCGAACGCGAACTCCGGCAAGCCCTGACCGCGTCCGACGGAGGCGCCGCCGACCTCAAAGTGCTTCCGGAGTACGAGGGCACGAACACAGTCCCGACCGGTGTCCAAGTCAAGATCCAGGCTCACGGTCAACCGCTACGACAGGAGTTCTACGACAATGTCCGGTGACGACAAGGTGAAGTCGGGTCTCGAAGCAGAACGTGATGCACTGAGAGAACTGGGTTCGCAGCTCCTTGCACTGATTCCTTCGGGTTCCGACCGCATCCGCATGCAGACAAGCATGGCTCGGGGTGTGATGGCCGGCGAGACGTTGCTCTTCGCAGCCGACGGCTCCCAGGAGTCGGCTGCTCCCGCGCGACGCACGTTCGAAGCGGCTCGTCGACTGAGGCGCCTGATGTACAAGCCAGGGGCAGGCACGTGGTTCACCGCCGTCTTCACCGTGACGGCCGCCGGAAAACTCAGCGCACAGTACGACTACGACAACGAACCCGAACTAGGTCACTTCGGTGCCGAGGAATATCGTGCCGACTTCGAGGATTTTCCCCGGACTGCCGAGAACACGCCCGAGTGGCTCGCCGCGATCCTCGCGGGTGCGCCCACCCGGCACGACCTCGTCGGCCGTGACGAGGGTCCCGTCTGAGAGTCGAGACATGGACTCGCGCAACAGGGCTGGAGTCACGTGACGCAGCCGTTGATGCCAGGGCCTCCACTGTCCTCCGCCAGCCTCGACGCCGCTGTCGAGCGTCTTCCCGACGACGTCGTGGCCCTGTGGCGTGACCACGGGCTGGGCGCGACGGCTGACGGGTACCTGCGCATCGTCGACCCCACCGCGTGGCAGGACGTCCTCGCCGAGGTCGCACCTCGATTCGCGGCGGCCACGCCCCTGATGTCGTCCGCCCTCGGAGACCTGGTCGTCTGGCTCGACGGCCGAGCGCACCTCCTCGAATTTCGACGGGGCACGAGCCGGATCATCGCCAACAGGCTCTCGACGCTCCTCGTCATCCTCGGCTACGAGTCGTTCCTGGCCGACCCCGACTACTTCGACTGGAGCCCCTTCCCGGAGGCGCGGGAGCGTCTCGGGGTGCCCCGCTCCGACGAATGCTTCGGTTTCAGCCCGCTGCTCGCCCTCGGAGGCCGACGATCTGCTGCGTCCCTCGAGGTCGTCGACATGCGCGAGCACGTCCTCCTGATCTCCTCCGTCGCGGGCCCACTGCCGTGACTCACGCCAGCGGCACAGACGCCGCATGCTCGCATCCACTTGCACGTGAGGTGGGGCTGTCGGTCGCGACCGCGCAGTCGACGACGGGCGGGACCCTGATCCTCGTCGGAGGCGGCACATCGCCCGATGCCTACCTCGAGGCATGCCTCACGACCTCGAGAGAACTGGCGGACTCAGGAGTACTCGGGCCCGTGCCGTCCGCTCACGACTCGGAGCCCCACGGCATGCCTGCCGAGAGGGACGCACTCCGCATCCTCGGCAAAGCGCTCCATGCCGTCATCCCGCGCGACCACGATCGAGTGATCGCCCGGATCAGCGTGGTCGGCGGAGTGACAGCCGGCACGATCGAGCTGCATGCCGCAAACGGCAGCTCGACCTCTCTCTCGTCCGGTCGTGGCGTCTTCCGGGCGGCCCGCGATCTCCGGAGGGTCATGAGCAAACCCGAAGCCGGGACGTGGTTCACGGGCGTGTTCACCGTCACCGCCGGGGGGAAGCTCAGTGCGAGGTACGACTACGACCACGAGCCCGAGCTCGGGTCTTTCGCCGCCGAGGCGTACCGCGCCGACTTCGACGAGTTCCCCCGCACGCCGAAGAACACCCCCGACTGGCTGGCCGCCATCCTCGCCGGTGCCCCGACCCGCCACGACCTCGTCGGCAGGGGTGGCACACATGAGCCGAAGGGAGAACCCGAGTCATGACACGACATGATAACCCACCCGGACTCGAGCAAGGGCGCTCTGCGCTGAGAGGGGTCGGTCTGGCTCTTCATGGCGAGATCGCAGCGGGCTTCGATCGCATCGAGGCCGAGATCAGCATCGTCGGTGGTGTCTCCTCCGGAAAGAAGCGCCTCTACCGCCCGGACGGGACGGACGACTCCATCATGGGCACGAGGGACTCCACCCTCCGTGCTCGTGAACTCAGAGAGGCCATGTACAGGCCGGGGGCCGGAACATGGTTCACCGCCTGGTTCACGGTAACGGCGGAAGGGAAGCTCCGCACGCGATTCGACTACGACAACGAACCCGAACTGGGCCACTTCGCCGCCGAGGCCTACCGAGCCGACTTCGATGAGTTCCCCCGCACCCCCGAGAACACCCCCGACTGGCTCGCCGCCATCCTCGCCGGTGCCCCGACCCGCCACGACCTCGTTCGCCTCGGACACGATGACCGGCGCTGAGGAGAGCCGCTCTGCTTCACGTGACGGGCAGCCGGCGGGACTCGAAGCCGAACGCGTCCAACTGCGCGCCATCGGTCGTCTGCTGTATCCGACTCTGAACTCAGAACACGATCGTGTCGAGATGCAGGTCAGCGTGGCGGGCGGCGTCCTCGCCGGCCGGACCCGTGTCCATCGACTCGACGGTTCGCTCGAATCGATCATCGGGCCTGTCGATGCGTTCGAGGCGGCCGAAGTCCTCCGCGGCGCCATGCACCGTCGAGATGCGGGGACCTGGTTCACCGCGGTGTTCACGGTCACGGCGGCCGGCAAGATGAGCGCGTCGTACGACTACGACCACGAGCCCGAGTTGGGCCACTTCTCCGCGGATGCCTACAGGGCCGATCTGGCTCGATTTCCCCGCACCCCCGAGAACACCCCGCATTGGCTGGCTGCCATCCTCGCCGGCGCCCCGACCCGCCACGACCGCAAGTGATCGATGACCGAAGGGATACACGCATGTCCGACGGCCCACCGACGACCGGCATCGAGGCCGAGCGCACGATCCTCCGAGACATCGGCCGGCAGCTGTACGGCCTGCTCCCGACCGGCTTCGACCGGATCGTCATGAAGACCAGCATCGCTGGGGGCGTCATGGCCGGTGAGACGGTCCTGCCCCGCATCGACGGGAGCGAGGACCACGCGCTGCCCGACGAGACGACCTTCCGGGCGGCACGCGACCTCCGGAAGGCGATGTACCGACCCGGTTCGGGTACCTGGTTCACCGCGGTGTTCACGGTCACGGCGACCGGCAAGATGAGCGCGTCGTACGACTACGACAACGAACCCGAGCTGGGCCACTTCGCCGCCGAGGCCTACCGAGCCGACTTCGACGAGTTCCCCCGCACCCCCGAGAACACCCCCGACTGGCTCGCCGCCATCCTCGCCGGCGCCCCGACCCGCCACGACCTGGCCGGCCGAGCCGGCGGTGGCGGCGGGGCCGAGCGATGAGCGAACACGACGACGGCGGTGGCCGCGTGCCGACCGAACGTGATGCCCTCCGTCGGGTGGGTCTCGCCGTCCACCGCATGATGCCTCGAGGCTCCGTCCGGGCGGAGTTCGACTTCTCCGAGGTCGGAGGCGTCCGGGTGGCATCCGTGGGTTTCTTCGACGAAGCCGGCCACGAGTCGTCCACTCCCGACACGGACGAGGCGGGCGCCGCCGCCTCCGACCTCCGACGGCTCATGTACCGAGCCGACGTCGGATCGTGGTTCAGCGCCCGCTTCCGGGTCACCGCCGCTGGCAAGCTCGGCACCTCGTTCGACTTCGACCACCGCGCTCCTCACACCTGGATCGACGACCAGGCCTACCTCGACGATCTCGAGTCGTACCCACGGCCCGCCGAGGCGATCCCTGGCTGGCTCGCCGCCGTCGTCGCCTCGCGATCGGCCGGAGGCTCTCCGTGACCGGCCTCACGGGCTGATCGGGTCGAGACGCCTCAGAGCGGCAGCACGGCCTCGAGGGCGAGCGGGTCGCCGTCGATCGCGATGTCGTTGAGCTGCCGGCCGACGAACTCCGCGGCCTCGACCGTGTCCGTCTCGATCCGGTGCCCCGTGCCCTCGACGACGAGCGCCCAGGTGACCGGCCCCCCGGAGGCGCGGGTCACCTCGAGACGGCAGCGCGTCAGTTCGCGGTCCTGTCCGAATCGCATGTCCGACAGGTCGGCGATGACCATGCACTCGAGGTCGTCGAGGAACCCGTGGAGGGTGGCGTCCCTCGCGATCTCGAGCCGCGCCTCCTCGTCGAGGTCGTCGGCGGACGAGGTGAACCGCGTGCCCTCGACGGTCCGGACGATCCACGCGACCTGGTCACCGACGGTGACGAAGGACTGCATGCTGCTGATCCTCGGCCCGATGTCGGCGTGTGCGTACACCGGGGGCAGGTCGGTGACGCTGACCACGACGCCGTCGCGGCGACCCACCACGCGGCGGTCGGAGTCGACGACGATGCGCTGGTTGCGGGGCACCCACGGGGCCTTCGGGAACTCGTCGAAGAGCACCTCGTCGAACTCGAACACGACCGCGCCCTGCTGGCTCATCGCACCAGACAACCACTGCACGGGCCGACGGCGACGGGTGGGACCAGAGCCGGGAAAGAGAGAAGGCCCACCCGGAGGTGAGCCTTCACGTTCGTGCGCGAGGGGGGACTTGAACCCCCACGCCCTTTCGAGCACTGGCACCTGAAGCCAGCGCGTCTGCCAATTCCGCCACTCGCGCGAACTCGTAGACTTTAGCACGCGTCAGAGGCCCGGAAGAGCAGCGGTGAGTACCTTTCACTCGTTCGGGCTAAGATCGGGCGACCAGAGACCCCGAACCTGGAGACCCATGGGACTGCTCGACAATTTCGAACGCGGGTTGGAGCGTGCCGTCAACGGTGCCTTCGCCAAGACGTTCCGTTCGGGCGTGCAACCACTCGAGATCACGAACGCGCTGCGCCGCGAGCTCGACACCAAGGCCGCGGTGGTCTCGCGTGACCGCATCCTCGTGCCCAACGAGCTCCAGGTGCGCCTCGCCCCCATCGACTACGAGAAGATGTCCGGCATCGGTCCGGCCCTGATCGACGAGCTCACGCAGCTCACGCAGCGTCATGCCACCGCCCAGGGGTACCAGTTCGCCGGGCCCCTCGGCATCCGCCTCCGCCAGGACGACTCGCTGAGCGTCGGCATCATGTCGGTCGACTCTCGCAACCTGCGCGGCGAGGTGCAGTGGAAGCCGTTCGTCGAGATCGACGGCAAGCGCCGTGAGCTCAGCGGTGCCCGCACGATCATCGGCCGCGGCAGCGACGCCGACATCACCGTTCAAGACACCGGTACCTCCCGTCAGCACGTCGAGATCCTGTGGGACGGGTCACGCGCCCAGGTCCGCGACCTCGGCTCGACGAACGGCTCGAAGCTCAACGGCAACCCCCTCACCAAGGCGCCGCTGCAGCCCGATTCGGTGATCCAGATCGGTCGTACGCGTATCGTGTTCCGCGTGCTCCCCCAGTCATCGACGCCCGACCCCTTCGACGGGCCCGACTCCACGGGTGGCCGACGATGACCTCAGCCCTCACCCTGCTGGTGCTCCACTTCGGCTTCCTGGCCGTCCTGTGGCTGTTCGTCTTCGTGATCGTGTTCGCGCTGCGGAGCGACCTCTTCGGGCAGCGGGCGCGCAAGATGCCCGCCGACGCCACACCCGGCAAGGCGAGCTCGACCGCCACCGCGCCTCCTGCCCCCGCCCCGCGTCCCGCGCCCGCCGCGCCGGCACCGACGCCGCAGGGTGACGGGCGCGCCACGCGCCTGGTCATCACCAAGGGCGCCAAGGCCGGCCTCGAGATGCCCCTCGGCGACGGGCCGCTCACCATCGGGCGGTCCCAAGAGAGCAACCTCGTGATCCGCGACGACTACACCTCGACCCACCACGCGCGCCTCATGCTCTGGAACGGCCGCTGGGTCGTGCAAGACCTCGACTCCACCAACGGCACGTTCCTCGCCGGTGAGCGCGTGTCGGTCCCCACCCCCGTGCCCACGGGCGCGACCGTGACGATCGGGCAGACGAGCTTCGAGCTCCGGCGGTAGGCCCTCATGACGACGCACGCCAAGAGTGCCGCTCTGTCCAACGTGGGCAAGATCCGGTCCAACAACCAAGACAGCGGCTACGCCGGCACGCAACTCTTCGTCGTCGCCGACGGCATGGGCGGGCACGCGGGCGGCGACGTGGCCTCGGCCATCGCGATCCGACGGATCCGCGAGACCGACCGCGTCTACACCTCGCCGGGTGACGCCGAGTTCGCGCTGCAGTCGTCGTTGATCGCCGCGAACCAGTTGCTGGCCGAGACCGTCTTCGAACACCAAGAGCTCACCGGCATGGGCACCACCGTCAGCGCCATGCTGCGCGTCGGTGACAGCATGGCGATCGCCCACATCGGCGACTCGCGCATCTACCTGTTCCGCGAGGGCGAGCTCAGCCAGATCACCGCCGACCACACCTTCGTGCAGCGCCTGGTCGACAGCGGTCGCATCACGCCCGAAGAAGCGGCGGTCCACCCCCGACGCAGCGTGCTGATGCGCGTGCTCGGCGACGTCGACGCGGCACCCGAGATCGACACGGCGACCCTCGGCACGCAGCCCGGCGACCGCTGGCTAATCTGCTCGGACGGCCTCAGCAGCTACCTCGCCGAGGAGCGCATCAAGAAGGCCATGGCCATGGGTCTCGACGCCGAGCAGACGGCCCGGCGTCTCGTGAAGGAGACCCTCGACCACGGCGCCCCCGACAACGTGACCGTCGTCATCGTCGACGTCGACGAGTCGGGCGACTCGGCACTCGACGAACCCGTCACGGTCGGGTCGGCCGCCTCACCCCTCAGCTTCGACAGCGATGCCGGGCGCAAGCAGCTCCGTCTGCCGACGATCCTGCTGCACCCGCTCAAGGTCGCCACGACGCCGGAAGACAGCCACTTCGAGCCCGAGAGCGACGAGTACCTCGCCGAGCTCATCGCCGAAGACAAACGTCGCCGTCGCCGTCGCCGCATCACCTGGCTGACCGCCCTCGTCGTCGCGATCGCCGCGCTCGTCGCCGGGCTCGTGCTGACCTACCAGTGGACGCAAGACCACTACTACGTGGGCGAAGAGCGGGGCACGGTCGTCATCTACAAGGGCGTGCAACAGAGCCTCGGGCCCATCGGCCTCTCGAGCGTCTACGAGACCACCGACGTCCAGGTCGACGACCTGCCGAACTACACGCAGACCACCGTCGAAGACACCATCAACGCCGGTTCCCTCGCGGACGCCAGGGCCATCGTCGAGAGGTTGGCCGATGCCAGCAACCCCTGACGCACCCGGTGGTGACGCGACCGAGGTCATCGGTCGCGTAGGAGGCGCGCGCAAGCCGTCCGCGAAGGCCTCGCGTCCCACGAACATGACGCAGGCGATCTCGCTGCGCCTGCGCGAACCCGCGCGCCTGCGCAACCTCGAACTGCTCATGCTGCTGATCGCCTGCGGCGTCGCCGCCGGAGCGATGGTGCTGGTCCAGCTCGGTGCGACCGGCGAGGTCGACCCGACCGTGCTGATCGCCGGCTCGATGGTGCTGGGCCTGGCCCTGATCTTCCACGTCGTCCTGCGGGTCGTCGCCCGCGAGGCCGACCCGTTCGTCATGCCGATCGCCGTCACTCTGAACGGCATCGGCATCGCGATGATCTACCGCCTCGACCTGGCCGAGGGGCGTGAGGGCTGGGGCGCGCTGGGCATCAAGCAGATGGTCTGGACCGTCCTCGCGATGGTGATCGCCCTCGCCGTGCTGCTCGTGATCCGCAACTACCGGGTGCTGTCGCGGTACCGCTACATCGCGATGTTCGTGTCGATCGTGCTGCTGCTGCTGCCCCTCCTGCCGGGCATCGGCCGCGAGGGGCTGAACGCCCGCGTGTGGATCGACATCGGACCGTTCTCGTTCCAGCCGGGCGAGATCGCCAAGATCACGCTGGCCATCTTCTTCGCCGGCTACCTCGTCACCGCCCGCGACAACCTCTCGCTCATGGGGCCGAAGATCCTGGGCATGCGGTTCCCGCGACCACGCGACCTCGGGCCGATCCTCATCGTCTGGCTCGTCGCCATGGGCGTCCTGATCTTCCAGCGCGACCTCGGCACCTCGTTGCTCTACTTCGGGCTGTTCCTCGTCATGATCTACGTGGGCACGGGGCGCGCGAGCTGGATCGTGCTCGGCGTCGGCCTGTTCCTCGGAGGGGCCCTGATCGCCAGCACCTTCCTGGGGTACGTGCAGGGCCGTTTCGCCGCCTGGCTCAACCCCTTCGCCCAGTCCGAGTACGACGCCGTCGGCGGGTCCTTCCAGCTCGTGCAGGGTCTGTTCGGCTTGGCGAACGGCGGACTGATCGGCACGGGGCTCGGTCAGGGCCGTCCGCAGACCACCCCGCTCGCCGAGAGCGACTACATCTTCGCGTCGCTCGGCGAAGAACTCGGCCTCACCGGGCTCTTCGCCATCCTGGCGCTCTACCTCCTGCTCGTCTCTCGCGGGTTCCGCATCGGCTTCGTGGGTCAGGACGACTTCGGTCGCATGCTCGGGGTCGGCGTCGCCTTCGTCGTGGCCCTGCAGGTCTTCGTGGTCATGGGTGGCGTGACGAGGGTGATCCCGCTCACGGGCCTCACCGCTCCCTTCCTCGCCGCGGGCGGCTCGTCGCTCGTGGCCAACTGGATCATCGTGGCCCTGCTGCTGCGACTGTCCGACTCCGTGCGCAACCAACCGAGGCTGGTGATCGGCTGATGAACAAAGAACTCCGACGCGTGAGCTACGTGGTGCTCGCCATGTTCGTCGCGCTCTTCCTCTCGACGACCTACATCACGGCGTTCCAGGCCGACGCGCTGAACGCCGACGCCCGCAACTCGCGGGCCCTGCTCGCCAGCTACTCGGCGCAACGCGGTCCCATCCTGGTCGGCGGTCAGGCGATCGCGCAGTCGACCCCCGTCGACGACCAGTACGAGTTCCAGCGCACCTACTCGCAGCCCGACCTCTACGCACCCGTCGCCGGCTACTACACGCTGGGTCAGGGATCCCGAGGCATCGAGGACGCCATGAACCGGTACCTCACGGGCAACGCGAACTCGCAGTTCTTCGACCAGGTCAACTCGCTGCTCACGGGTCAGGACCCCGAGGGGGCCACGGTCAACCTCACCCTCGACCCCACCGTCCAGCAGGCGGCCTACGACGCCCTCGGCTCGAACTCGGGCTCGGTCGTCGCGATGGACCCGAAGACCGGCAAGATCCTCGCGATGGTCTCGAAGCCCAGCTACGACCCCAACCCGCTCGCCAGCCACGACCGTCAGACCGTCACCGACGCCTACGACTCGCTGATCGCCGACCCCTCGGCTCCGCTGCAGAACCGGGCGATCCAGGGCGACCTGTACGCACCGGGCTCGACCTTCAAGCTGATCACGACGGCGGCTGCGCTCGAGAGCGGCGACTACACGCCCGACAGCGCCTTCCCCAACCCGTCGACCCTGACGCTGCCCGGCACCAGCACGAACATCAACAACGCCGAGGGCGGGAGCTGCGGCGGCGGCGAGACGGCCACCATCGCCACCGCCCTCCGCCTGTCGTGCAACATCCCCATGGCGCAGCTCGGCCAGGCCCTCGGTGCGAAGGCCCTCCAGGATCAGGCCGAGAAGTTCGGCTTCGGCGACGACTCCATCGGCGTCCCCCAGGCCGTCACGCCGAGCCAGTTCCCCATCGAGGACTCCAAGGGCCAGGCCATCAACGATGCCACCCTCATGCTGCAGTCCTTCGGGCAGGGCTCCGACCGCGTGACGCCCCTGCAGATGGCCATGGTCTCGTCCGCCATCGCCAACGGCGGCACCGAGATGAACCCGACCCTGATCGAGAGCGTCCTGAACCCCGACCTGAGCCCCGTCGAGGATTTCTCGCCCTCCGAGTACGGCAAGCCCATCAGCTCCCAGACTGCGGCCACGATGACCGACATGATGGTGCAGGACGTCGCGAACGGTGCGGCGAGCAATGCAAGAATTGACGGCGTCGACGTCGCGGGCAAGACAGGAACGGCCGAGAACGGCCCCGGCGAGCCGTACACCCTCTGGTTCACCGGGTTCGCGCCTGCTGCTGACCCCGAGGTCGCGGTCGCGGTCGTCGTCGAGAACGGCGGCGGACAGGGCCAGTCCGCATTCGGCAACAGTGTCGCGTCACCGATCGCGAAGAAAGTACTAGAGGCGGTGCTGAACAAATGAGACCATCCGGCGGAGTCACCTTCGGTGGGCGTTACCAGCTGTCGACCCGAGTCGCCATCGGCGGCATGGGCGAGGTCTGGGAAGCCACCGACCTCGTCATCGGCCGCACGGTCGCCATCAAGATCCTCAAGGACGAGTACCTGGGCGATCCCGGATTCCTCGAGCGCTTCCGCGCCGAGGCCCGTCACGCGGCCCTGGTCAACCACGAGGGCATCGCGAACGTCTTCGACTACGGCGAAGAAGAGGGCAGCGCCTACCTGGTGATGGAGCTCGTCCCCGGCGAGGCCATGTCGACGGTCCTCGAGCGCGACCGCGTCCTGCCGACCGACAAGGTCCTCGACATCGTCGCGCAGACCGCCTCGGCCCTCCAGGCCGCCCACGCCGCAGGTCTCGTGCACCGCGACATCAAGCCCGGCAACCTGCTCGTCACCCCGGACGGCCGGGTGAAGATCACCGACTTCGGCATCGCACGCATCGCCGACCAGGTTCCGCTGACGGCCACGGGCCAGGTCATGGGCACCGTGCAGTACCTCTCGCCCGAGCAGGCGAGCGGCCACCCGGCGTCCCCCAGCACCGACATCTACTCGCTCGGCATCGTGGCCTACGAGGCCCTGGCCGGTCGTCGACCCTTCACGGGCGAGTCCCAGGTCGCCATCGCGATGGCACAGATCAACGAGCAGCCGCCCGACCTCCCGTCGACGGTCTCCGAACCCGTGCGTCGTCTCGTCCTGTCCTGCATCGCCAAGAAGCCGGGCGAACGGCCGGCGACGGCCTCGGCCCTCGCCCAGGCCGCTCGGGCCCTCCGCCGCGGCGACGTGGCCGCGGCGACCGTCGCCGTCCCGGCGATCGGCGCCGTCGCCGCCACGCCCGCCGACACGGCGACCCAGGCCTTCAACGCCCAGGACGCCACGACGCAACTGTTCGATCCGATGGCCACCCGTGCCCAGAGCGCCGCCGGCGGTGCTGCCGCGGGCTACGTGGCCGGTTCGGCCGATCCCGACGCCCTGCGCGACGGCGACGACGAACCCGACGAGAAGAAGCGCAGTCCGTGGTTCTGGCCGCTGATGGTCCTCGCCGTCCTGGCCGTCATCGCCCTCGTCGTCGGCATCGTCTTCGCGGTCGGCAACACCGACGATCCCGCGCCCGCGCCGACGACCTCGAGCAGCACGCCGACGCCGACCCGGACGACTCCGACGCCCACCCCGACCCCGACGTCCGTGACGGTGTCCTCGGGCGACTACGTGGGGCTGACCGAGGCCGCTGCCCGCGCCTCCCTCGAAGAACTCGGCCTGCAGGTCGACTCGGCCGACGCCGGGTCGAGCGCGCCGAGCCCCGACCAGGTCGGCACCGTCGCCAGCATCGACCCGACGGGTGCCCTCGAGAAGGGCTCGTCGGTGACGATCTACATCTACCGCGCGGCCCCGACCCCTGCCCAGCCCTCGACGCCCACCGCCACCCCGGGCCAGGTCGAGGCCGGCGACACCGCCACCATCAACTGGCCCGCCTACACGGGGTGCCCGACCGGTTACTCGCTGACGGGCTACTCGTACACGATCACCGGCGGGACCGACACCTCGGGTCAGTCGGCCGGGGGCCTCGGTGCCAACGCGACGTCCCTCACGGTGACCGCCTCGGCTGCCGGCAACCTCACGGTCAGCTACGTGGCCAACTGCGGTCAGATCGCGTCCGAGCCGTCGCCGGGAGTCACCATCACGGTGACGGCCCCGGCCACGTCACCGGCCCCGAGCCCCTCGGAGGGCACCGACCCTCAGTAGGTCCGATCGTGACCCCGGTCGTGCAGACGACCGGGGTCACGAAGCCCTGACAATCATCCCTTCGGCCTAGGTCCGTACCCAGTCCGGGGGCTACCGCCCCGGTACACTGGCTCCGACCGTGTCGCCAGACAGGGGTGGGTCGTTGGGAGAACAGGCGTGGCTGAAGGTGTGAGAGAGAGCATCCATCTCCTCGCCAACCGGTACCAGATCGGTGACCTGATCGGCCGCGGTGGCATGGCCGACGTCCACGTCGGCACCGACGCCCGACTCGGCCGCAAGATCGCCGTCAAGCTGATGAAGCCCAGCCTCGCGACCGATCCGGCCTTCCGGTCGAGGTTCCGCCAAGAGGCCCAGGCCGCCGCCCGCATGGCCCACCCGACCATCGTCCGGGTCTTCGACGCCGGCGAAGAGGTCGTCCGCGACCGCCGCGGGCTCGACGTGGTCGTCCCCTTCATCGTCATGGAGTACGTCGAGGGGCGTCTGCTCAAGGACATCGTCGCCGAAGGCCCACTCGACCCCGACGAGGCCGTGCGGGTCACCTCGGGCGTGCTGACGGCCCTCGAGTACTCGCACCGGGCGGGCGTGGTCCACCGCGACATCAAGCCCGGCAACGTCATGTTGACCAACTCGGGCCAGGTCAAGGTGATGGACTTCGGCATCGCCCGCGCCATCAGCGACTCGGCGGCCACCGTCGCGCAGACGACGGCCATCCTCGGCACCGCGCAGTACTTCAGCCCCGAGCAGGCGCGCGGCGAGACCGTCGACGCCCGCACCGACCTCTACTCGACCGGCGTCATGCTCTTCGAGTTGCTCACGGGCAAGCCGCCCTTCACCGGCGACAGCGCCGTCGCGGTCGCCTACCGTCACGTCAGCGAGCCTCCCGTCCCCCCGAGCACGCTCGAGCGACAGGTCAGTCCGGCGCTCGACGCCGTCGTCCTGCACGCGCTCACCAAAGACCGCTTCGACCGCTTCCAGAGCGCCGCCGAGTTCCGCGACGACCTCGAAGCCGCGGGCGCCGGTCGTGCTCCGGCCCGCCGGCCGCACGCGGTCGACGCCGGCTCCACGCTCTTCGGCGTCAACCCGCACGCGAATGCGGGCAGCGAGGCCGCGCTGAAAGAGCTGCAATCGGACGACACCGGACGGCCCCAACGAACGCAGACCCGGCCGCCCGTCGCCTGGATCTGGGCGGGCATCGTGCTCGTGGCCGTCGTCATCGTCGCCGTCGTCTTCTGGGTGGTCAACCTGACGCCTCCCACCGTCGACAACGCTCAGTCGTCCCGCATCCCCGACCTCGTCGGGGTCAGCTTCGAGACCGGATCCGCCCGCCTCGACGACCTGGGCCTGACGGTCGTCCGTGCCGACGCCACCAGCCCGACGATCGACGCCGGCGACATCGTGTCGACCGATCCGGAGCCCGGCACGTCCGTCCCGAAAGAATTCGCCGTCACGGTGACCGTCTCGTCGGGGCCCCAACTCGTCGCCATGCCGTCGGTCACCGGTCAGACCGTCGACGCCGCTTGGCAGGCCATCACCGATGCTGGTCTCGAACGGGGCCAGCAGAGCTCCGACTACTCGCCCACCGTTCCCGAGGGGTCCGTCCTCTCGTCCGATCCGGCAGCGGCTGCGCAGGTCGCTCTCGGCTCGGGTGTCGACATCGTGGTGTCCAACGGTCTCGTGCAGCTTCCCGACGTCACCCGCCAGCCCTCAGAAGAAGCCATCACGACCCTGCGCGACCAGCTCGGTCTGGCGGTCACCCCGCAGGCCGACCCCGGCTGCACCGGTGAGACGGTGTCGGGCATGAGCGTCCCGCCCGGCGACGTGGCTCAGGGCTCGGCGGTCACCCTGCGCATCTGCACCGGCTGAGCCCTCGCAGAAGCCACGGAGCGACGCCGAGGTCCGACGAAGCCAGTTCGACGCTCGGAGCGAGACGCCGAGAGCACGACTCTCGGACTTCGACGTCCGGACGACGGGCTCGGACGTTCAGCCCAGGTCGACGAGCGGGTCGAGCCCCCGGGCCGTCACGGCTGCCCCCGGCAAGCCGGCGACCGACAACCAGTTGCCGATCATCTGGTAACCGCCCTGGGTCAGCACCGACTCGGGGTGGAACTGCACGCCGTAGACCGGCGCGGAACGGTGCTGCAGGCCCATGATGACGCCGCCCGTGGTGCGCGAGGTCACCTCGAGCGTCTCGGGCACCGTCTCGTCCACCACGGCGAGCGAGTGGTACCGCGTCGCGGTGAACGGCTGCGGGACCCCGTCGTAGAACGCGCTGTCGTCGTGTTCGACCTTCGACGTCTTGCCGTGCATCAGTTCGTCGGCGTGCGTCACGGTGGCCCCCAGCGCCTCGGCGATGGCCTGGTGCCCGAGGCAGACGCCCAGCAGCGGCTTGTCGGCCGCCAGGGCGGCGTGCACGACGTCGATGGAGACGCCGGCGGCAGCGGGGGTCCCCGGGCCGGGCGACAGCAGCACGGCGTCGTACTCGGCGATGCGGTCGGCGGTGTCGGCCGCGTCGAACGCGTCGTTGCGGACGACGTCCGTCTCGGCGCCCAACTGTTGGAGGTACCCGTTCAGCGTGTAGACGAAGCTGTCGTAGTTGTCGAGGACGAGGATGCGCGTCATGGTTGCTCCACGGTGACGTCGGGGGTGGGCAGGAGTTCGTTGACGTAGGGGAAGACCCACTCGACGAGGGCGAACAGCACGGCGGCGACCAGGACGAGCACGAGCACGAGCCTGACCCACCAGGGTCCGGGCAGGATGCGCCAGAGGGCGGCGTACACGGTCAGCCTCCGATTCCGGCAGCGGCGAGCTCGGCGGGTGCGCCGGCCGACAGCGGCTGCCACGAGTCGAACACACCGTAGGCGACGATGCGTTCTTGGGCGGTGAACATCGGATTGCAGCTCGTCAGGGTGATCAGGCGGTCGCCCGAGGTCGCCGACACGTCGGGAGCGTCGGGCACCTGCTGCAGCACCGAGACCTGCGTGGCCTGGACGTACTGCAGGTTGCGGAACGAGTACGTGAACCAACCGTCCTGGGTCTGGACGTACATCTTGTCGCCCTCTTGCAGGTCGGCGATCTCGTTGAACGGCGCCCCGTAGGTGGTCCGGTGGGCGGCGATGCCGAAGTTGCCGACCTGGCCGGGCATCTGCGTCTCGTCGTAGTGGCCGATGCCGATCTTGTTGAGTGTTCGCACGGTGCTCGTCCCCCCGGCGATCGGGACCGCGTAGTCGGCGCCGAACCGTGGGACGTAGAAGTTGGCGAACTCCTCGGCCTCGCCGGGCGCCGCCCCCACGGGCGGCTCACCGTACGAGCCGTCGGACGACGGCTCGGGGGCCGCAGTCGCCGCCTGGTCGAACTGCTCGCTCAGCCGTGCCGCCTCGCCCTTGTGGGCGTCGGCGACGACGAGGTCGTTGAACCACTGCTGCCACCCGATGAAGAGCAGCACCAGGACGCCGGCCGTGATGAGCAGTTCTCCGAGGACGCTGACGAAGGAGGCGCGGGATCGACGGCGACGCTTCGTGCGTCTCGAGAACTGGGCCTCGCCCCCGTGGTCCGTCATGACTCGATTCTAGGCGGGCTCCGCTCCCGCGGAGACTGTGGGGACCACCGGTGGACAACGTGTGGAGAGCATGTGGAGAACGCGGGCGTACCCGGGGACGGACGTGGCGACCCTCCCAGGACCGAAAAGGGCCTCACGGTACACTGTGCGCCATGGCCAAAGACACGAACCGCAGCACGAAGCCCGCCCGCACCGCAGAGGACGCGCCGAACCCCGTGTGGTTCAAGCCGGTCATGTTCGGCTTCATGCTCGTCGGTCTCGCCTGGATCGTGGTGTTCTACGTCAGCCAGAGCACCCTCCCGGTGGCTTCGCTCGGCTCGTGGAACATCTTGGTCGGCTTCGGGATCATGTTCATCGGGTTCTTGATGACCACCCGGTGGCGCTAGAACGCACCTTCGAACTTACACGCCTGTAACTATCCCCATTGTGGGAAACCCTGTGGATAACTTTCCTGTGGATAACTCGGGCGGATGAGATCGCGTCGGCCGACGAGAAGAGGCGGCTCCCCGATGGGGAGCCGCCTCTCGTCGTTCACCGTCCGCGTGGTCTAGAACAGCCCGACCAGCTGGGCCGATCTGGCCAGGAGCACCGCGACGACGATCACTCCGATCGCGACGAGAACCGCGATCTGCACGGCGTGCTTCGACCGGTGACGGGTCTTCGAGAACAGGAACGCTATCGCCCCGCCCACGACGATGCCCCCGAGGTGGGCCTGCCACGCGATGCCGGGCACGATGAACCCGATCGCGAGGTTGATGCCGACCAGCACCAGGAGCTGGATGCTGCGACCACCGAGGCTGCGGGCGATGACGAAGAACGCCGCCATGAGGCCGAAGATGGCCCCGGAGGCACCGACCACGAAGCTTCCCGGTGCCAGGAGGGCGACAGCGGCCGAGCCGCCGATCCCCGAGAGGAAGTAGAGGGCGGCGAACCGACCTCGCCCCAACTGACGTTCGAGTTCTGCCCCGAAGATGTACAGCGAGTACATGTTGAAGAGGATGTGCAGGATGCTCCCGTGAACGAACATCGTCGTGACGGCGCGCCAGGGCTGCACGATCTCGAGCGGCGGGTAGAACGCCAGGGCCCGGGTGACCACGCCGTTGCCCGTACCGGTCACGAGCTGCAAGAGGAACACCGCGACGGTCACGCCGATGATGCCGTAGGTGACGACGGGGGCGCCTCGCCGAGACGCACTACGGACCCGACCGACCACCTGCGGTTGGAGGCGCGGTGCGTTGCCCCGCGCCTCCTTCACGCACTCCGGGCAGTGGACCCCCACCGCGGCGGGCGTCTGGCACTCGCCACAGATGGTGCGACCGCACCTCTGGCAGAGGACGAAGCTCTGCCGGTCGGGGTGCCGGTAGCAGAAGTTCGAGCGGTCGTGCGGATCGGTCACCTAGACCTCGTCGATGGTGACGCTCTCGAGCACCACGTCCTCGAGGGGCTTGTCACGGGCGTCGGTCTTGACGGCCTCGATCGCGTCGACGACCTTCTTGGACTCGTCGTCGGCGACCTCGCCGAAGATGGTGTGCTTGCCCTGCAGCCACGGGGTCGGAACCGTCGTGATGAAGAACTGCGAACCGTTGGTGCCCTTGCCGCCGCGCGAGCCGGCGTTGGCCATCGCGAAGATGTAGGGGGCGTTGAAGTTCAGCTCGGGGTGGATCTCGTCGTCGAACTGGTAGCCGGGCCCGCCGACGCCCTGGCCGAGCGGGTCGCCGCCCTGCAGCATGAAGTCCTTGATGATGCGGTGGAAGACGACGCCGTCGTAGAGCTTGTCGGTGCTGACCTTGCCGGTGGCCGGGTGGGTCCACTCTTTGGTGCCGGTGGCGAGACCGACGAAGTTGGCGACGGTCTTCGGGGCGTGGTCGCCGAAGAGGTTCACCTTGATGGTGCCGTGGTTGGTGGTGAGGGTGGCGACAGCGGTGTGCGTTGACATGTCGTCATTCTTCCACAGCCACCTCTGCGCACCAGCGACTCCCCAGTCACCGTTCCGTGACCTGTCAGGAACCTCCGTGCCACACTGGGACGGGCCAGCAACTCTGGCTCCACTGCCTACTCGTTGGAGGAACGTTCATGGCCCTGTCACGCAAGCAGAAGAAAGAACTCAAGAAGTTCAAGAAGCACGCTGTGGCGGTGTGGGGTGAGCAGCGCGGCGTGATCGACCACGCCGGCAAGGTCATCGGCGGCTACCGCGACGACGCCGTCAAGATCGCGAACAAGAAGGTCGTCCCCCAGATCAAGCACGCGGTGGACTCGAACGTCCGCCCCGTGGTCTCGCAGGGCCTCTCGACCGGGTCGCACTACGCGTCGGTCGCTCAGGACCGCCTGAAGCACGACGTCTACCCGGCGTTCTCGTCGGCTCTCGGCAACCTCGACCTCGCGAACGACCCGAAGGTCGCGAAGGCCGTGAAGAACGCCAAGAAGCAGGGCAAGAAGGCCGCGGCCAAGTACGTGCCGCGCCAGCAGAAGTCCGGCCCCGCCGTCGGCGGCATCCTGCTGATCGGCGTGGGCGTCATCGCTCTCGGTGCCCTCGTGTTCGCGGCCGTGCAGACGCTCCGCGCCGACGACGAGCTCTGGGTCGCCGACGACGACGCCGACACCAAGGCGTAGTCCCCCACACCCCCACGAAGGGCCCGCCTCCCCGGAGGCGGGCCCTTCGTCGTCCCTGCCCCCGACGACTGCAGCATTCGACGCTGATCCGGCCCTAGCCCCAGCACCAGCACCAGCACCAGCACAGACACTGCCTAAGGCCCAACGTTGCACGCACGTCGGCGAAGCCGACACGGGCCCGGAGGGCCCCCAGACCAGCACAAGAGAATTGCCCCTGTCCGCTGACGGAGTCAGCGGACAGGGGCAAGGCAATCCAGTGGAGCCTGGGAGAATCGAACTCCCGACATCCTGCTTGCAAAGCAGGCGCTCTACCAACTGAGCTAAGGCCCCGACCCCCCGGTCACCGGGGGAACGAGCACGATCTCACCACCCTGCGCGTCAGGAGACGAGCGTGATGTGAGACCGGTACTGCGTGGGGCTAATAGGACTTGAACCTATGACCTCTTCGTTATCAGCGAAGCGCTCTAACCGCCTGAGCTATAGCCCCCGGACCGTCGTAAAGCCTACAGCACCACGACGGCGAACTCGAATCGGCGGGTTCAACCGACTCGAATGGTGGATCAGTTGTTGGTGAATCCGACGAGGAGACCGCCGGTGATGCGCACGCTCAGGTTGTAGAGGACGGCGACGATGGCCCCGAGGACCGTGCCGACGACCACGTTGAGGATGGCCACCACGATCGAGAAGAGCATGATCTGGCCGACGTTGAAGGTGTCCTGGATCGAGAAGCTCGAGTCGCCGAGGATGTCCCGCAGCAGGGCGTCGAGGTCGTCGAAGATGCCGGTCTGGTTCAGGATCGCCCAGATGAGGAAGGTGGCGACGACCGTGATGATGCCGATCGCGACCGAGATCAGGAAGGCCAGCTTCACGACCGACCAGAAGTCGATGTAGACCAGCTTGAGGCGGACCTGCTTGGTGCCGGACGGTCGTTTCGCCTTCTTCTGCAGTCTCTCGGCGACACTACTCATTGTTCGTTTCCTCTCCGGCGGTTCCGGGGGCCTCGTCGTCGGTCGACTCGGCATCGACCGACGTGACGTCGGTCGTGGGGATCTCGGTGTCGGCGTCGACGGACTCGACGGACTCGACAGACACTACGGCCTCGGCCACGGCGTCCGCACTCTCGTCGACCTCGGCCGCGAGATTGCGCTCACTGTTGCGGGCCACGGCGATGATGCGATCGTCGCTCGCGAAGCGGGCGAAGACGACGCCCATCGTGTCACGGCCCTTGGCCGGCACCTCGGAGACGGCGGAGCGGACCACCTTGCCGCCGGACAGCACCACGAGCACCTCGTCGTCCTCGCCGACGATCAGGG
Organism: Frigoribacterium sp. 2355; assembly: GCF_054060695.1. Taxonomy (NCBI): domain Bacteria; kingdom Bacillati; phylum Actinomycetota; class Actinomycetes; order Micrococcales; family Microbacteriaceae; genus Frigoribacterium; species Frigoribacterium sp. 2355. The sequence continues at coordinate 187,937 of NZ_JBSSDL010000004.1, read as the reverse complement.
CACCGGCGAGGTCTCCCCGCGCCTCCGCGAGCTTCGCCACCTTGATGCCGAGACCGCCACGGTTCTGGACGCGGTACTGGTCGGCGGCCGTGCGCTTGGCGTAGCCGCCCTCGGTGACGACGAAGACGTAGCCCTCTTCACCGACGACGGAGGCGCTGAGCAGCGTGTCGTCGTCACGGAAGGTCATGCCCTTCACGCCCGAGGTCGACCTGCCCATGGGGCGCAGCGACTCGTTGGTGGCCGTGAAACGCAGCGACATGCCGTGACGCGAGACGAGCAACAGGTCGTCGTGCTCGTCCACCAGCAGAGCCGAGACGAGTTCGTCGTCGTCGCGCAGGTTGATCGCGATGATGCCGCCGGTGCGGTTCGTGTCGTACTCGGTCAGCGAGGTCTTCTTGATCAAGCCGTCGCGGGTGGCGAGCACGAGGTAGTCCGCGACCTCGTAGTCGCGGATGTCGAGCACCTGCGAGATCTGTTCGTCGGGCTGCATGGCGAGCAGGTTGGCCACGTGCTGGCCCTTGGCGTCGCGGCCGGCCTCCTGCAGCTCGTAGGTCTTGGCGCGGTAGACCCGACCCTTGTTCGTGAGGAACAGCAGCCAGTGGTGGGTGGTCGTGACGAAGAAGTGGTCCACGACGTCGTCGGCTCGCAGCTGTGCTCCGCGGACGCCCTTGCCGCCCCGGTGCTGGCTGCGGTAGTTGTCGCTGCGGGTGCGCTTGACGTAGCCACCCCGGGTGATGGTGACGACCATCTCTTCTTCGGGGATGAGGTCTTCGACGCTCATGTCGCCGTCGAAGCCGAACATGATCTCGGTGCGACGGTCGTCGCCGTACTTGTCGGTGATCTCGGCGAGCTCGTCGCTGACGATGGTGCGCTGACGCTCCGGCTTGGCCAGGATGTCCTGGTAGTCGGCGATCTCGCGCTCGAGCTTGTCGGCGTCGTCCTGGATCTTCTGACGCTCGAGGGCGGCCAGGCGACGCAGCTGCAGGTTGAGGATGGCCGAGGCCTGGACCTCGTCGACGTCGAGGAGGTCCATGAGACCCGCGCGCGCCTCCTCGACGGTCGGCGACCGGCGGATGAGCGCGATGACCTCGTCGAGGGCGTCGAGCGCCTTGAGGTAGCCGCGCAGGATGTGCGCGTCGGCTTCGGCCTTCTTCAGACGGAAACGCGTGCGGCGCTGGATGACGTCGATCTGGTGGTCGACCCACGCCGAGATGAAGCCGTCGAGCGCGAGCGTGCGGGGAACGCCGTCGACGATCGCGAGCATGTTCGCGCCGAAGTTCTCTTGCAGGCTCGTGTGCTTGTAGAGGTTGTTCAGCACGACCTTGGCGACGGCGTCGCGCTTGAGCACGATGACCAGGCGCTGACCCGTGCGACCGGAGGTCTCGTCGCGGATGTCGGCGATCCCGCCGATGCGGCCGTCCTTGACCAGCTCGGCGATCTTGATCGCGAGGTTGTCGGGGTTGACCTGGTAGGGCAGCTCGGTGACGACGAGGCAGGTACGACCCTGGATCTCCTCGACGTTGACGACGGCACGCATCGTGATCGAACCGCGGCCCGTGCGGTAGGCGTCCTGGATGCCCCGGACCCCGAGGATCTGTGCCCCCGTCGGGAAGTCGGGGCCCTTGACACGCTGCATGAGCGCCTCGAGCAGCTCTTCACGCGTCGCGGTGGGGTTCTCGAGGTACCACTGTGCGCCCGAGGCGACCTCACGGAGGTTGTGCGGCGGGATGTTGGTCGCCATGCCGACGGCGATGCCGACCGAGCCGTTGACCAGCAGGTTGGGGAACCGGCTGGGCAGGATGGCCGGCTCGCGGGTGCGACCGTCGTAGTTGTCCTGGAAGTCGACGGTGTCCTCGTCGATGTCGCGCACCATCTCGAGCGCGAGCGGGGCCATCTTGGTCTCGGTGTACCGCGGGGCGGCGGCGCCGTCGTTGCCGGGCGAGCCGAAGTTGCCCTGGCCGAGCGCCAGCGGGTAGCGCAGGCTCCACGGCTGGACGAGACGCACCAGCGCGTCGTAGATCGCCGTGTCACCGTGGGGGTGGAACTGGCCCATGACGTCGCCGACCACGCGCGAGCACTTCGAGAACGCGCGATCGGGGCGGTAGCCACCGTCGTACATCGCGTAGATGACGCGGCGGTGCACGGGCTTGAGGCCGTCACGCACCTCGGGCAGGGCCCGGCCGACGATGACGCTCATCGCGTAGTCGAGGTACGAACGCTGCATCTCGAGCTGCAGGTCGACCTGCTCGATGCTGTCGCGCTTCGGTGCCTCGGCGAAGGTCTGGGCACCCTCGGCGTCGGTGCCCTCGGGGGTGTCTGTCGGCTCGTCGGCCATGATTCTCCGTTTGTCGTGGTCTGCCCCGTGGTGCTCGTCGGGGCGCGGGCGTGCTCCGGATCAGCCGGAGGCGCGCATCAGATGTCGAGGAAGCGGACGTCTTTCGCGTTCTGCTGGATGAAGTTGCGGCGCGACTCGACGTTCTCGCCCATCAGGGTGTCGAAGATGGTGTCCGCGGCCACGGCGTCCTCGAGCGTCACCTGCAGCAGCGTGCGGGTGTCGGGGTCCATCGTGGTCTCCCACAGCTCTTTGTAATCCATCTCGCCGAGGCCCTTGTAACGCTGGATCGCGTTCTCCTTCGGGATGCGCTTGCCGGCCGCGCGACCCGACACGAGCACCGCGTCGCGCTCGGCGTCGCTGTACACGTACTCGTGGCTGGCGTTGCTCCACTTGAGCTTGTAGAGCGGCGGCTGCGCCAGGTAGACGTAGCCGAGGTCGATCAGCGGCCGCATGTAGCGGAAGAGCAGGGTGAGCAACAGCGTCGTGATGTGCTGGCCGTCGACGTCGGCGTCGGCCATCAGGACGATCTTGTGGTACCTCGCCTTCTCGGGATCGAAGTCTTCTCCGATGTCGGCGCCGAAGGCCTTGATCATGGCCTGCACCTCGTTGTTGCCGAGGGCACGGTCGAGCCGGGCCTTCTCGACGTTGAGGATCTTGCCCCGCAGGGGGAGGATCGCCTGGGTCTCGGGGTTGCGGCCCTGGACGGCCGAGCCACCGGCCGAGTCGCCCTCGACGATGAAGATCTCGCTGCGCGAGGGGTCCTTGCTCTGGCAGTCCTTGAGCTTGCCGGGCATGCCGTTCGACTCGAGCACGCCCTTGCGGCGGGTCTGCTCACGGGCCTTGCGCGCGGCCAGACGGGCCTGCGACGCGAGGATGCCCTTGCGGACGATCTCGGCGGCCTGCTTGGGGTTGCGGTCGAACCAGTCGTTCAGCTGCGACCCGGCGACCTTCTGCACGAACGACTTGGCCTCGGTGTTGCCGAGCTTGGTCTTCGTCTGGCCCTCGAACTGCGGCTCGCCGAGCTTGATCGAGATGACGGCCGTCAGGCCCTCGCGGACGTCGTCGCCCGAGAGGTTGTCGTCCTTCTCCTTGAGGAAGTTCTTCTCGCGCGCGTAACGGTTGATCAGCGTGGTCAGCGCTGCACGGAAGCCCTCTTCGTGCGTGCCGCCCTCGTGGGTGTTGATCGTGTTCGCGTAGGTGTGGACGCTCTCTTGGTACGAGGTGTTCCACTGCATCGCGACCTCGAGCGAGATCTTCTTCTCGGTGTCTTCCTGCTCGAAGGCGATGATGTCGTCGTGGACGGTCTCGACCTTCTTGGTCGTGTTCAGGTACTCGACGTAGTCGACGAGGCCCTTCTCGTAGTGGAAGACGTCGTGGCGGGGCTCGGCGTCGTCCTCTTGAACGCGCTCGTCGCTGAGCTCGATGCGGAGGCCCTTGTTGAGGAACGCCATCTGCTGGAACCGGGTGCGCAGCGTCTCGTAGTCGAACTCGACGGTCTCGAAGATCTCGGAGTTGGGCCAGAACGTGATCGTCGTGCCGGTGGTGTCGTCCTCTTCGCCCTTGGCCAGCGGCGCGACGGGCACGCCGTCGGTGAAGCTCTGGCGGTAGACGTTGCCCTGTCGGCGGACCTCGACGTCGAGTTCGCTGGACAGGGCGTTGACGACCGAGCTGCCGACGCCGTGCAGGCCGCCCGACACGGCGTAACCGCCACCGCCGAACTTGCCGCCGGCGTGCAGCACGGTGAGGACGACCTCGACGGTCGACCGACCCTCGACGGGGTGGACGTCCACCGGGATGCCGCGACCGTTGTCGACGACGCGGACGCCGCCGTCCTCGCGCATGGTGATCTCGATGTGGTCGCAGTGGCCGGCGAGGGCCTCGTCGACGGAGTTGTCGACGATCTCGTAGACCAGGTGGTGCAGACCACGGGGCCCCGTCGAGCCGATGTACATGCCGGGACGCTTGCGCACGGCCTCGAGACCCTCGAGGACCTGGATCGCACTGGCGCCGTAGGTGTCGTCGGGCTGGGCGTCGGTGGGATCAGCTGACATGTGCGTGGGGGCTCCTGCCGGACGGGACGAAGATGTGCCGACCGGTCGCGACCGCTGTCTGGGCGGCCCTCGGACGACCTTCCGAGTCTACCGCAGGCCTGTCCACCGCGGGGCGAAATCCGCCCTCAGACGGATTTTCCCACCGCACTTGGACGATTCACCCTCGTCAACCATAAGTATCGCGAGGGCCCCGCCCTGGAACCGATCTGGGGCCGCGTTTCCAGGTCGGGGCGTTGGGTGCCAGGAAACGCACCGACTGGATGCCCGCGTCCGGGTACCTCTTCACGATGGTCGTCGTGACCTGCGTGCGCATCAGCCGCAGTTGCGTCGCCCACGCCGTCGAGTCGCACTGGACGGTCAACGTGCCGTCGTCGATCGAGACCGGATCCGAGTGCGCGGCCAGCTCCGCCCCCACCATGTCGGGCCAGGCGGTCATCAGCTCGGACTGGGCCAAGGGGCTGTTCCAGCCGAGTTCGTTGGTGACGGCCGAGAGGACGTCGGCGATGCCCCGGGGCTCGCGTCCCGTGCCGAACGGCTGGCTCGGGGAGCCCAACTTGATCGACTTGCGCTTCCGGGCGTCGCGCGACCGCGAGTTGGGGTCGCCGAACACCCGGCGGAACCGCAGATAGACCCGTTGGGCCTCGCTGTCGGGCTGCGCCTCGGGCTCAGGAGGCGCGGGTGGCGTGGACGCCGGAGGCTGCGGTGCGTCGTCGACGCTCACCGCGCCTCCTCGGCGCCGGCGTCGCCGGGCCCCTCGTCGCCGGCCCCCTCGTCGCCGGGCCCCTGATCGCCGGCCACCCTGGTGACGACCGCCTCGTCGCCCGGACCGTCGACGGCGGGGGCGTCGTCGAGGATCGTCCCCTTGGCGATGCGGACCGTGTGGGCCTTGAGTCGTGAGGGGACGTCGCCCTCGACCGCCGCTGTGATGAGGACCTGCTCGTAGTCGGCGACGGCATCCGCCAGACGTTCACGACGGGATACGTCGAGTTCGGCGAAGACGTCGTCGAGAACGATCACCGGGTCGCCCGTCGGCGAGTCGACCCGCACCACGGCGGCCGAGGCCAGCTTCAGCGCGAGGGCGAACGACCAGGACTCGCCGTGGCTGGCGTAGCCGCGCGCGGGGAGCCCGTTGAGCGAGAGGAAGAGGTCGTCGCGGTGCGGCCCGACGAGCGTCAGTCCCCGCTCGAGCTCGGTCGGTCGGACACGGGCCAGCGCCTGACGGAAGACGTCGGGCACCTGGTCGGCGGGGATGGACTCGGTCGGCCCCTCGGCCGCGGTCGTCTCGTCGTCGGGTGTCGCGCCCCGGATGCTCAGCACCGTCGAGAGGTGTGCGGCGTGGTCCGCGCCCGCCACCGCCGCGTAGGCACGGGCCACCTCGGGGGCCAGGTCGGCCGCGAGCCGGTCACGCGCGACGACGAGTTCGCTGCCGAGGGCCACGAGACGTTCGTCCCAGATGTCGAGCGTGCCGAGCTGGCCAGCCTTCACCCCGGAGGCGCGGGCCGACTTCAGGAGCGTGTTGCGTTGTCTGAGCACCCGGTCGTAGTCGGTCTGCACGCCGGCGAACCGGGGCGACCGAGCCACCAGGAGTTCGTCGAGGAAACGACGACGACCGGACGGCTCGCCCCGGACGAGCGCGAGGTCCTCGGGAGCGAAGAGGACGCTCGTGAAGTAGCGCGGAAGCTCGCGAGGCTTGATGGCCCCCCGGTTGACCTGCGCCCGGTTCGGCGACGACCGGTTGATCTGCACCTCGGCCAGCAGTTCGCGCTCGTCGGCGAGTAGTCGCGCCCGCACGACGGCCGAATCGCGTCCCTGGCGGATGAGAGCCGAATCCGACGACACCCGGTGGGATCCGAGACTCGACAGGTAGCCGAGGGACTCGACCAGGTTGGTCTTCCCCTGGCCGTTGCTGCCGACGAAGAGGTTCGGCCCGCGCGCGAGGCTGACTTCGGCAGACGTGTAGTTGCGGAAGTCCGTCAGGCTGAGATGCAGTACTCGCACGCGGGCCGGTGGAGGCGCTAGGCCTTCTTGACGGCGTGGCCGCCGAACTGGTTGCGCAGTGCGGCGACGGCCTTCATGGTCGGCGAACCCTCGCCCTGACGCGAGACGAAGCGCGCGAAGATCGACGCGCTGATCGTCGGCATCGGCACGGCGTGGTTGATGGCTTCTTCGAGGGTCCAGCGGCCCTCGCCGCTGTCCTCGACGTAACCCGAGATCTCGGCGAGCTTGGGGTCGGCTTCGAGGGCGAGGACCATGAGCTCGAGCAGCCAGGAACGTACGACGGTGCCGCGCTGCCAGGCCTTGAAGGTGCCGGTGACGTCCTTGATGAGGTCACTTCGGGCCTCGAGCAGCTCGTAGCCTTCGCCGTAGGCCTGCATGATCGCGTACTCGATGCCGTTGTGGACCATCTTCGCGTAGTGACCCGCGCCGGTGTCGCCCGCGTGGACGAAGCCCTCTTCGCGAGGACCCTCGGGACGCAGGGCGTCGAAGATCGGCTGCGCCAGGGCGACGTTCTCGGCGGAACCACCCACCATGAGGCCGTAGCCGTTGTCCTTGCCCCAGACGCCGCCCGAGACACCGGCGTCGACGTACTTGATGCCCTTGCCGCCGAGGAGCTTCTCGTTGGCGAAGTCGCTGGTGAACTTCGAGTTGCCGCCGTCGATGACCAGGTCGCCTTCGGAGAGTTCGTTCGAGAGCTCTTCGATGACGCCGGCGGTGATGTCGCCCGCGGGAACCATGACCCAGACGATGCGGGGGGCGGGGAGCGTGGTGGCGAGCTCGGCGAGGCTGGCGACGTCGGAGACGGCGGGGTTAGCGTCGTAACCGGTCACCTCGATGCCGCTGTCGCGCAGGCGAGCGCGCATGTTGTTGCCCATTTTGCCGAGACCGACGAGGCCGATGTGCATGAGGTTCCTTTGTTCGTGGCGGTGGGGCCCGGAGGCGGCACCGTTGCTGGCAGAGCGCTCTTAGCGCAGGAGGAGGTTGGGCTGCAGCAGGTACTTGTAGCTGTCAGCACCGGCCTGGTCTTTCGAGGACTGACTGGTGATCAGCACGGGACCGGGCTTGTTCGGGTTCTCCGTCTTGGTGAAGGAGATGCGGACGAACTCGGAATGAACTGCTCCGAGACCGTCGAGGAGGAACTGCGGTTTCAACGAGACCACCGTGTCCTCTCCCGTCAACAACGCATCGATCGACTCTGACGCCTGCGCTTGTTCGCTTCCGATGGCCTCGAGGGTGAGGCCGTCGATCGTGAACGTGAACCTGAGGGCCGCCTCGCGCTCGAGGACGAGCGAGACGCGGCGGACCGACTCGACGAGCTCGGCCGTGTTGATCACGGCGTAGTTCTCGACGGTGTCGGGGAAGAGACGCTTCACCGGAGGGAAGTTCCCCTTGATGAGCAACGAGGTGACGGTCTTGTTGTCCGCCTGGAACGCGATGAGCTCGCGCTCGTCGGATCCGGTGATCGAGACCGAGACGGTGCCGGCGTTGCCGAAGGTCTTGCCGACCTCTTGCAGCGTGCGTGCCGGGACGAGTGCCGTCGTCGTGGTCGTGCTCGCCACGGTGCCGGGATCGAATTCGATGCCTCGGACGGCGACGCGGTAACGATCGGTGGCGACGAGCGAGAGGGCGTTCTCGGTGACCTCGAGCTGGACGCCGGTGATGACCGGGGTGACGTCGTCGCGGGATGCCGCCACCGCGACCTGGGAGACGGCGAGGGCGAAGGAGTCGCCGGGCACGACGCCCGAACGGTCGCCGACTGTCGGCAGGGTCGGGTACTCCTCGACCGGCATGCTCAGCAGGGAGAAGTTCGCGGATCCGCAGCTGACCGAGATGCGGTTCTCCTCGGTGGAGAAGGTGACCGGCGCGTTCGGCAGACGGCTGGCGATGTCGGCGAGCAGTCGGCCGGAGACCAGGATCGTGCCCGGTTCGTCGATCTCGGCGGGGATGCTCGTCTGGGCCGAGACCTCGTAGTCGAAGGACGACAGGGTGAGCCCGTCGGCGTCGGCCTCGATCAGGACACCGCTGAGGATCGGCAAGGTGGTGCGCTGGGGCAGCAGCTTGACGGCGAAGGAGACCGCATCGCTGAAGACGTCACGGTTGACCTGGAACTTCACGCGGGGACCCCTATCGACTTCGCTCTCGTGGATGGCCGGTTAATAGTGGCACAGCATCGGGGTCCGCCCTTCCGGGAGGCGAAAGCCGGAGCTCCGGGCCCGGATCGATCCACAAGGTTGTCTCTCCATCAATTTCTTGTAACCAGGATTAACAGTCTTAACCGTTGTGCACAGTGTGGATAACCTGTTTAAAACCCCGGGGCTCGGCGGAACTACACGCGTGTGACTTGTGGACGGCGTGTGGAACCGAATGACAAGAATGCTCGGGGTCTGCCGGTCGCTCCGAGTGGGATCCCACAGGTCCCCCGGATCCGTGAACAAGGTCGACACGGTTATCCACGAGTTTCCACAAGTTATCCACACTGTGTGGAACGTGACGCCCCAGGGCCCCCTCAGACCCGTCGAGCGCCCCCTGGAACGACGAACGGGCGCCGACACGTGGTCGGCGCCCGGACGGGACGGTCGTGGAGGACGGGCCGACCTGGCCCGCCGTCCCGTCACTTGTAACGGGTGTCCTGCTTGATGCGACTGGTGAGTTCGGTCACCTGGTTGTAGATCGACCGACGTTCCTTCATCAGTTCGCTGATCTTCTTGTTGGCGTACATGACCGTCGTGTGGTCGCGGTTGCCGAACAGCTGTCCGATCTTCGGCAGTGACAGGCTCGTGAGTTCGCGGCACAGGTACATGGCGATCTGGCGGGCCGTGGCGATGGCCTGTGAGCGGGACGATCCGTAGAGGTCGTCGACCGTCAGCTTGAAGTAGTCCGCGGTGTGGTTGATGATGTCGACCGGCGCGATGATGTTGTCCTCGTCGAGCGTGATCAGGTCCTTGAGGACGGTCTGGACGAGGGCCAGGTCGACGGCGGTGCGGTTCAGGCTGGCGAAGGCCGTGACCCTGATGAGGGTGCCCTCGAGCTCACGGATGTTGCTCGACACCTTGGTCGCGATGAACTCGAGGACCTCGTCGCGGATCTGCAGCTTCTCGCTCTGGGCCTTCTTGCGCAGGATGGCGATGCGGGTCTCGAGGTCGGGAGCCTGGACGTCGGTGATCAGGCCCCACTCGAAGCGCGAACGCATGCGGTCCTCGAAGCCGGTGAGGTGCTTCGGCGGCAGGTCGCTGGTGATCACCAGCTGCTTGTCGTGATCGTGCAGGGTGTTGAAGGTGTGGAAGAACGCCTCTTGGGTGCTGTCCTTGCCCTGCAGGAACTGGATGTCGTCGATCAGCAGGATGTCGATCTCTCGGTACCTCTGCTGGAAGAGGCTCGACCGGTTGTTGGCGATCGAGTTGATGAAGTCGTTCGTGAACTCCTCGCTGCTGACGTACCTGACCCGGATCCCCGGGTACATGGTCTCGGCGTAGTGGCCGATGGCGTGCAGCAGGTGGGTCTTGCCCAGCCCCGACTCCCCGTAGACGAAGAGCGGGTTGTATGCCTTGGCCGGAGCCTCGGCGACGGCGACGGCCGCGGCGTGGGCGAATCGGTTCGACGCACCGATGACGAAGTTGTCGAAGCTGTACTTCGGGTTCAGGCGGGAGTCGTTGCGTTTCCCGCTCGCGCTAGTCTCGACGGGCGCCGGCACGAAGGGCGCCTCGATGTAGTGGACCGGCTCCGACTGCTCGACCTGCTGCGTGAGGGTGTCCGGGGTGATGTCGGGGTTGACGGTGATGGCGAAGCTCGAGACGGAGGTGTCGCCCAACCCGGCGATGGACTCGAGCAGGGGCTCACGGATCCGTTGTTCGAGCATGCCGCGGGTCAGGTCGTTGGGCACCTCGAGGTAGAGGGTGCCGCCCAGCACGCCCTTGGGCTCCACGAGGCTGATGAAGCCGTGCAGCTGCGGCGTGATGCGGTCGTCGGTCGTCAGCGTCGCGAGGACGGAACGCCACAGGTCCTGGACCGGGTCGACGGTGTGCGCCACTGGAGTCTCTTTCTCGCGGTTCGGCAGCGGACGGATCCGGCCGCCTCCGCGTGCGGGTCGCGTTCACCCGACGGTGTTCGAAGGGTACGAGTGCGGGACGAGTTATGCACAGCTTTCTCCACCGATCGGTTGGCGCCGTTCGGGCCGGGATCGCTGCGTGTTCCCCGTCGTCACGCGGAAGTACCGCGAGAAGTACCCACCTTAGTTCGACGGGGTGTGGAGTCCGCAATCAGAGTTTTCAACACTGTGGACAAACCTCCTGGGAAGCGGCCGTTTGACCAGGGCTCCGATCACGCGTACTTTTAATCAGTTGATTTCAGCCGCGTTGGCTGTACAAGACTTCTCGGATCGTGGCAACAGGCCTGGTCCGCTTTCCTGGAGGACCACCATGAGCAAGAGAACGTTCCAGCCGAACAACCGTCGTCGGGCCAAGAAGCACGGTTTCCGTGCTCGCATGCGTACGCGTGCCGGCCGCGCGATCCTCGCCGCCCGTCGTGGCAAGGGCCGCACCGAGCTCTCGGCGTAGCCACTTCCGTGTTGGCCCGGGCCAACCGGATCGTCCGCGCAGACGACTACCGAACCACCGTGCGCCGTGGCCGCAAGTCGGGCACGGCGCATTCGGTCGTCTACGTGCGGCGTCGTGACGACGAGCTGGTCCGGTTCGGTTTCATCGTGGCGAAGACCGTGGGCAACGCGGTCGTCCGCAACGAGGTCCGGCGCCGGCTCAAGGGGGTGTGCCACGAACTCCTGCCGACGATCCCCGGCGGGCTCGACGTCGTGATCAGAGCCTTGCCAGGCAGCCCCGACGTTGCGTGGTCTACCCTGCTGTCGGACATCTCCGAGGTGGTCGACAGGGGCGTGAGAGCGTGACAAGAGCGGTGCAGTTCGTCGCGTTGCTTCCCCGCAACGCGTGCGTCCTCATCCTCCGCGTCTACCGCGCCGTCGTCTCCCCGCTCTACGGCGACGTCTGTCGCTACTACCCGTCGTGTTCCCGGTACGCCCTCGAGGCCATCCAGCTGCACGGCGTCGTGCGGGGCGTGGCCATGGGCAGCTGGCGCATCGCCCGGTGTCACCCCTGGGCAGCCGGAGGCGTCGACGACGTCCCCGAGCCCCGTACACAGAAGTACCGCGTCACGAAGTCCGGCTTCGTGACACCGCGATCCGGCACCACCGCCCCCGACCTCCTCGGGACGGGCCGCATCGCCGCACAGAGCCACGGAAAGGGCTGACCCGAACACCATGGACTTCATCGGCACCATCCTCTGGCCCCTGAGATGGGTCGTCGAGGCGATCCTCGTCGGCTTCCACAACGTCCTCACGGCGTTCGGCATGGACACCGCGGCCGGCAGCACGTGGGTGCTCTCGATCGTCGGCCTGGTCCTCGTGGTGCGGGCGTGCCTCATCCCGATCTTCGTCCGCCAGATCAAGAGCCAGCGACGCATGATGGAGATCGCGCCCCGGCTCAAGAAGATCCAGGACAAGTACAAGGGCAAGCGCGACCAGTTCAGCCGCGAGGCGATGTCGCGCGAGACCATGGCGCTCTACAAGGACACGGGGACGAACCCGCTCAGCTCGTGCCTGCCCCTGCTGATCCAGATGCCGATCTTCTTCAGCCTCTACACCGTGCTGCACAACGCGCAGCAAGAGAAGGTGGGCATCGGCCTGCTGAACGCGGCGCTCTCGAACTCGTTCGGTGAGTCGGCTCTCTTCGGCGCCCCCCTGAAAGAGACCTTCCTGGGTGCCACCACATGGGAGGTCCGCCTGATGGCCGGAGCGATGGTGGTCATCATGACCGCCTCGCAGTTCATCACGCAGCTGCAGATCGTCTCGAAGAACATGTCGCCCGAGACCAAGGCGAGCCCCATGTTCAAGCAGCAGCGCATGCTCTTGTACTTCCTCCCCCTCGTGTTCGTCTTCTCGGGCCTGTCGTTCCCCCTCGGCGTCATGTTCTACTGGCTCACCTCGAACGTCTGGACCATGGCCCAGCAGTTCCTGGTCATCCGCAACATGCCCACCCCTGGCAGCGAGGCTGCCCTGGCGCGTGAAGAGCGCCTCGCGCGCAAGCAGCAGCGCAAGGGACTCCCGAGCATCACCGTGACCGAGATCGAGTCGGCGCCTGCCGTGCCGAAGACGACCCAGCGGACCCAACCCGTCGGCAAGAACCGCTCCAAGAAGCAGAACGGCCCCAAGAAATGACCTCTGACGACTCCACGACCGACATCGTCGAGCCCGCCGCCGAGAACGACGACGCCGTCGTCTCGAACGACACCGAGGAGGCGCAGGTCGCCTCGGACGACGCCGCCGACGTCCTCGACGAGGGCGACATCGCAGCCGACTACATCGAAGAGCTGCTCGACATCTGCGACTTCGACGGCGACATCGACATCGAGGTCCGCGGTGGTCGTTCGTACATCTCGGTCGACTCGAGTGGTGAGCAGAAGCTGCGCGTCCTGTCGAAGCCCGACACCGTCAACGCCCTCCAAGAGCTGACCCGCATCGCGGTGCAGACCAAGACGGGTGAGTTCTCCCGCCTCATCCTCGACATCGGGGGATCCCGCGCCACTCGCGAGACGGAACTCGGCCGCCTGGTCGACCACGCGGTCTCGAAGCTCGAGGACGGTGCCACCTCGGCGGCCCTGCCCCCCATGTCCTCCTACGAGCGCAAACTCGTGCACGACATCGTCGCGGCGCGGGGATTCACCTCGGAGTCCGAGGGCGAAGGTCGCGACCGTCACACCGTCATCACGCGTCCCTGAGCCGGACGACATGACCGACACGTCGACCCTCGAGGTCGAGCCCGCCGTCGCGGCGACGATCTTCGGCGACCGACTCGACGTCGTTCGCCGCTATGTGGCCGACCTAGCCCAGCACGGCGAAGAACTCGGCCTGATCGGACCGCTCGAGCTGCCGCGTCTCTGGACGCGCCACGTCGTCAACTGTGGCTTGTTGGCACCTCTGCTGGTCGCGGGTCGCGTCGGCGACATCGGGTCGGGAGCCGGCCTGCCGGGACTCGTGCTCGCTGCTGCTCGTCCGGACGCCACGCTCGTCCTGATCGAGCCGATGGAACGGCGCGTCGACTGGCTGACGGCTGAAGCCGATCGAATGGGGCTCGACAACGTCGAGGTCGTCCGTGCCCGTGCCGAGGACGTGCAGCTGGACGGGTGGCTCGACCAGGCGACCGCTCGGGCCGTGTCGGCCCTCTCCAAGTTGATACCGCTGACTGCGCCGCTGGTGAAGACCGGGGGGCAGCTGCTGTTGATGAAAGGCGCTCGGGTCGACGACGAGATCGCCGCCGCACGCAAGGTGATCGCGCGCCATCACCTCATCGACGTCGAGGCTCGTGAACTGGGCGTGGGGCTCGTCGACGAGACCACCCGTGTGTTCATCGCCACCTTGGACTGACTGGTCCGAGTTAGCGACGGTAATGTGGCTATGACCAGGTCATGTTCGACTATTCGGGGTGTGCGCTCCGTGTCGACCGAAGTGGCTCGGCAGGCTCGCGGACCTGGGGTCCCCGTCTTTGTCGGGGCCTGCCGATAGACTCGGTCTCCGATCCCCGATGATCACCGTGCCGCCTCGCAGCGGCGTGATCACACCTCCGGGTAGGTCGTTTCACGTGAAACATGGCGATACGGAGACCCTCAGTGAGTTCCTCGGCTGACGACGACAGAAGCACTCCCCTGGCTCGCGAGCTTGCCGACCTGAACCGTCGCAAGAAGGCCCTGTCTCGCGAACCGCTCCCGTCGCCCGCCTCGACCCGAGTGATCACCGTCTCGAACCAGAAGGGCGGTGTCGGCAAGACCACGACCACCGTCAATCTCTCCGCAGCCCTTGCGCGGAGTGGGGCCAAGGTTCTGGTCATCGATCTCGATCCCCAGGGCAACGCCTCCACGGCCCTCGGTGTGGAACACCGGGCAGAGACCCCGAGTGTCTACGACGTCGTGGTGAACGACGGCGATGTAGCGGACGTCGTCCAGAAGAGCCCGGAGTTCGACACGCTCTTCTGCATCCCCGCGACCATCCATCTCGCCGGCGCCGAGATCGAACTCGTCTCACTCGTCGCTCGCGAGCAACGACTGAGCAGGGCGTTGTCCGAGTACCTCAGCAAGACCGAGGACGCCGGCGATCGGTACGACTACGTCTTCATCGATTGCCCTCCGTCGCTCGGGTTGCTCACGATCAACGCGTTCGTCGCAGCCAGTGAAGTGCTCATCCCCATCCAGTGCGAGTACTACGCACTCGAGGGGTTGAGCCAGCTGCTGCGCAACATCCAGTTGATCGAGAAGCACCTGAACCCCAAGCTCAAGGTGTCGAGCATCCTGCTGACGATGTACGACGGCCGGACGAACCTCGCTCAGCAGGTCGTCGCCGACGTTCGTGAGCATTTCCCCGATGAGGCACTGAACACTCTCATACCCCGGTCCGTCAGGATCAGCGAGGCCCCCGGTTACGGGCAGACCGTCATCAGCTACGACACCAACTCCCCCGGGTCGATCTCGTACCTCGAGGCGGCCGCCGAACTAGCACGTCGAGGAGCACCCCAGTAATGGCAACCAAGCGAACCGGTCTCGGGCGCGGCATCGGCGCCCTCATCCCCGTCTCCGACGAGAGCCAGGACCGCCCGGTCGACGTCTTCTTCCCGACGGCACAGCAGACGGCCGACGAACTCATCGCCGTGCCGGGCGCTCGTCTCGCCAACCTGAATCCGCTGGACATCACTCCGAACGCGCAGCAGCCTCGGGCCGAGTTCCGCGCTGAAGAGCTCGCCGAGTTGGTGACCTCGATCCGAGAGGTGGGCGTACTGCAGCCCATCGTCGTCCGCCCGATCAAGAACGGCGGCAAGGGAGCAGCACAGTACGAGCTGGTCATGGGTGAGCGGCGCCTGCGAGCGACCAAAGAGCTGGGGCTCGCGACGATCCCCGCCATCGTCAAAGACACCGCCGACGACGCGATGCTGCGGGATGCCCTGCTGGAGAACCTGCATCGCGCCGAGCTCAACCCCCTCGAAGAAGCCTCTGCTTATCAGCAACTTCTTGCCGACTTTGGCATCACCCAGGATGAATTGGCGACCCGCATCGGTCGGAGCCGCCCCCAGATCACGAACACCCTGAGGCTGCTGAGGTTGCCGGCAGCCGTCCAACGGCGAGTCGCCTCCGGCGTCCTCACTGCAGGCCACGCTCGGGCGATCCTGAGCACGGGTGACCCGGTCCTCATGGCTCGTCTTGCGGATCGCATCGTCAACGAGGACCTCAGTGTGCGAGCTGCTGAGGCCATCGCTGCAGGTGGCAGCGCGAAGCCGAAGTCGACGCGCACGGCCACTCCCGGCAAGCATCAGGCTCATCTGGACGAGGTGGCAGAGACCCTTGGTGACCGGTTCGAGACGCGGGTCAAGGTGTCCTTAGGCGCTCGGAAGGGGTCGATCACCATCGATTTCGCGTCGATGCAGGACCTGAATCGCATCCTCGGCCAGTTGGGACACGACCAGGAGTCGTGACTGATTGCCCTCAGCGTTGACCGGCATCGGTTTCACGTGAAACATCGACCGCCCCTGCCTTTGCCGGTAGGGGCGGTTCTTGTTGGGTGGACAGGAACGTCATGTGAGGGTGGTGTGGTGGGACGTTTCACGTGAAACGGTGCTACTCGTCTTCCTGCAGCACTCCCCCGACGCGGGAATCTGACAGTGGTCTCGCCCAGATGGTGTTGGTGAGCTTCCTTGTGGCGGTAACAGCAGGCAGGTTCTTGCTGGAGTGGCACGGTGCTGATTTCGGCCGTGATCGGGTGTCTTCTAAGTGGCGCCAGAAGCTTGCGGTGTTGGGCATGTGCAGGTGCAGGTACATGACGGTTACGTGTGGCCCCGGGCGGAGGCCGCAGGCACAGGGCCAGGCGGACGGCGCAGGCACAAGTGCAGGTGCAGGCGTTTCACGCGCGCAGGTGCAGGGTGGAGGGTGCAGTCGCCTGCGCAAACTGCAGGCGCACGAGCACGGCAGGTGCAGTGCCGAGGGCGCCATCGCCGGCGCAAACGGCAGGCGCACGCGCACGGCAGGTGCAGTGCGATGGCAGGGGTACGCCGGGGTGTAGACGCAGGTGGTCGCATAACTGACAGGGGGGGCGAGGGTACTGACGCGGGGGCGGAGGTTTTTGCGCATGAACAGATGCAGGTGCAGGCACAGGTGTCGATAGAGATGCCGTGCAGACGCAGGCACGGACCCAGCACGGGATCAGTGGAGGGGATCAGACGCGTTCCCAGCGGCAGCTGCGCGTTCTGGTCACGTAGCGAAGCAAAGGGGCTCATGAAGATGGGTCAGGGTGGGCGAAGACGCTACATGACCCCTGAACGGTCTGACATGGAGACCCCGATGCATGGCTGTGTGCTTGGCAGGCGGTACTCGCGGCGGCCGCATTTCGTCGGCAGCGTCGATCTAACTCGGGCATGATGACCATCGAGGGGTTCATCGGACTCGACGTCAGATGGTTCGTCGTAGCTTCTAGGGAGACGTCGAGGTGCCGTAAACATCGATCTCACGGGCGATTTCTGTGTCAAGCCCACGGGTGGACGACAGCGAAGGTGCAGGGATCGTCGACGATTCTGGATGCGTCCATTCAGTGCATACGTGCGCCCAGAAGGTCGACCATGGGCTCGCAGTACCCTGCCGGCCATCCGACGTTTCACGTGAAACGTCGACTTCGCGTCGTCAGCGGAGGTCGTCGGTGACGGCCTTCTCAGCCAGAGCGGCGTAGAACATGCCCAATTCGTAGCCGGCGGACTCCAGGGCCATCGGGACGAGCGACGTCTCGGTCAGTCCGGGCAAGACGTTGACCTCCAGGAACCACGGGGTCCCCGCGGCATCCACGATCAGGTCCACCCTCGACAAGTGGCGCAGCCCGAGGGCCTCGTGGACGGCCACGGCAGCCCGCGCCGCCGACTCCGACGCGACGGTGTCCAGCCGTGCGGGCGTGAAGAACGTCGTCTCCCCCGCGTTGTAGCGCGCCTCGAAGCCGTAGAATCCCTGGCGAGGAACGATCTCCACGGCAGGCAAGGCCAGGGGCCCGTCACCGGTGTCGATGACCCCGACGGCGATCTCGGTGCCCGTGATCTTCTGTTCGACGATGACGTCGTCGCAGTACGTGTACGCGTCGACCATGGCCCTGGGCAACGCCCCGACGTCGTCGACGACCGTGACGCCCTGGGCCGAGCCACCCCGTGCGGGCTTCACGACGACGGGCACCGGGTGTTCGTCGGCGATCGCTGCCAACACACCGACGGCGCCGAGCTCGCGGAAGGCGTCGTGGGACAGCGTGATGCCGCGCGGTGTGGAGACACCGGCGCGACGTGCGAGCTCCTTCGCGGTCGGCTTGTCCCACGCCAGTCGCGCGGCCGCCGCCGTGCTGCCGACGAACGGCACGTCGAGCGCCTCGAGCAGTCCGCGGAGGGCGCCGTCCTCACCACTCGCTCCGTGCAGGGCCGGCCACACGACGTCGGGACGTGACTCGGTGAGGTGTCCGAGCAACGAGGCGTCCGGATCGCGGAGTTCGACCTCGATGCCGTGGGTGACGAGGCTGTCGACCACGCGCCTCCCCGATCGGAGGGAGACGTCGCGTTCGTGCGAGATGCCGCCGGCGAGGACGGTGACGGTACGCAGTTCGCTCGATGCCATGGTGGAACCTCTTCTTCGTGTCACGACGCAGGACCGTCTCGTGGTCCGGACGGCTACGAGACGATGAAAATGCTGGTCAAATGGTGTTCGGCGGCGGCACCACGACGCTCTGCGGGCGCGCGGCCCGGTTCGACAGGCTGGCTGTCGAGAACGTGCGCAGCAGGTCGAGCTCTCCGTTGACGACGTTCGCCAGGCGCGCGACACCGGTGCGGATGGACTCGGGCGTCGGGTAGCAGAACGACAGGCGGATGTTCTGACGCCCGTCGCCGTCGGCGAAGAACGCCGTACCGGGGGTGTAGGCCACGAGTTCCTTCACCGCCCGGGGCAGCATGGCCTTCGAGTCGAGTTCGGCCGGGAGTCCGACCCAGACGAAGAAGCCGCCGTCGGGGACGTTCCACGTGAGCGACGGCAGGTACTCCCCCAGCGCGGAGATCATCGCGTCACGCCGTTCGCGGTACAGGCCACGGAAGGTCTCGATCTGCCCACGCCAGTCGGCCTGGTCGAGGTACTCGGTGATGACGAACTGCCCGAAGGAGTTCGGCGAGAGCGTGGCGGACTCGTTGGCGAGGATGAGCTTCTCGCGGATGGCGTGCGGGGCGAGTGCCCAACCCACCCGGAAGCCGGGTGCCAGCGTCTTCGAGAACGACCCGAGGTAGATGACGCCTTCGTCGTCGATCGAGCGCATCGCCTGCGGGGCCGGCTGGTCGAAGTAGAGCAGCCCGTAGGGGTTGTCCTCGAGGACGAGGATGCCGGCCGAGCGGCAGATCTCGAGGATCTCGACGCGTCGGGCCCACGTGAGGGTGACACCGGCCGGGTTGTGGAAGTTCGGGATCGTGTAGAGGAACTTGATGCGACCCCCACGAGCGGTGACGGCCGCGATGGCCTCTCGCAGGGCCTCGGGCACGAGTCCGTGCTCGTCCATCGGGACGTGCACGACGTCGGCCTGGTACGCCTTGAAGACCCCCAGGGCGCCCACGTAGCTCGGCGACTCGGCGAGCACGACGTCGCCCGGGTTCACGAAGAGGCGGGTGACGAGGTCGAGGGCCTGCTGCGAGCCCGTGGTGACGACGACGTCGTCGGCGCTGCCGCGGATGCCCTCCATCGCCATGATCTGCATGATGTGCTCGCGGATGGCCGGGGTGCCCTGGCCGCTGCCGTACTGCATCGCCATCGCTCCCCCGTCGGCCATGACGCGGTCGATGGCCCCCGTGACGAGTTCTCGGGGCAGGGCGGAGACGTAGGGCATGCCGCCGGCCAGCGAGACGACCTCGGGGCGCGAGGCGACGGCGAACAGGGCTCGGACCTCGGAGGCGCTGAGGCCGGCCGTACGGTCGGCGTACGAGTCGTACCACGGGTCGAGGTTGGTGCCCTTGTCGCTCATCGGTGTCCCTGTTCTGTCAGAGGGTGAATCGGTCAAGACTATGCCCGTCCCGACCGGGGACGACGAGAGCCCGCCCAGCGTGTGCTGGGCGGGCTCTCGTCGTGGTGTCGGTGTCGACTACGCGATGAACTCCGCCAGGTCGGCCTCGAGGGCCGGCTTGGGCTTGGCGCCGATGACGGTCTTGACGACCTCGCCACCGCGGTAGACCTTCATGGCCGGGATCGAGGTGATCTGGTACTTCATGGCGGTCTGGGGGTTGTCGTCGACGTTGAGCTTGACGATCTCGATCTTGTCGCCGTGCTCGGCGGCGATCTGGTCGAGGATCGGCGAGACGGCGCGGCACGGGCCGCACCATTCGGCCCAGAAGTCGACGAGGATCGTCTTGTCGGAGTTGAGGACGTCGGCCTCGAAGGACGCGTCGGTCACTGCTTTGGCGCTGCTCATGGTGTTCCTTTCGTCAGGGTGATCTGGGTTGGCTTCAGGAGGCGCGGGTCAGGCGACCACGGACTCGGACGTCTCGACGCCCTCGGCCGACCCGACGGTCTGCTCGGCCAGGAAGGTCTGGTCGAGCGAGGCCAGGTAGTGCTCGACGTCGAGCGCGGCGACGGTGCCCGAGGCCGCGGCGGTGGCCGCCTGCCGGTAGGTGGCGTCGATGACGTCGCCCGCGGCGAAGACGCCGGTCAAGTTGGTCTTCGAGCTGCGCCCCTGGACGGCGATCGTGCCGTCCGAGGTCAGGTCGACCTGACCGTGGACGAGGTGCACGCGCGGGTCGTTGCCGATGGCGATGAAGAGACCGTCGAGGTCGAGGTCGGTCGTGCTGCCGTCGACCGTGTCGGTCAGGGTGACGCCGGTGGCCTTCTCGCCACCGAGGATTGCCGTGACCTGCTTGTCGAAGAGGAACTCGATCTTGTCGTTGGCGTGAGCCCGGTCTTGCATGATCTTCGACGCGCGCAGGCTGCTCGAGCGGTGGATGACGTAGACCTTCGAGGCGAAGCGGGTCAGGAACGTCGCTTCCTCCATCGCGGAGTCGCCGCCGCCGACGACGGCGATCGCCTTCTCCTTGAAGAAGAAGCCGTCGCAGGTGGCGCACCAGCTGACGCCGCGTCCGCTCAGGCGCTCTTCGTCGGCGAGGCCGAGCTTCCGGTACGCGCTGCCCGTGGCGAAGATCACCGTGAGGCTCTCCTCGACGGTGCCGTTGCCGAGCGTGACCTTCTTGACGTCACCGGTCAGGTCGACGGCGGTCACGTCGTCGAGCAGCACCTCGGCGCCGAACTTCTCGGCCTGCTCCTGCATCTTGAACATGAGCTCGGGGCCCTGGATGCCGTCGGGGAATCCGGGGAAGTTCTCGACCTCGGTTGTCTTCATGAGTTCGCCGCCGGCCTCGACCGAGCTCGCGACGATGAGGGGGCGCAGACCGGCCCGGGCGGCGTAGATGCCGGCCGTGTAGCCGGCGGGGCCGGAACCGATGATGATGACCTGGCGCATGGGCACCTTCCTGGGGGGGAGAACTTCACGAGCGGGAAGACAACCCGCGAGCGATGGCTCGTGCGGTCGGATCCCTCGATCGTCTGGTGGAACGCATCCTACCGACGGGGCATTCCCGCGGGCCTGGCAGCGGCCGCGGGGCCGCGGGGCTGCGGGGCCGCGGCCGCCGCCGTGACGGCTGCGGCGGCCGCCGTGACGGGTCAGCGACGCAGGAGGCGCGAGACGGCGGGTGCGAGACGTGCGGTCACCGGCGTGGTCAGCACCCGCAGCTCGGGGATGCGGGCGAACCAGAGCAGGGCGCCGTAGACCAGCCCCATGACGGCCCCGGCCACGACGACCGTCAGCACGCCCGGCACGCGACCGGACTGCGCGAACCCGTCGGCGGCGAAACCACCCAGGACGGTCACGACGACGAGGCCCACGGCACCGGCGACGAGCGAGAAGACGAAGAACTGGACGTAGCGGCGCAGCACCCAGCGGCCGTCGATGCCGCCCAGCCGCTTCTTGACGACGACGAGCGCGACCACGGCCTGGCTCGAGCCCGCGATCGAGGTGGTGATGGCGATCGCCATCGCGATGCGCTCGGGGGGCACCACGGCGGCCGAGATCGCGACGCCCGCGACGAAGATGCCCGACTGGACGAGCTGCAGGAAGAACGGCGTGCGCTGGTCGTGCATCGAGTAGAACACCCGCTGCACGATGAACAGGACGCTGAACAGGACGAGGCCGGGCATGTAGCCGAGGATGACCTCGGCGGTGCGGGTCGACCCGGCGAAGTCGACCTCGAAGAACCGCGCGAACGGGTAGGCCACGACGCACATGGCGACGGCGGCGAACACCATGAACA
Source organism: Frigoribacterium sp. 2355 (assembly GCF_054060695.1). Lineage (NCBI taxonomy): Bacteria > Bacillati > Actinomycetota > Actinomycetes > Micrococcales > Microbacteriaceae > Frigoribacterium > Frigoribacterium sp. 2355. The sequence goes on along the minus strand of NZ_JBSSDL010000004.1, from coordinate 166,158 downwards.
TGCCGATGGCGCGGAGGGACTGCGACATGTCGGTGCGGACGGCCCGCAGGTCGCCACGCGAGGCGTGGCCGCTCATGCGCGTGAAGTAGGCGGTGCCGATCGACACGGCGATGATGCCGTGCGGCAGCATGAAGAGCAGCCAGGCGTTCGCGAGGACCGCGTTCGACGCCCCCACCTCGCTGCCCAGGGTGGCGACGCGGCTCTGCACCAGCCCGGCGAGCTGGGTGACGAGGACCATGCCGAACAGCCAGCCGGCGGCCTTGCCGGTGGCTCCGAGGCCGACGCCTCGCCAGCGGAAGTCGGGGCGGAAGGTCAGACCCGCGCGGCGCCAGAAGAGCAGCAGGAACGCCGCCTGGGCCAGGACGCCGAGGGTGGCCGTGGCCGCGATGAGGAAGATCCGGTCGCCGGTCCAGACGTCGACCGCGGAGTTCTCGACGGCGCCGCCGAACATCACGATGAAGACGACCAGGCCGGCGATGGCCACGACGTTGTTGAGCACGGGAGCCCAGGTGAAGGGCCCGAACACCTGCCGGGCGTTGAGCACCTCGCTCAGCAACGAGTACATGGCGTAGAAGAAGATCTGCGGCAGGCACCAGTACGCGAAGGCCGTCGCGAGGGCGAGTTGGTCCGAGGTGAACCCCGCCCCGCCGTCCGAGCTCTGCTGCGCGTACAGGCGGACGAGCACGGGGGCGAGCAGCGTGCCGGCCAGGCCGACGGCCGCGAAGACGATCGTGCCGAGCGTCACGATCTTGTTGATGAACCGCTGGCCCCCGTCGTCGGACGTCGCCGCCCGCACGATCTGGGGCACGAGGACGGCGCTGAGGAGGCCGCCCGCGATCAGCGCGTAGATGTTGTTCGGGAGCTGGTTCGCGAGGGCGAACGAGTCCGCCGCCCGGCTCGCCGACTGCCCGATCGCCGCGGCCAGCACGGCCGCCTTCACGAAGCCGAGGACGCGCGAGACCATCGTCCCGGACGCGAGGAGGATGCTGGCGCGACCGAGACCGCCCTGGTTGCTCACATGGACTCCTGGACGGGCGGCGAGACGGCCGCATCGGGTGACGGGCCGTCGCCGGAGGACCGGGCCTCGTCGCGCGCCCTGCGGCGCTTGCGGAAGGTGCGGTACAGGCCGCCGAGGAAGAGTGCGGCGAAGGCGACGCCGAAGATCCAGGTGATGGCGGTCTCCCACCCGGCCTGGACCGAGAGCGGGACGTCGACCGGGGTCGCGATCGCCACGCCCGAGAGGCTGACCAGCTGCAGCTGCACGGACACCGTGCCGTTGGCGACGGACTGCACGGGAACGCTGACCCGGGTCTGGGACTGCGGTTGGATCGTCACCTCGATGGGGCTGCGCTCGATCGAGAGGATGGAGTTCGACGGCGTCAGGTTCAGCATGACCGTCGCGACGGAGTCGGTCCGGTTCTCGAGGTAGAGGGGCAGGGCCGAGCGGTCCCCGAGGATGGCGATCGGCGAGCCCTGGACCACCGCCACGAGACCCGACGTCGCCGTCGCGTCGGCCACGGCCGAGGCGACCTCGGCGGGGAACCCGTCGACGTTGTCGCGCCAGGCGTGCGACGCCAGGGCCATCGTCCGAAGCCGGGCCGTCTCGGTGACGAACTGCGGTTCGGCGAGGGCCGTCGAGAAGTCGACGACCTTCTGGTCGGCCGAGACGAGTTCGCTCAACTGGTCGAGTCGGGCGTCGCTCTCGGGGCTGTCGACGACGGTCGCCGTCGAAGGGTTGCTCGCCAACGCGTCGGTCAGGGTCGCGCCGCTGACCCAGGGCAGGCCGTCGACGGCCTGGAGGGTGCGGGTGAGGAACTGGCCGGTCGCCGGCCACTCCCGCTCGAGCGTCGTCAGGAGGGTACGGGCGTCGCTCGGTCGCTCGTAGGCGACGGTGGCGACGGTGGCGGACAGCCGGGCCATCGTGGACTGCCACTCGGCGAGGGAGGTCGCCTCGGCCGCCTGGGTGACCAGCGTCGACAAGGGGTCGTCCGAGACGACGGCCGGGACGCCACCGACCGTGACCGCGGCGTTCTCGGTCGAGTCGCCGTCGACGTCCACGTTGCCGCTCGAGACGATGGTCGACGTGTACGGCCCGGCGGCGAACGTCGTGAGGTCGGCGGACACGACGGACGACTCCCGCGGCCAGACGACGTCGCGCTGGGTCCACGGGAAGTCGAGCAGTTGAGCGGTGGTCGGCAGCACCACGCCGTCGCCGGGCGTGGGCTCGGCGGTCGGCTCGGCGGTGGACCCGTCGTTCGGCAGGGCCGAGGGGTCGGACCCGGCGACGCCCGTGCCCGAGCCGTCGTCCGTGCCCTGGCTCGGGGCCTCGGTGGGCGTGTCGGTCGCGGCCGGCATGCCCTCGAACCGGGCGGGGTCGACCAGGGTGTCGAGCGAGGTCACGGCCGGGACGGACGTGGCGCCGGCCTGACGCAGCCCCGCGACGTCGGCGTCGGCGTAGGCCAGGGGGAACATGTCGTTCGGCAGGGCCTGCAGTTCGGCGAGCCAGTCGACGGCGGACTGCGGGGCCTCGGTGCCGAGCAGGCGGATCGACGCGACGATCATCGGGTCGACGCCGAGGGTCGCGCCCGTGCCCGACACGGCGTCGAGCTCGCGTCGCAGCACGCCGCCGTCGGAGGTGTAGGCGGCGAGGGCGGAGGCGTCGAGGACGCCGGTCTCGCTCTCGGGCGTCGTGATCGGCACGGCGACCGCGACGCGGGTGGGCTGGAAGCTGTCGGCGGGGTACCAGACCACGCTGCTGCGGGTCTGCGCCACCTGGCTGCCCGAGGCGTCGAGCACGCGGGCCCCGAGCGCGCGTGCCCCGAAGGCGCGGCCGGTCAGGGAGAGGCGGTCGGCGGGAACCACGACGGTGTCGAGCGCCACGGACGACCCGGCGGTGACCGCCGGCACGTCGACCTGGACGAGCTGGCGCCCCAGGTAGTCGTCACCCGAGACGTCGTCGGGATCGAGCCAGGAGGCGAGCTTGGACCGCGTGGTGAACGGTTCGCGGTCGAGGTAGATCCGGGCCTTCGTCGCCGCGAGGTCGCTGTCGCCGTCGTTCGTCACGGTGACCCCTAGGGTGAGGTCGTCGTCGGGTCGCAGCACGCCGTCGGAGGCCGGCTCGACGGTCATCGTGACGCCGTCGCCGGCAGGGGCGGACGCTGCTCGTGCCGCCGTGGCCGGCAGTCCCGCCGACACGACGAACACCGCCAACAGGGCGGCGATCACGGCGAAGAAGAGTCTCATAGGCGTCAGGTGTCGACGGCGACAGGGGCCGTTCGAGCATGCCGAGTCTAGGCAACGCCGACCAAGAAGCAGCGGCGAAGCGCCTGCGAGGGGGACGACGGGGTCGCGAGGTGCCGTCGGGGACTCAGCCCGCGCCTCCTCGGCTGTGGCAAGCTGTTTCGTCATGGACAGCGTCGCACGGGCCCTGCAGCGACTGGACGATCTGGCCGCCACCCCTCGCATCGAGAAGCTCGCCGCCGCGTTCGCCGCGGCCGGTCACGAGCTCGCCCTCGTCGGCGGTCCGGTGCGCGACGCCTTCATCGGCCGCCCGGTCAACGACCTCGACTTCACGACCGACGCCGACCCCGACGAGATCCTGGCGATCGTCGTCCCCCTGGCCGAGGCGCACTGGGACGTCGGCCGCGCGTTCGGCACGATCGCCGCCCGCGTCGACGGCGAGACCGTCGAGATCACCACGTACCGCAGCGACGTCTACGACGGCGAGACCCGCAAGCCCGTCGTCGAGTTCGGCGACACCCTCGAGGGCGACCTGGTCCGTCGAGACTTCACGGTCAACTCGATGGCGCTGCGTCTGCCCCAGCGCGTGCTCGTCGACCCGTCCGGCGGTGTCGACGACCTGCTGGAGGCGCGGCTCGCCACCCCGGGCACCGCGGTCGACTCGTTCCGCGACGACCCCCTGCGCATGATGCGGGCCGCCCGGTTCACGGCGCAGCTCGGCTTCACGGTGTCCGACGAGGTGCGCGAGGCGATGACCGCCCGGGCCGAGACCCTCTCGATCGTCTCGGTCGAGCGGGTCGCCGACGAGCTGTCGAAGCTGCTCAAGACCGAAACCCCCCGAGACGGTGTCCGGCTGTTGGTCGACACCGGGCTCGCCGACCACGTCGTGCCCGAGCTCGCGGCCATGCGCCTCGAGGTCGACGAGCACCACCACCACAAGGACGTGTACGAGCACAGCCTCACCGTGCTCGACCAGGCCATCGGCTACGAGCGCGAGCGGCACCCGGGCGAGGCGCCCGACCTCACCCTGCGCCTGGCGGCCCTGCTGCACGACTGCGGCAAGCCCGCCACGCGGCGCCTCGAGCCGGGCGGCGTCGTCACCTTCCACCACCACGACGTCGTCGGTGCCAAGCTCGCCAAGAAGCGGTTGAAGACGCTGCGCTTCGACAACGACACCATCGGTGCCGTGTCCCGGCTGATCGAGCTGCACCTCCGCTTCTTCGGCTACACCGAGGGTGCCTGGACCGACTCGGCCGTGCGCCGGTACGTCCGCGACGCCGGTGACCAGCTCGAGCGGTTGCACATGCTCACCCGCGCCGACGTGACCACGCGCAACCGCCGCAAGGCCGACCGGCTCGGCTTCGCCTACGACGACCTCGAGGCGCGGATCGCCGAGCTGCGGGAGCGTGAAGAGATCGACTCGCTGCGGCCCGACCTCGACGGCGACGACATCCAACGCGTGCTCGGCATCGGCCCGAGCCGCGAGGTCGGCGAGGCCTACCGCTTCCTCCTCGAGCTGCGGACCGAAGAGGGGCCGCTGGGGGCCGAGGTCGCCACCGAGCGCCTGCTGGCCTGGTGGAACGCACGCGAGAGCGCCGGGGCGTAACCAGCCATACGAGTGTCGACCCGCGCCTCCTCGGCTCTCGGGGGCCGGCGACCGCCGCCCTGGCATTGATTCGGGAGGCGCGCTCGGCTACGCTGGGAAGGTTGCGTCCGCCTCACGGCGGCGCCACGTCATGAACACCCTCCTGTCACAGACCGTCTGTGACCGTTAAGTCCGAAGGAGGTGGGTTAGTCATGCACCAGTACGAACTGATGGTCATCCTGGACCCCGAGATCGATGAGCGCACCGTCGCCCCGAGCTTGGACAAGTTCCTCAACGTCATCCGCAACGATGGCGGAACGATCGACAACGTGGACATCTGGGGACGTCGTCGCCTGGCCTACGAGATCAACAAGAAGACCGAGGGCATCTACGCCGTCGTCAACCTGACCTCGAACTCGGCCGCCACGGTCGAGCTCGACCGCCAGCTGGGTCTCTCCGAGGCCGTGCTGCGCACCAAGGTCCTGCGTGCCGAAGAGGCGATCGCCATGGTCGCCGCCGCCAAGAAGGTCAGCGACGAGAAGGCCGCCCGCAAGGCCGCCAACGCCGCTGCCGCCCCGGCTGCTCCCGCCGCCGAGAAGGCTGCCGAGTAGTCCGATGGCTGGCGAGACCGTCATCACAGTGGTGGGGAACCTCACCAGTGACCCCGAGCTGCGGTACACGCAGAACGGGCTCGCGGTCGCGAACTTCACCATCGCGTCGACCCCCCGCACGTTCGACCGCGCGTCGAACGAGTGGAAGGACGGCGAGGCGCTCTTCCTCCGTGCCAGCGTGTGGCGCGAGTTCGGCGAGCACGTGGCCAGCAGCCTCACCAAGGGCAGCCGGGTCATCGCTCAGGGCCGACTCAAGCAGCGCTCGTACGAGACCAAAGAGGGCGAGAAGCGCACCAGCATGGAGCTCGAGATCGACGAGATCGGCCCCTCGCTGCGTTACGCGACCGCTCAGGTGACGCGCGCCGCGTCCTCCCGCGACGGCGCTGCCGGTGGCGGCTCCTTCGGGGGCGGCAACGGCGGTGGCAACCGTGGTGGCCAGCCGGCTCAGGTCGGCGGCGGTCAGGCGCAAGAGCCGTGGGGTCAGCCCGCCGGCGGCCAGCAGGGTGGCAACACCTCTGGCGGCGACGTGTGGAACACCCCCGGTGGCAACGGCACCTACAACGACGAGACGCCCTTCTAGGCCTCGCCGTTCCCCTTTTAGTACTTCTTCATTCATCGAAAGTAGAAACCAATGGCTGGAAAGAGCAGCGGCGACCGCCGCAAGCCCCTCCGCGGTAAGGGCGGCAAGAACGCCGCACCCGCGAAGTCGATCCGCGTCGGTGTCATCGACTACAAAGACGTCGCGACCCTGCGCAAGTTCATCTCGGAGCGTGGAAAGATCCGTGCCCGTCGCATCACCGGCGTCTCCGTCCAGGAGCAGCGCCTCATCGCCCGTGCCGTGAAGAACGCCCGTGAGATGGCGCTCCTCCCCTACGCCGGCTCCGGCCGCTGATCGGAAGGACCACCATGTCGAAGGTAATCCTGACCCACGAGGTCTCCGGCCTCGGTTCCGCCGGTGACGTCGTCGACGTCAAGAACGGCTACGCCCGCAACTATCTGGTGCCCCAGGGCTTCGCCGTGGCGTGGAGCCGCGGTGGCGAGAAGCAGGTCGCTCAGATCCGTACGGCCCGCGAGACCCGCGAGCTCAAGACGATCGAAGAGGCCCACGACCTCAAGCAGCGCCTCGAGGCCCAGAAGATCCGTCTCACGGTGAAGACCGGTGCCGACGGCCGTCTGTTCGGCTCGGTCCGCCCGGCCGACGTCGCCGACGCGGTCACCGCCCAGGGCGTCGCGACGATCGACAAGCGCAAGGTCGAGATCCCCACGACCATCAAGGTGACGGGTGAGCACGAAGCCACCCTCCGCCTGCGCGAGGACGTCATCGCGACGATCACGCTGACGGTCGTCTCGGCCAAGTAGCACCCCGGCGCTGCGGCGCCTGCTGTACGCGAGAGCGGCGGTCCCCCTCGGGGGCCGCCGCTCTTCTGCGTGCCCGGGGGTGCGGGCTTCGGCCGGGGGCGCGATGAACCCCGTTTCCGACGATGAACCCCGGTGCACCGTGGTTCATCTTCGTGAACGGGGTTCATGGGCTCGCCGGGAAGGGGTGGGCCGGGCCGGACGAGCGGGGGGCGAGGAGGCGCGGGGCGACTGGGACGCGAGGGGACGAGGAGGCGCGGGGGGACTGGGGCGAGGGGACGAGGAGGCGCGGGGCGACTGGGACGCGAGGGGACGAGGAGGAGCGGGGCGGCTGGGGCGGGCACCGCGCCTCCTCGGGGGCGTCCTGCGTCGCGATGCACCCGGTCCCGAAGGATGCACCCGGTCGCAACCGGGTGTTCGGTTCGAAACCGGGTGCAGCGGCAGGCATCACGAGGCGGCGGAGGCTCGCGTTGACAGAAGGGGGCGGCTCGTCTACTGTCGTGGAATCGGTTCCATGGAATCGATTCCACGCTGGGTGGACACCCTGCGACCCGCACGACTACGACGAGGTAGAGCCCGATGAACACCGTGACGATCAGGGACGTGGCGCAGCGCGCCGGCGTCTCGGCGGCGACGGCCTCGCGCGTGCTGTCGGGCAACCCGGCCACCTCCGCCGAGTCCCGGGCCCAGGTCGAACGGGCCGTGCGCGAGCTCGACTTCCGGCCGAACGCCCAGGCCCGTGCGCTGCGCTCGACCCGCTCCGACACGGTCGGCCTGCTCGTCTCCGACGTCCGCAACCCGTTCTTCGCCGACCTCGCCCACACCATCGAGCAGTCGCTGCTCGAGCTCGGCTACGTCACCCTCCTCGGCAACGCCAACGAGAACCGCGAGCAGCAGGACCGCTACCTCGACACCCTCATCTCGCGTCGCGTCGACGGCGTCATCGTCGCCCCGCAGGGCACCGACTCCGCCAGCATCGACTCGCTGCTCGCCCGTGAGGTGCCGACGGTGTTCGTCGACCGGACGATCCCCGGCGTCGACGTGCCGAGCGTGACGACCGACAGCGTCCCCGGCATCCGGGCCGCCGTGCAGCACCTCGTCGACCTCGGTCACGAGCGCGTCGGGTACGTCGCGGGCCCGCAGAGCGTGTCCACCGGGCGCGAGCGACTCGAGGCCTGGACCGCGGCCGCCGCCGAACTCGGCCTCAGCACCGACCCCGACCTGGTCTACGTCGGCGACTTCCAGTCCGCCAGTGGCTCGGCCGCCGTGCACGCCCTGTTCGAGCTCGACGAGCCGCCGACCGCCCTGCTCGCGGCCGACAGCCTCATGGCCGTCGGCGCCATCGCCATGCTCAACCGGCTCGGCATGCGCATGGGCACCGACGTCTCGGTCGTCGCGTTCGACGACATCGAGTGGTTCTCGCTGCTCGACCCGGCCCTCACCGTCATCGCGCACAGCGTCGAGGAAATGGGCCGCATCGCCGTCCAGCTGCTGCACGAGGTCATCGACGGGCGCACGCCCGACTCGGTCGTGCTGCCCAGCGAACTGATCGTCCGCGAGTCGACGACCCGCGCCTCCTCGTCCCCGACGGACCCGACCGACCCCACGGAACCGACCGACCCCACCCCACCCCGATACCTCGGCAGGAACTGACCCATGCCCCATTCGATCGACGACGATCGCCCCCTGCTCACGCTCGAGAACGTCAGCAAGTCGTTCGGCCCCGTGCGGGTCATCGACGACGTCACCGTGCACGTCCGGCCCGGCCGCGTGCAGGTGCTGCTGGGCGAGAACGGCGCCGGCAAGTCCACCCTGATCAAGATGATGTCGGGCGTGTACCAGCCCGACGCCGGCCGCGTGCTGGTCGACGGCGAGGCCGTCCATCTGCCGAACACGCACGCCGCCGAGAAGCTCGGCATCGCGACGATCCACCAAGAGCTCAACCTCGTCGCGTCGCTCAGCGTCGCCGAGAACGTGATGATGGGACGGTTCCCGACGCGGTTCGGCCTGGTCGACCGCAAGGAGCTCAAGAAGCGGGCCCGTGCGGCCCTCGACCTGATCGGGCTCGACGTCGACGTCGACCAGGGGGTCGGCGAGCTCGGCATCGCCCGTCAACAGCTGGTCGAGATCGCGAAGGCGCTGAGCATCGACGCGCGCATCCTGATCCTCGACGAGCCGACCGCGGCGCTGACCCGGCACGAGACCGAGATCCTCTTCCGCGTCGTCGAGCAGCTGCGCGCCCGCGGCGTCGGCATGCTGTTCATCAGCCACCACCTGGACGAGATCGCCGAGATCGGCGACACCGTGGCCGTGCTGCGCGACGGTGCGTTCGTCGCCGAGGTGCCCGCGTCGACCGGCGAGGACGAACTCGTCCGCCTGATGGTCGGCCGCGACATCGAGCACCAGTACCCGCGCACGCCGGGCAGCGAGGGCGACTCCCCCGTCGTGCTCGAGGTGCGGGGACTGACCGGGTCGGTCTTCCGCGACGTCTCGTTCGACGTGCGGGCAGGCGAGGTGCTCGGCATCGCCGGGCTCGTCGGCGCCGGTCGCACCGAGGTCGTCCGCGCGATCGCCGGGGTCGACAAGTACGACTCGGGCAGCGTGACCGTGCGCGGCAAGCGATTGAAGAAGGGCGACGTCGCCGGGGCCATCGCCGCGGGCGTCGGCCACGTTCCCGAGGACAGGAAGGCGCAGGGGCTCGTGCTGGGCGCCTCCGTCAACGACAACCTCGGCTACGCGACGCTCGCCAGCAGCGCGAAGGGCGGCCTGGTCGACTTCGCCGGTCAGCGTGCGAAGGCCGACGAGGTCGCCTCGACCCTGCGGATCCGCATGCGCGACATCGACCAGGAGATCGGCTCGCTGTCGGGCGGCAACCAGCAGAAGGCCGTGTTCGGCCGCTGGATCATCGCCGGCTCGACGGTGCTGCTGCTCGACGAGCCGACCCGCGGCGTCGACGTCGGCGCGAAGGTCGAGATCTACGAGCTGGTGAACCGCATCACCGACGCAGGAGGCGCGGTCGTGATGGTCAGCAGCGAACTGCCCGAGGTGATGGGCATGAGCGATCGCATCCTCGTGATGCGCGACGGAGTCGTCGCCGGCGAGGTCGCCGCGGCCGACGCCACCCAGGACACCCTGATGACGCTCGCGGCACGCGACGTCCCCCCGACGAACTGACCCGAGAAGCACGGACCCGAGGACGACACCCATGACCACCACCACCGTGAAGGCGCAGCGACGCTCCTTCGACATCAAGACCTTCCTGGCCGCCAACGGAGCCCTCGTCGGGCTCGTCGTGCTGTGCCTGGCCCTCTTCATCGCGACGCCGGACTTCCTGACCGGGCGCAACCTGCTGAACATCGGCATCCAGGTGTCGACCGTCGCCGTGCTGGCGTTCGGCATGACCTTCGTCATCGTCGCGGGCGGCATCGACCTCTCGGTCGGCTCGGTCGCCGCGCTGTCGGCGATGGTCTCGGGCTGGTTCTTCGCCACGGCGGGGCTGCCCGGCGGCCTGGCGCTCGCCCTCGGGCTCGGCACCGGCCTCGTGGCCGGCCTGGTCAACGGGTTCGCCAGCGCGTACGGCAAGCTGCCGTCGTTCATCGCGACGCTCGCCATGCTCAGCGTGGCGCGAGGCCTGACCCTCGTCGTGTCGGACGGTCGCCCGATCGCGACTCCCCCGGCCGTGTCGTTCCTCGGGGGCAACATCGGCCCGGTGCCCGTGCCGATCATCGTGCTCGTGTTGGCCGCGATCGTCGCGTCGTTCATCCTCAACCGCACCGTCATCGGCCGCTCGATGTACGCCGTCGGCGGCAACGCCGAGGCCGCTCGCCTCTCGGGCCTGCCGGTCAAGCGCATCGTCGTCACCGTCTTCGGCCTGGCCGGGCTGTTCGCGGCCCTCGCCGGCCTCCTGCTCGCCGGACGCCTCGACTCGGCCCAGCCGCAGGCGGCCTCGGGCTACGAGCTCGACGCCATCGCCGCGGTCGTCATCGGCGGCGCCAGCCTGGCCGGCGGCGTCGGCCGCATCTCGGGCACCATCATCGGCGCCCTCGTGCTCGTCGTCATCCGCAACGGCCTCAACCTGCTGAACGTCACGTCGTTCTGGCAGCAGGTCGTCATCGGCCTCGTCATCGCCCTCGCCGTGGGCGTCGACGTGCTGCGGCGCAAGACGCGCAGCAGCTGAAGTCATCCACCCAACCCACCCCAACCGAAGGACACACGATGAAGTTGACCTCGTTCCGCAAGGCCGCCACCGTCACGGCGATCGCCGCCCTGGTCGCGACCGGCACCGCCGGCTGCAACCGCACCCCCGCCGGAGAGGCGGACCGCCCCACGGTGGTCCTGTCGCTCAGCACCCTGAACAACCCGTTCTTCGTCGAGCTGCGCGACGGCGCCACCGCCGAGGCGAAGAAGCAGAACGTCGACCTCGAGATCGTCGACGCCCAGAACGACTCGGCCACCCAGGCCAACCAGCTGGCGACCGCGGCCTCGACCGCCGACGCCGTCATCCTGAACGCCGTCGACAGCGACGCCGCGGGCCCTGCCGCCAAAGCGCTCAACGAGGCCGACGTGCCCATCGTTGCCGTCGACCGCGCGGTGAACGGTGCCGACGTCGCCTCGTTCGTGGCGAGCGACAACGTCGCCGGTGGCGAGCAGGCCGCCAAGGCCCTCGCCGAGGCGATCGGCGAGAAGGGCGAGGTCATCGTGCTGCAGGGCGTCGCGGGCACCTCGGCCAGCCGCGACCGCGGTGAGGGCTTCACCAAGGGCATCTCGGCCTACCCCGACATCACCGTCGTCGCGCAGCAGACCGCGAACTTCGACCGCGCCACCGCGCTCGACGTGACCACCAACCTGCTGCAGGCGCACCCGAACGCCGTGGGCGTCTTCGCCGAGAACGACGAGATGGGCCTCGGAGCGATCCAGGCGCTCGGCTCGCGCGCCGGCACCGACGTCCAGGTGGCAGCGTTCGACGGCACCGAGGACGGCCTCAAGGCCATCGAGGCCGGTACGCTCTCGAGCACGATCGCGCAGCAGCCCGCCGAGCTCGGCGCCCTCGCGGTCGACCAGGCCGTCAAGGCCGTCAAGGGTGGCAGCGGCGACGAGGGCCCCTCGGACCAGGCCGTCGAGGTCATCACCGTCACGAAGGAGAACGTGGGTGACTTCACCGAATGAGTGGTCCTGATGTGAGCGGTGCAGGCGTCGTCGGCACTGCAGGAGGCGCGGGTGCGGTCGGCGCGGACGGTCCGGTTCCGGCCGGTTCGGCCGGCACGGTCGTCGTGGTCGGGTCGATCAACGTCGACCAGGTCGTGACCGTCGACCGCCTGCCCCTGCCCGGCGAGACGCTGATCGGTTCGTCGATGACCCTCTCCCCCGGCGGCAAGGGCGCGAACCAGGCCGTCGCCGCCGCACGGTGCGGCGCCCGCACCGTGATGATCGGTGCGGTCGGCGACGACGGACGGGCCGACGACGCCCTGCCCCACCTCCGCTCGAGCGGTGTCGACGTCAGCGGCGTCGACACCGTCCCCGGGCCCACTGGCCTGGCGATCGTCAGCGTCGGAGGCGACAGCGAGAACACGATCGTCGTCGTCCCCGGGGCGAACGGTGCCGTCTCGGCGTCGTTCGTCGGCGGGCACGCGGGCGCGCTGGCCGAGGCCGCGGTGGTCGTCCTCCAGGGAGAGATCCCCGTGGACGGCATCGCCGCCGCCGTGCAGCACGCCGGAGGGCGCGTGGTGTTCAACCTCGCCCCGGTGATCGACGTGCCGGCGGACGTGGTGAAGGCCGCGGATCCGTTGGTCGTCAACGAGCACGAGGGTCGGCTGCTGCTGGCCGCGTGGGGCGCTTCAGCCGGGGCTCCGGATGCTGGCGCGGCGTCGGACGAGGAGGTGCGGGTCGACGACGAGTCGGTCGTCGCCTCCCTGCGCGCCCAGGGAGTCACCTCGGTCGTCATGACCCGCGGTGCCGCCGGCGCGATCGTCTCCGACGCCTCGGGCACCGTGCTGGTGGCCTCGCCTCGCGTCGCTGCCGTCGACTCCTCCGGAGCCGGGGACGCCTTCGTCGGCGCCCTCGCCGCCGGACTGGCCGCTGGTGCGTCGCTCCTCGAGGCCGCTCGGGACGCCGTGCGCGTCGGGGCGTTCTCGGTGACGGGCGTCGGCACGCAGGCGTCGTACCCGACGCTGGATGACGAGCTGCCTGCGGCGGCTGCCGCCCCGACGGAGGGGTCGGCGGAGGCCGACTCAGCGGACGGAGTGACCTCGTGAAGCGCGGAGGCCTGCTCAACGCCCAGTTGAACCACGCGGTGAGCGGACTCGGCCACGGCGACCTCGTGGTCGTCGCCGACTGCGGACTCCCCCTGCCTGCCGGAGTCCCCGTGGTCGACCTCGCCGTCGTCCACGGCCTGCCGGCCTTCGCCGACGTGCTGGACGCCCTCACCGCCGACGTGGTCTTCGAGGCCTGCACGGCCGCGGACGAGAGCCGGGGCCGCGTGGCCGGCGACTGGATCACGTCCCGCTTCGACGACGTGGCGTACGTCTCGCACGACGAGCTCAAGCGGCTGTCGGGTGGGGCGCGCCTCCTCGTCCGGACGGGCGAGGCGACCCCGTACGCCAACGTCGTGCTGCGCTGCGGCGTCCCCTTCTGAGGCACCTGCTCCCCTCGAACCCCGTTTCCGAAGACGAACCCCGATCCCTGGTGGTTCTTCTTCGGAAACGGGGTTCTTCGGCTTGCGGGCCGACCCGCGCGTGGTGCGACCTCCCGGCCGCCCTCTCACCGGCCGTGATCGAGCCCAGGAGGCGCGGTGCCGGTCCCCGATACCGTCCTGACCAGGCTCTTCGCAGGCCCCCCTTCGGGGGTTACGGGAAGCTGAACGCAGGCTGCGTCGCTATCGGTCGAATGGGCCGAAAGTCAAATCCCTTGTGCACAGGCAGAAGTCAAATCGGATGTCTCAACCCCCGGTTTAGACAATTTTCTCCACACGACTGTGGAATCGAGAAAACACTGGTCAGAGGCAGGTAATCGAACTGAAGTATCTCGTTGTCCACAGCGTGATCCACAGTTCTCCCCAGGGTTGTCCGGCGTTGCTCACCTGTTCTCCCCAGAGTTATCCACAGGTGCATTTGCTGTGGAGAACTCGGTGTCCATAAGGTGTACCCGCGCTCGTCAGGGGTGGGTCACGGCGGTTCGGCAGGGGGATGTCGGGGGTCTGTCGTAGAACTGCCCCAAGCGTCTTCGGTGCTGCCCCGCACCCACCCGATTTCTCGCTGGAGGACCCATGTCGATCGCCCATCTCGGTCTCGCTCCCGATGCGTCGAACGCCCGCGATCGCGACCGTGGTGGCCCCGTCAACATGGACCGCGTCCCGCCGCACGACCTGCTCGCCGAGCAGAGCGCGCTCGGCGGCATGCTGCTCAGCAAGGACGCCGTGGCCGACGTCATCGAGACGGTCCGCGGCATGGACTTCTACGTGCCCAAGCACGAGGTCATCTACGACGCGATCCTGGGGCTGTACTCGCACGGCGAGCCCACCGACGTCATCACGGTCAGCGACGAGCTGATGAAGTCGGCCGACCTGTCGCGTGCCGGGGGAGCGGAGTACCTCCACACCCTCACCGGCGTCGTGCCCACCGCGGCGAACGCGGGGTACTACGCGTCGATCGTCGCCGAGAAGGCGGTGCTGCGCCGTCTGGTCGAGGCCGGCACGCGCATCGTGCAGATGGGGTACGCGAGCGAGGGCGAGGTCGTCGACCTGGTCAACAACGCGCAGGCCGAGGTCTACAACGTGGCCGGTGGCGTCCAGACCGAGGACTACGTGCCGCTGAACGAGGCGGTGACGGTCGCGATCGACGAGATCGAGGCGGCCAAGGGTCGCGACGGTCAGATGACGGGCGTGCCGACGGGGTTCGCGCAGCTCGACGCGCTGACGAACGGGTTCCACCCGGGTCAGCTGATCATCGTGGCGGCGCGACCGGCGCTGGGTAAGTCGACGTTGGCGCTCGACCTGGCGCGGGCGGCGTCGATCAAGCACGGGCAGGCGTCGGTGTTCTTCTCACTCGAGATGGGGCGCAGCGAGATCGCGATGCGTCTCATGTCGGCCGAGTCGAGCGTGCCGCTGCAGAACATGCGCAAAGGGACGGTCGACGCGCGGGACTGGACGAACATCGCGCAGGTGCGCGGCCGGATCAACGACGCGCCGCTCTTCATCGACGACTCGCCCAACATGACGTTGGTCGAGATCCGGGCGAAGTGCCGTCGCCTGAAGCAGCAGCACAACCTCAAGCTCGTGGTGATCGACTACCTGCAGCTGATGACGTCGGGCAAGCGGGTCGAGAGCCGCCAGCAAGAGGTGTCGGAGTTCTCGCGTGCCCTGAAGCTGATGGCGAAAGAGCTGCAGGTGCCGGTGATCGCGCTGTCGCAGCTGAACCGTGGTCCCGAGCAGCGTGCCGACAAGAAGCCCGCGATCAGCGACCTGCGAGAGTCCGGTTCGCTCGAGCAGGACGCCGACATGGTCATCCTGCTGCACCGCGAGTCCGCCTACGAGAAAGACAACCCCCGCCAGGGCGAGGCCGACTTCATCGTCGCCAAGCACCGCAATGGCCCGACCGACACCATCACCGTGGCGTTCCACGGCATGTTCTCGCGGTTCGTGGACATGCCCAGCTAACGAACCGCCTCGCGGACGTCGGGCTCGGGCACGCACATGGTCAGCTCTGCGCCAGGTTCGTCACCAGGTTCAGGGTGGTGGCGATCAGGACGGTGCCGAAGAAGTACGACAGCAGGGCGTGGGGGAGTGCGGTGCGTCGGGTGCGGGTGTCGTCGGGTTCGACGTCCGGGGCCGAGTACGCCATGCCGATGGTGAAGGCCAGGTAGGCGAAATCGCTGTAGGTGGGAGGCGCCTCCTGCTTGGCGTCGAAGCCGTCGCGGTCGTGGTCGACGTAGTAGATCCGGGCGTACTTCAGCGCGTACATCGTGTTCACGAGGGCCCAGGCGACCATCGTGGCGAGGATGCCCAGCACGACGGTGGCGACCGACACGGGGTCGCTGGCGTCGCGTGCCTGGACGAGCGCCAGCAGCATGGCCCCGACGCTCGCGAGGCACGCCACGACGAGGGCGTCGTCGGTGAGGCGCGAGCTGGACTCCTCGTTCGCCAGGCGCTCGGTGCCGGCCGCGTCCTGTGGCCAGCAGGCCCGCCAGACGTGCACCAGGGCGATGAGGCCGGCCGTGCACCAGGCCGCCAGGGGGCCCAGCGTCGGTGCACCGGCCAGCCCCACGCCCACGCCGACGGCGACCCCGACGGCGACGTAGAGGCCCGTCCGTCGGGGGGACAGGATGCGGTCGTCCATCGGTGCTCCTCGGTTCTCGGGCCGGTTCGGGTCCGGTCCGGGGTCGGGGTCGGGTTCGGTCGGATCAGCCGGCCGACGGCACGGCGTCGGGGTGCAGCACGACCTTCGTCCAGCCCTCGTCGCGGGCGTCGAAGTGCTCGTACGCCTGGGGGGCCTCCTCGAGGGGCAGCTCGTGGCTGACGATCCACGACGGTTTCGCCTTGCCGCCGGCGATGAGGTCGCGCAGGGCCCGGTTGTACTTCTTGACCGGGCACTGACCCGTGCCCATGGTCTGCCCACGGAACCAGAACTGGCCGTAGTCGAACGGGATGACGCCCTGCTTCGCCAGCTCGTCGGACGCACCCGGGTCCTGCGGCACGTAGACGCCGACGACGCCGAGGTCACCGGTGAACCGCACCGACTGCACGAGACGGTTCAGGGTCAGGTTGGGCTGCTCCGCGCCGTCGGGGTCGTGGGCCTGGTAGCCGACGCACTCGCAGCCGTTGTCGGCCCCGAGCCCCATCGTCAGGTCGAGGACGGCCTCGACCGGGTCGACGGACGAGTCGTCGATCGGGATCGCCCCGATCTCCTCGATCGCCGCGAGCCGGTCGGGGTGCCGGTCGACGACCATCACCTTGCTCGCCCCCTTGAGGATCGCCGAGTAGGCGGCCATCGCGCCGACCGGCCCCGCCCCGTAGACGACGGTCTGGTCGCCCGGCTTCACGTGGGCCATCTCGGTCGCGTGGTACCCGGTGGGGAAGATGTCGGCGAGCATGACGTAGTCGGTCTGCCGTTCTTCGGCGTCCTCGCCGAGGCGCAGGCAGTTGAAGTCGCCCCACGGCACGCGCAGCAGTTCGGCCTGCCCGCCGGGCCACGGGCCCATGTCGGCGAACCCGAAGGCGGCGCCGGCCCAGGCGAGATCGGGCTGCGCGGTGAGGCAGTAGTTGGTCAGGCCGCGTTCGCAGTTCTTGCAGTGGCCACAGGCCACGTTGAACGGCAACACGACCCAGTCGCCGACCTTCACCTTGTCGACGCCCGAGCCGACCTCGATCACCTGGCCCAGGTTCTCGTGGCCGAACCAGCGGCCGGTCTCGAAGTCGGTGCGGCCTTCGTACATGTGCAGGTCGGACCCGCAGATGTTGGTGCTGGTGATGCGGACGAGGACGTCGGTGGGCCGCTCGATGCGGGCGTCGGGGACGTCGCTCACCGACACCTTCCTCGGCCCTTCGTAGACGACTGCTCTCATGATCTCTTCCCTTTCTTCGGTGGTGGGGCGACGGAGGCGCGGTGTCGGGTGCCGGGGAGGCGCGCCTCCTCGGGTGGGTGGGTCGCGCCTCCTCGGGGGTGGCGGGCACGGTGTCAGCTGCCGGGGCGGAAGACGGCGCGGACGCAGCCGTCATCCTTGTTCTTGAACATCTCGTAGCCCTCGGGCCCCTGCTCGAGCGGGAGGACGTGGGTGGCGAGGTGCTCGGTGTGGAGCTCGCCGGCCGCGATGCGGTCGAGGATCATCGGGATGTAGCGGTGGCCGTGCTGCTGGGCCCCGCGCAGGGTGAGGCCCTTGTTCATGACGGCTCCGAGCGGGAACTTGTCCACGAGCCCGCCGAAGACGCCGAGGCTGAAGACGCTGCCGCCCTTGCGGCAGGCGTAGATCGCCTCGCGCAGTGCGGTGGGCCGGTCGGTCTGCAGCCGCAGCTGTTGTTTGACCTGGTCGTAGAGGTGTTGCGCGCCGGTGCCGTCGGCCTCCATGCCGACGGCCTCGATGCAGACGTCGGGGCCTCGGCCGCCGGTGCGCTCCTTGAGTTCGGCGAGGACGTCGTCCTGCGCGAAGTCGAGGATCTCGGCGCCGACGTGCTGCCGCACCTGGTCGAGCCGTTCGGGCAGCTGGTCGATGACGACGACCTGTTCGGCCCCGAGCAGCATGGCGGCGCGGGCGGCCATCTGGCCGACGCCGCCGGCACCCCAGACGGCGACGGTGTCGCCGGGCGTGATGCCGGCGAGGTCGGCGCCGGTCCAGCCGGTGGGGGCGGCGTCCGAGGCGAACAGTGCTGCTTCGTCCGAGACGCCGTCGGGGACGGGGAAGGCACCGTGGTCGCCGTAGGGCACGCGGATGTACTCGGCGTGGCTGCCGGCGTAGCCGCCGAGGGCGTGGCTGTAGGCGAAGCATCCGCCGATGGGGGAGCCCCAGAGCGTCTCGGTGAGGGCGGGGTTGGGGTTGCCGTTGTCGCACAACGAGTACAGCTCGTGGGTGCAGTACCAGCACCGGCCGCAGGCGACGAACGAGCAGACCACGACGCGCTCGCCGACCTTGCGCTCGCGAACGGCCGACCCTACCTCGACGATCTCGCCCATGAACTCGTGGCCGAGGACGTCGCCCGACCGCATGGTGGGGATGTAGCCGCCGAGCAGGTGCAGGTCGGACCCGCACGTCGTGCTGAGGTGGACCTTGACGATGACGTCCTGGTCGTTGAGGATCGTCGGGTCGTCGACGGTCTCGACCGAGGTCTCGTTGACGCCGGTCCAGGTGAGGGCTCTCACAGCAGTCCCTCCTCGTCGGCACGGTCGGTTGCTTCGTCGACGAGGGCGCCGGTGGGGGTGGCCTTGCGCTCGCCGTGGGGAGTGGGGTCGACCCGCAGGACCTCGCCGGCCTCGATGACCTGCTTCGCCCGTCGGAGCGCCACGCGGATCTCCTTGGCCGCCTCGGCGGCGTCGTCCTCGGACGAGGCGGGTTCGCGGAGGCGGGCGCGCAGTTCGGTGCCCTTGTCGGCGGGGGCGGGCCGCGCCTCCACCTCGACGGTGTCCCGGAGGTCGTCGAAGAAGGGCGGGGTGTCGTCGGCACCGAGCACGTCCTGCGGCTGGGCGAGGATCGTGACGGCCTGCCACCGGGAACGGGACTCCTGGGGGGAGCCGGCGCCCTCGTCGGGGCGGCGGCGGTGTCGTCGTCCGACGACGGCGGCTGCGGCGGTCGCCACGGCGGCGACGCCGACGCCGGCCCCGGCGCCGGCCAGGCGGCCGGCCATCAGGCGGCCCTCCTCGTCGGGGGAGCGGGGGTGTCCCGCTGCGGATCGGTGGTGTTCATCTCGACCTCCTCGGTTCGCGCGAGTGCGCAGTTCTCTGGACGGGTGAGCGGGCGGCCGGACCCTGGATCTGCCCACCCGGCCGCCCGTTCGGCCCAGTGTGCGCACCGCACGGCCCGTGCTGCGAGACGAATTTTTGACCCTTGACACCGCCTGGGCGTCAGTTGTTACGTGGGTCGAATGGGGTTCGGGAGGTGGCGCGGGGTGGGTCGGCGGATCGGCCCGGCTAGCCGAGACTCGCGAGTGCAGGAGGCGCGGTGAGCGTGGTCGTCGAGAGGTGTCGGGGGGCTCGCGCGAGCTGGCACGGGTGCTGACGGCGGTGCTCGTGCACGCGCAGGGGTAGGTGCCGGTGATCGCGCTGTGGCAGCTGAACCGTGGCCCTGAGCAGCGTGCCGACAAGAAGCCCGCGATCAGCGACCTGCGAGCGTCCGGTTCGCTCGAGCAGGACGCCGACATGGTCATCCTGCTGCACCGCGAGTCGGCCTACGAGAGGGACAACCCCCGCCAGGGCGAGGCCGACTTCATCGTCGCCAAGCGCCGCAACGGCCCGACGGACACCATCACGGTGGCGTTCCATGACATGTTCTCGCGGTTCGTGGACATGCCCAGCTCACTGTCCTGTTTAATTGTGGCTTCCCAGAAGAAACGTCGGTTCCCTAGGATTGGTGTCGTGACGAACAACGCGGAATCCCTGACGACGTGAGCGCGTGGCGTAGGGACCACTCGTCGTGATGAGGGCCGACCGTACCCATTTCGTCGGTCCTGGCAGGGGCTTGCTGTAGCTGCCTGTAGAGGACTTGACTTTTTCTTTCGGCGCTGGGGGAGTGGGCCGTCTGCCTGCCCGAAAAGTTTGTCCTATCGCGATGGCATACCGAGAGATGTTCTCCGTGGCTGCCGTCTGCGAATCACTTTGCGTGCTATCTAAATTGTTGCCTCTGGCGCAAGGCGACGAACTAACTTGCACTTTACCCGAGTCAGAGCCTGTATAGGAGTGAGCCACGCCCTGCGGCGTCGCCGGACTCGAGAATAGTCGGGGGCTCGAAGAACAGCCCCGCAGGCTAAGGGAGCCGGAATGCGGGGGCGACTGCTGCCTGTCCAGTTAGGGCGCTGGACCGCTCTCCGTCAGCTCCAACGAATCTGATACGAACCAAGTGGGCGGGGCCCACTGATTGCCCTCTCGGGCTCAGTATGGGAGACAGACGTCACCATGCAGTCGTCTGGCAGCTTGGCAGCACCTAGTCGATCGCGCCGGCGGGCGTCGCGGCTTTTCAATCGACAACCGTGGTGTGCAGTAGAAGAAAAGTTGAAGTCTTTAAGGCCGACTCGTCGCAGTGAGGCTATCGGGGGCGACGGTTTCCTGCCTTGGGCTTCGTGACTGCCGAGGCTAGGTCGCCGTTCACACGCACGCATGTTGGGAGGTGGCCCCTAAGAAGAGAAACTTGAACAGCTCATCGTCTTCCTTCAAAGTGTGCTTGCTCGCTTGAGCGCCTCCAATAGCCCACGATTGTCAGCGGCGCTGTTCCATTGAGCAACGACGACACGCAGCTGCGCTTCGTCCTCAGGAGTAAAGGGTGAGGGAAAGCGCGACACGAGAACGAGAGGAATAGATGTGCCCTCCCGGCGTTGGGTGGCGGCGCTAAGACTGCGAGCACGAACTACCTGCACGGTGCGAGCAAAAGATATCGCCACTGCGACCCGTGCATCGCCGATTTCAACGACAGCATCCGCCCGCGCACCGCGGACCTGTGGTTCGCGGAATGCTTTGACCTCCGGGCTCAACATGGCCAGCGTGGTCATGACCTGCTGCTCGTATTCCATGGCCTGTTCGACCACAGCCTGCGCTTTTAGCGAGGCAGCGGGCGTCCCGTCACTCGCTTCAACGTAAGACGCTAATGCGTCGAGCGCCGCCGACGCATCCGACTCCGGCTCCTCGAGCGATGGCGCGCTGTCACCGGGCATCGCTACCACACGCGACGTCAACGCGCCGATCACACCCGCGCAAGCGACCTTCTGAACGTCGGTGGTCGTGGTCTGCGACAAGCTATGCAGCGTGCTGATGGTGACCGCGACGGGAAGCGGAATGTCCTTTTCGCTGGATGGCAATGCGCGGCTTGACGCCCATTCAAAAGTCTGCCACCACACTGCTGTTCTCGCAGCTTCCCGCTGATGCTCAAGCGCGGCGCGTGACACGCTGACCTGTTTACTGATACCCCGGAACGCGATGGAAGCGGCGGCGACGGCCGCTAACGCAGCTAGCCCAGGGCTCTTTGCGAAGTCGCGCGCCCAGATGCCCCAGTTCGCCAGATCTGCGGTGGCGAGAGCCAGCGCCAGATAGGCGCCGACGATTCCGGAGGCGGCACCGACGGCAAGAATCAGAAGAGCAATGTGTCGTCCGCTCAGAAGGCGTTCTAGTTTCTCCACTTACTCAGGGTATAGATGGGACAGGTGCGTCATCGGCGTGGCGATGCTGATTGTTCCGACGCGGACTGGAACGTGGCTTGCTCGGCATGGGTGGTTCTAAGCCCACTCGACTGCCGCAGCACTAATGCTTGCCTGTTGAAGCGCCGAGCACGTTCCACTACCGATCGTCTAATGAGACGCCGTTGCAGCAGTGTCAGGCTTCGTCCTTGGATGCGCTTAGTCCAGACTGCGCAGTTTTAAGGCAGGTACCTTGCCTACCAGTCTTTGCGCTCCTGCATGTAGCTTCGGGGTGTGGATGACGGCCCTTCGATCTCATACGACGATTTTCGAAAAGCGTGCGCTAGACATCGTCCGAGCGAATTACTGCCGTTCCTTGGCCGCTATTCAGCGGCAACGCACGGGCTTGCTGACCTGGAATCGGGAAAACTCAGAATGCTTCCGCCTTGGAACTTTGCGACGGTTGCTCGTGAGTGCTTGCTGTGGGGAAAGGACAGTCCCGGGTATCGGGTAAACCAACGAGCGGTCGCACGGCTGTTTAATATGCTGCGTGATGTATCCCATCATGGGGACGGCCCGACGCTAGCCGAAATCGTCACACCAATCATGCACGATCAATTTCCGTACCAGGGGAACCCGTACGTCGATATGGGACGTGCGATCGCGATTCTCGCCACCGGGTGGGATGAGTTCCCGGAGTGGGACTGGACGCCGGTGTTCGGCGTGCCGCTGCCGGAAATGGTGAGAGCAACGGGGGTGCTGCAGGGGCTCGCCTCGATGCGGGGACGTATTGACCTTGAAAGCGTCTGCGATGTCCGCATTGGGGCAGCACTCGCCCCTCGTGAAGACCTCCAGCGAGCTCTCGCCTACCTGACCCGCACTCCAGAACAGCACCGTGCCAATGCGGCAAAGGCGGGGGTGCTCCGCGAGACGGCTGGGCAATACGACTTCAACCCGCTGCGATCCCACCCACTTGTTGACTTTGGGCCCGGTACGGGCATCATCGCGCCCGAGCCACGCCTAGTTTGGCACGCAATATCCATGCAGAACCTCTACTACGTGGGTCCCACCGTGTTCGGTGCCACCGAGTTTCACGAGCAGCTGGGGAAGCGAATTGAGTCTTACGTAGGCCGCCAGCTACGACTCATCGAAGGCGCGGGCGTCACCGGCGAAGTTTCACTTGGTGCAGACAACAGGATGTCGATCGATTGGTTCCTCGTGCTGCCCGATCTCATCGTCCTCATTGAGTGCAAGTCAGCACGACTGAGCGCCAAGGCCCTGGCCGGCGACACACGTGAAATCGCGCGAGCAACGGAAATGTACCTGCTGAAGGCACGCAATCAGATTGATGTCACGGCAAGAAAAGTGCGCCAACGCGACCAACGAGTCCGCTTTCTACCTGATGACGATCGCCCTGTCGTGGGACTTATCGTCGTCGCGGAAGCAATTTGGTTGGCAAACTCTGGAGTCCCGGAATACGGGTCCCAGGGAGAGACGCCGACGATGGTGCTGTCCCTAGCCGAACTTGAAGGACTGGTATGCCTGCCGACGGCGGAACTGAACTCGCGTCTCGCCGGTACATTCACCAATGAAGAGCGGCGCGGCTGGAGCTTTACCCAGGCATTTGGTCCTGGGCTGTATGCCCAAAACAATCCCATTCTCCGGGAAGCCGGGGCGCGCGCACGGTTCCTCGGGGAGAGCGACTGAGACCTCCTCCTTCGAGCCCGTCCAGAGCAATAGGCGCCAAGCCGGTGCTGGGCGCGCGAGGACCGGTTCAGACGGCGTTACCCGTTTTCCTGCTGGTCCCGTTCCGCGTCCACGGCTACCAGAACGACATCGATCGCACGGACTGCGTCATCCCAAACATCTTCGATCTGCTTTTTGGTCTCCCAGACACCGGGCGTTCGCTTGTCTTCGTTGTATTGTTCGACGTCTTCATCAAGGCTCAGAACCCGAGTCCAAGTTGCAACGAAAACATCGGTAGCTTTTTTAACTGCTGCTGTCGGTACCCCGTCGGCGAGGCGCTCAGCGGCACGTCGCGCGGCCGGCAGTCGCTCGCGGAGTAGCTCGATCGACGTTTTCTGCGACGGGCCGCGTTCATGAGTGGGGTCCTCCCCAAAGCTGCTTTTGAGCAGCCGCGCCTCCCTGCTTAGCTCCCTCTTAAGCTGGTCGACATCGACTTTCGCAGCATGAGATTCGGGCGGCGAGTCGTGGTACCTCAGGAGCTCCATACCGGATTTCTCGTCAGCGACCGTACCCAAATTTGTGCCGGCAACGTCAAAAACGTCAAAGCTCCCGCCGCTTTGGCTGGGACGAAGCTGTCCGAGAACGGCACCATTGCTGGCCCACTCGACTTTACGAGTGGCTCCAGAAACGCTCCGCCGAGATATGAGATCGACGTGCTTCGTCCATGGTCCGGCGAGGCTTGCCCTTCGTGGGGCAGTGCTCTGCGAAGAGGTGCCGCCCGGCTGATGCACATCGGCGTTGTTTCGGGTGTAACTGACCGGGCCATGGAAAGTACCGCTAAACGTAGGACCCACCTCCGTTGCAGACTCAGAAGATCCGCTCGCAGGCTGATTCGAGGGCGACGTCGAAGCGGCAGGCACGCGTTTCTGCGGAAGCTCCGAAAGGATCGCGCCAGGAACCGCGAGACCTGCGGAGCTCCCCACTACCCACCAGACCCATGGGTAGGGAACAAGGAAGGTGCCTGGAACGGCAGCATTGGCCTGGGTCCCGATGATGGTGAGGTAGACACCAAAAATGACGCCTGCTAGACCTAAGAACGACCACCCCAGAAACGATCTATTCATGGGCTTAGCTTACGGGGCGCCAATAATGCCGCATCCGCTAGTGCTCACGTGTTTGCGGAGCAAACCCGACTTTGTGGAGGCAGCCAAACTTACTGCCGAAAGACGGTCTCGATCTGCTCGATGGCCTTATCCATAAACCCATTGGCTCTGTCGAAATCGTTCCAGGCGTTGATGACGGCTGCTGAGTCGACGGATGACCGGGGTGGAAGGACTACCGACTTGACGTCCTCTTCGTAAAGGGCGTCCACGACCGAACCGCACGCCATGGCTGCAACCTGACGACGAACAGCCTGTGAGGCCAAGGATGCCCAGATCCACCCTGCATCTCTTGCATCGTAAGGGCGAGCACGTCCAACATGACCGCTGGCAAGCCACCCATCTCGCTGATCCGTAATCAGTACTGGCTGTCCAAGGCTCTCTTCTGCTCGGCCGTCTGCCGGGAAGGCGATCGTGCCGGTTTTAAGCTCGTAGGCGGCGGGGTTCGCTAGAACGGACTTGGCGAGGTATTTCAACCCGATGGGCAAGAACTGGAGCAACTGGCGCCCAGAGAGCACCGGATTCCCGTGTTCCTCTGTCACATAGTTGGTCTTATAGCGACCACCGGGTTTAGTGACATCCGCTACGTCACCAAGTTTCGGTCCACCGTTTGCGGCGATCGAGCCAGCGTGTCGCCGAATACTGGGGTGATGAAAGGCGGTGTCGAGCCGGCTCGCAAGCGTCGATGCCCGCACTGTCCATCCACCAGAGAGGGGTTTGGTCACGGGGTATTCGTAGATGGCATCTACTGAGGTGACCGCCGCGTCCAGCACCTTTCGAGCTGCGGCTCGCAGCTGATGAGCTTGACCAACGAGTTCGACGACTCTGTCGAACACGGAGGCGAGCACGGGGACCTTCTGATTTCCGACCTGACCAGCAGAGAGATGCGAAATTACGCTTCCCGTGCGGTCCTGTCGCAGGAGGTCCTGACCGCTCGGCGAACTCAGGAAGGCGAAAGCGAACAAGCGGTTGCTTTCGTTTTCGATGCGCACGCGCAGCAGGTCATCGGACGGTATGAAGCCGGCAAGGTAGTCATCGGTAAGAACACATGGGCCAAGGTTTCGGCCACTGCGGGTAATTAGAATGACTCCAGGTTCGACTCTTAGGGCATCCAGGTCAGGTGTGCGGTCCAGCGACAGCGAGTCTGATGCCTCGGGCAGATACTCGAATACGTCAAATGCACGAAGGAACGGCACGCTCGGCTCCTTAGGAGCGGCAAGCACCCGCTTGAAGCGAGTCACGTGCTCGACGGTGCCGACATCCGAGATCTTGAACGTTTTGGAGCCTTCAGCTACCAGCCTGTCCAGCCGGATGTTAGTGATGACTCCTGGGGCAGTAAAGTAGCTGGCGTCAAGCCGAGTGGCCCTAGCGATCGATGTGGCAGAGGGCGCGGTAATGATCACTGCTGTTCCTTGATCCACTCACGGTAAGCAGCCGCAACCTTGGGAAGGTCATCGTCAATCTCACGCTCTGTGACCTCGACTTCGCGGAGCACCTCGTTACCGGTTGCCTGGTCGATCTCGACAATGGCCTCGACGCGTTTGACAAGAGCGTCTGATCCATCAGGAAGTTGTCGCCAGACAACAGTGCCCCGTTTGTCATGTCCAATTGTCTCGGCCACCGCCATGAACACCGGGTAGTCGAGCCCGCTGCCCTCTGCCAGCTCTTGTTCTTCGGGCGAGAGCCGCCGAATGAGCACCATGGAGGTCTGTGTGTCGTTGTTCGGCTGGAATAGATCGCGCTGCATGTCGACGACAGCGAGAATTTGAGCCTTTTTCAGTAGCCAGTTCCGGATGTACGCGTTGCCAGGATTATTGAGGATTCCATTTGGGATGACCATCGCCATCCGACCGCTGCCGGGCACAAGCAGCTGCAGTGCGCGCTCAATGAAAAGTATCTCGGGCGGCTGTGACTTTTGCAATATACGGTTGCCGTGCCTGTCGCGTCGGATTGACCAATTGCCATCGGCATCTTGATCCCAAACACATGCGAGGTCGTATTGAACGAGAGTGTCTTCGTCGTCGATCGGAATTTTTGCGCCGAAAGGCGGGTTGGAAACAATAACGTCGATGGAACCTAGAGGAATAGCGTCGCGCAAGCCCGCTGACCAGGTGTGCGGGTTCTCGAGAGTGTTGGCCTGGTACAAACCGCCGGAACCGTCATTGTTCATGACCATGTTCATCTTGGCGGCCCGAACAAGTGCAGGGTTGAGGTCGATGCCAAATACGCGCTGCCGGAAGTACTCGTCGCGACGCCGGTAGAGCTCTTCTCGCTCAAAATCGGTGCCCTGGGTGGGGTTATCCCACTGCCCGCGCTCAAAGTGCTCGATGTACTCGAGCGCATGGTTCATCGCTGTGATGAGGAAGCCACCGGTGCCACAGGAAGGGTCGAGAATGCGTTCCTCAGGCTGAGGATCAAGCATTGTTACGGCCATTCGGCAGGCGTTCCGGGGAGTGAAGAACTCGCCACGATCGCCGCGAAGGTTCGAGCCTACGATCTCCTCGTAAGCGACGCCCTTCACGTCAACGGGCGAGCGAAGCAGCGAGTAGCCCTGCAACTCCGTCACCACGTACGCCACAACCTCAGGCTTTAGGTCAATCTCTGCGTCCTTAGCCTCGAAAATCGCGGGGTACTTCTTGACAACCCTCTGCTCGAAGAGGCCCTGGATGCGTTTTTTTGCGACAGAGGCCACCATGGAACTGCTGCGCTCGGCCGGCGTTGCAAAAAAGCTGAGCTTGGGTGCGCGCTCGTCCTCGATTTTCGTAAAGATCAGCTTTAGCAGTTCCCAGAACGCTTCAGTCTTTTGCTTTCCCTCATGCGCGGCGATGTAGTTATGACAGCGGCGGAACGCAAATAGCAGGTTGTCAGCCGTCGCTACTTTTAGGTCTCTGCGGTTGGGGCGCTGTGCGTCGGCCTCGCTTTGTCCGGAGGCCGGGATATCAATAATTTCTTCGAACGACCAACCACCGTTGCTGTCCGCACGCTTGGCGTAGCAAAACCTGTCGGTGCCATTAGTCCACATCCCATATTGAGCATTAAGGCATGACGCCATGTAGGACTGCAACTGCCCGATGCCTTCGGTGCGACTGGTCGGTCGAACGTCAGCCCTCTTGGTCTCAATCAGAATGTGGGCGTTGGCCTGCGTGTGGTCGACGCCCTTGCCGAACACGACGATGTCGACGCGCTTGCGAGCTGATCCGACCTTAATAGCAAACTCCGGAGAGCAGTTCGCCGGCGCGTACCTGTACTGCCGGACCAACGCCTTCTCGATGTTCTGCCGAACATATTCCTCGGGAGTGTCGCCAACAAACTTTCCTGTGAGGAAATCGGCAACCTTGCCGTCGGGAACAGAGCCGACCGGTGTCACGGTCGGGGTGAGTGCGGGCGATACGGCTGCCACGGGCTGCTCCTTCTTAGGGATCGTCAAAGGTCTCAGCAATCCTCCCCCATGACGGGCGCTGCGCCGCACCCGGCGTCCACGCGGGGCTGAGCGCGTCGCGCCATCCGGTGTCCGTCGAGTTCTTGCCTCTCGTGTGGTCGAACTGCTGCATGGGCTGAATGACGTGCTCGCTAGCCGCCGTCTTCCAGCCGCCCAGCTGCGCGGTGGTCCAATCGCCGTAGACCCTCTTCACGGACGCCGTCCCGAATCGGGCAACTTCCGCGAGGACGGCCCCGATCCGTGCGGGAGGAACGTTGTCCGCGTCGACGAGGACGGCGAGGCTAGGTTACCTCGGGCCACGCGAGCTGTAGCGTCGTTCCATTGCCCAAGGGTCATTGCCCCGGATTTGACTGCGAAGGGCTCCTGCTCCCTCGTCAAGCGACCGCCCGATTGCGACGCAATTCTGGGGCGAACCCGAAATCAAATCCGTCTGCGTGAACAATGACTCGAGCCACCGTGAAACGCCTCCTTGACAACGACTTATGGCGTGTCCTGCCATCGGCTGAGCGCACCTGACTCATCACGATACGCTCGGAGTCCTTTGACATTCGATAGATTTCACCGGCCTGCCGAATGGGTCTCCTTGATACCAGCAGCTCCCAGGTTTACCTTGCTAGCCGTTGCAAGGGTGTCGCTCAACTAATGGCCCGTTGCTTTCGCCGAACCCCGTCACCTCATTGCCGGCAGAGATGACATCGGCGGCGGCATAAGTTTGGACGCGGCTGACACCCTCCCAATAAGTGTCGGGACCGAGTTCGTGCAATCGAGCTTCATGTAGGGCAGCAGTTGCCTCCGTTGCAGCCTGATAAGGGTCGACAATCACGCCCAACTCTTCCGCCATATCGTCTTCGCTCGTGCCCTCCTGGTTCTCATCTGGGGAGTGAAGAACGGATGTGTCGATTGCCATGAGAGACCCACTTGCGCCAACTAAGAACCACGAACCTGAGGGGGCTTGCAGGGCTACGTGCAATTCCTCTGAGCCTTCAACTGCGCGTCGAAAGGGCAGAAAATCATCCGGGGCAATTGAATCGTCAGTTGCGGCGACAAGATGTTCCCATGGAATTGTCACGGAGGAGCAAGCTGGTAACCCAGTTAGGCCGCCTTCGACTTCACTAATTTGATCGAGGTTGGGGTCATAGTTCAGGTACCAATATGCGGCGGAGAGCACGGGGACAGCAGAATCATTCTGCAGAATCAAACCGGCGCTATCGATGCGCGGTGAAATTTTCGCCAAGAAAGAGAAGTCGGATTGCCGGGTTTGGGCATCGAGAGCTTCGACAGCAGCTGACGCTTGGGTCCCGGTGGCTTGCGTTTGTAGAGCCAGGAAGATGACAGAACCGACCGTCGCGAGAGCCGTAAAAGTGACGAGCCAAGGTTCGCCAAACCTAGCCCAGAAGGACGCCGACGTATTCGTGCCCCGTCCTTTGGACGGTTGGGACCGCTTTCGCCGCGCCTCGGTCCCAAGTGGCAAGCCGCCCCCAGGCTGTCGACGTGCTCTACTTCGATTTGTCCCCACACCGTCATCTTTCACCATGGATGGGAATTGGAAAACACCCGCCTGGTTGACCCCGGTTTGAAAGTCGTGAACCCCCTTCGTGGTCAAGTGGCAGACGGGACCCATGGCTGGCTCTGGCA
This sequence comes from Frigoribacterium sp. 2355, assembly GCF_054060695.1. Taxonomy (NCBI): domain Bacteria; kingdom Bacillati; phylum Actinomycetota; class Actinomycetes; order Micrococcales; family Microbacteriaceae; genus Frigoribacterium; species Frigoribacterium sp. 2355. The sequence goes on along the minus strand of NZ_JBSSDL010000004.1, from coordinate 136,646 downwards.
CAAGGAACGCGAATGGTGATGCGCTCCTCGAGGAGGGAAAGGGACAATGCCGATCGCTCATCCAGGGCTCTTTTTGCAACATTGCAGGCTCGTGCTCCTCAAGCAACTTTCCGGCGACGCGTTGACGCACTTGCTTTTGTGATCGGTGATCGGTCGGCCCGATCGCGGCCAGGGGGCACCGTGACGTCGTCAGAAGTCACGACACGAGGCCTGCTCCCCGGAGAGGTTCGCGAACGGGGGTTCCAGAGGAGCGGCCGTTCGATCACGGCCCCCGGCGGTCCAGATGGCAGTTTCGGCGTCGGGGCGGCGTCTCGTCGCTGGTTTGCCGGTCGGGCTCGCTGAGATTCTGCAAGACCATGGCGCCGTAGCCGGGGCGTTCGGAGTGCAGGTCGCCCACAAAGGGTTTGCGTCGCCGGGAGGCCCTCTCTTGAGGTTCCTTCTCGTAATTCCTTGTTTAGCCTTGCGATTCCAGGCAATATCGAGTGAATCTCAGTCTGGGGGTAGAGCCAATGGCCATTTTGGGCCCCGACGATGCCCTATTGAGGCTTTTGGTCACATTGGGCGCTCCCGCCATTGTTGTTATTCTCGTCGCATTCGCGCTGACTGCCGCTTCCTGGGTCCAACTAGGAATGGGAACGGTACGGGGCGGAAAGAGCGCCGCCGAGACAGTTGCGCGGGCGTACATGCGTCGCAGTACAGGGCGTGTGCGCGAGCTCATGGTGTTCGGGCTAGCCGCCACGATGTTTTGTATACTGGTAGTCACGGGAGCGCGCCTGGGTCCTAGATACCTCATCACTACGGGCGCGAATAACACGTCTCGAACATGGTTCGACTGGAGTTGGGTGGCCGCACTTTACTCCTGGGATGACGACGCGTTCTGGTATTTGATGGTTACCGCTGTATCAATCTTTCTATTAGGAATTTCATGCATAGCTAATATGCAATTCTTAAGAATTGTATTACAGGTCGGATGGTATCCTGTGCTACTAACGGGACTTGCGCTTGGTCTACCTTGGGCGGCTTATTTCGCGTTGGATGTTTTATTCATTGTCTTTTCGGGTGGTACAAACGAGACATACACTCTTTCGGCGGCGTTTGGGTGCCTTGCTCTAGCAGTCACCATGATGCTCCCGGCCTGGTTTGCTCGGGCCCTCTGGAATCGGAGCAAGCTTCTCTTTACGCCTTGAGTGCGTCGACTCTTGAGGCGTGGGACGCGATGTCTTAGTCAACCGTTGGGCCGTGCCCGTGCAGAAACGTCAGCGACAGTGAGACTTACCCGCTCGGCAAGGAGCGTTTCACATCCTGGTCCCGCTCGTTCTTTAGTCAGCTTGGGGGCCATCAGCGGGCGCCCGTAGCCTGGCTTAGGTCTGCTTCCCCACGCCGACCGACAGCAGCCGCGCGGCCCCTAACCCCGAGGGCACTGCGGATCGATCGCGGCGCGACCCGTAAGGTCTCTGCTGACGTATTGACCAATCATGACGATCACGCAAGGGAAGTGGCCACATGGCTCCTCGCCTGTGGGGCCGCTCTTCCGGTTTCACACTTCGACTGTCATCCGGTCGGATTGGCACCAGACTATTCAGGGGTCGCTCGTCAGTAGGTGGCGCTCATGACGACGGGATGATTAGAACAACACCTGTCGCCCATGTCTATCCTGGGCTGCATGACCGACCTGCCTGCCCGCACCCGTTTCGCCACCGTCGACGCCGAGCGCTCGGTCGCCTTCTCCGAGGTCGACCTCGAGGCTCCGGGGGAGCAGCAGATCGTCGTGCGCATCCGCTACACGGGCGTGTGCGCGACGGACACGCACGGGTGGGCGTCCGGCGGGCTCATCCCCGCCGCCGTGTTCGGCCACGAGTGGACCGGCACCGTCGTCGCCGCCGGCAGCCGGGTCACGACGGTCGCCGTGGGGGATCGCGTCGTCGCCAGCGTCGGCCCGCCCTGCGGCACCTGCGCCATGTGCCGCGCCGGACACCCCGACCACTGCGACACCGCCTTCGCCGAGGCCAACGGCATCTCGCCCGACGCCCCCGCCCACGGCGCCTTCGCCCAGCACGTCACCGTCCACGAACGCCGCGTCCAACGCGCCCTCGACGGCCTCACCGACGAGCAGCTCGGCCTCGTCGAACCCACCGCCGTCACCTTCCACGCCGTCCGCCGCGCCGGCCAGCGCCTCGGCGACGTCGTCGTGGTCCAGGGCGCCGGCCCCATCGGCCTGCTCACCGCCCAGCACGCCCGCCACGCCGGCGCTGGAGCCGTCGTCATCGTCGAACCCATGGAGGCGCGGCGCGAGACCGCCCGCCGCCTCGGCTTCACCGACGTCCACGCTCCCGGCGATGCCTTCCGCGCCCGCGTCCTCGAACTGACCGACGGGCTCGGCGCGGACGTCCTCTACGAGTGCACCGGCGCCTCCTCGCTGTTCCAGCCGAGCGCCGAGCTCGTCCGCCGCGGCGGCACGCTCGCCCTGCTCGGCTACCCGATGACCACCTCGGAGGTGTCGTACGGCGACTGGCAGAGCCGCGAGCTGACCGTCGTCGGCAGCCTCGCCTACACGCACTCCGACTTCGTCGGCGCGATGCGCGCACTGGCCGACGGCTCGGTCGAGGCGGGGCCGCTCATCACGGGGACGGTCGCGCTGGACGAGCTGCCGGACTTGCTCGTGGAGCTGGACAGCGGAAAGACGGAGCACGCGAAGGTGCTGGTGGCGCCGAACGGGTAACGAGCTGCATTTCTCAAGTCGTTGATGAGCAGCTGATACAGAGCCGAGGGAGAGGACCACTCAGACGTTTGCTGTCAGCCGAGTGCCTCAGAAAGACAACTTCGTTAGCTCGATCGAGCCCGCATCCTGTCTCTTACGCCTTCGCGTGAACGACTTTTGTCGGCTCGTCGGGAAAGGACAAGCCTCGCCATTGAGCTTCCTGCCGCATCCAATCCTTGCGCACTTTCTGGCGGCGTGCGGCGGGAACCTGCGCACCCAAGGCAAGCCCCAATGCCACTGCGTAGATGATAAAAGTAGCTGATGTAGGGACAACAGTGAGGGTGAGTATGAGCCACGCGATCGATATCGTCATGGAACTTAGGCTCATGCTGATGGCGAGCCAACGCATTCCCGATACTTGGGGGGCGCGTTGACGTAGAAGCCACTGAGCGGCAGCTTGGTCTCTATGTTCGATAAGCGCGTCGCGAGTCGGACCGGGTTTTAGCTTGTCCGTCAGTGCTGTAAGACGCTCGATCGGTATCAGCGGGTGGTGATCCTTGCCGAGAGTGGCGAGCAGGGTGCCAAATGCCGCAAGCGCCACGATGGCCTTGACGAGAGACTCGATGAATGAGCTATCCACATCATTAGCTTGCCAGATGATGCGCAAATCACATGAACCATCCGTGACTGACGATTTCCTACTCAGTGGTAGAAAGAATCATCTCGGCTCACAGTAATAATCTGACGCTCTTCTGCGCCGCATCCGCCCACGAAGAGGACCGGAATCAGCGACTATTTTAGTCGTGCCAACGCTGCGGTGACGACTTCCGCCACATCGCTATCTGGGCTGAAGCCCCGAGCGCCAAACGTCCTTGCATGCGAATTGAGATAGGCAGCGGCCGGGCTTTTCAGGGGCTCGAATTCTAGACCCACAGTGGCCATCATCTGCAACGCCCCTAGCATCTCGCTCTTTCCAACAGGGTCCTTGCGGCCGGGTGAGGTGTCTCGCGAATGCCCAAGGGCCATTAGTTCAATGAAGAGACGAGTTGTCTCCATTAGTTTGGCTTGCCCGAGAGCTCTTGTCTGCACTCGCCAAGTGATGATTCCTGTCACAAGGGCTGACAGGACCGTGCTCGAGACGATGGTGGCGACGACCGCGGCGATGTCCATAGCAGGAGTTTGGCGCAAGTGTGCATCTCATGGGATAGCCGTTCATCACTGAGGTCTCGCGTGGCGCGAAACCGCCCGCCGCACCATGGCGGGCAATGTGCTGACGGCGCCTGTCCCACCGTCGGGACAGAAACGTGAGTTTTGCTCTTAGGCTGGCCTCGTGCCCCTGAACTTTGTCGCCATCGACTTTGAGACCGCGAACTTCGATCGAGCCTCCGTCTGCGCTGTCGGCTTGACGAAGGTCGTCGACGGAGTGGTCGCCGACGCTGATTCCTGGTTCGTCAACCCGCCTACCGGGCTGGATTTCACGAACACCTACTTGCATGGCATCGGCCCTGCACACGTTCACGGGGCACCGTCGTGGGCTGAGACGCTCACCAAGATCAGTCGGATGACGGCAGGCGTGCCGTTGGTCGCGTACAGCCCGTTCGACAAGGGCGTCTACAACGCTGCGAACAATCTCACCGGTGTCGTACCCGGTGCGTTCGAATTCCTCGATGCGTTGGCCATCGTGCGGAGGCACTGCCAGCTCCCTAGCCATCGCCTCCCGCTCGTCGTGGAGCACTTTGGGCTTCCCGGCTTCAACCATCACGAGGCCGGAGCAGACTCATTGGCCTGTGCTCAGATCACGCTTCGCGTTGCCGAGGAGCGCGGCGTGGACAGCATCGAGGCGCTTTGGGCGTCGGTCCCGACGAAGGACAAAGCTCGATCGGCACGCATCCGCACTTACCAGAAGAAGGCAGAGCTGCCACAGCCCAGCCTGGAAGCTGACCCGGGCCACCCGCTCTTCGGCGAAGTGGTCTGTTTCTCCGGCGATCTCGACAGCTACACCCGGAGCAAAGCGCAAGAGATCGTCGCCTCGTTCGGGGCAACCGTCGCGGGGAACGTCACCAAGAAGGTTACTTTGGTGGTCATGGGAGGCTTCGATCCGGCCACCCTGCGCGCCGGCGCCACCCTCAGCTCCAAGATCGAGCGTGCTCAAGAGCTTGCCGCGAGCGGTCAGGCCATCGAGATCGTGACCGAGCAGACCTTCCTCGAGATCTTGGCGGCCTGAGCGCATGGGCTTCTACGTTCGCAAGAGCGTCAGGTCGGGGCCGTTCCGTATAACCGCGAGCAAGTCCGGGCTTGGGGTCAGCGCCGGTGTGCCGGGCTTCCGGGCAGGGACCGGACCGAGGGGAAACTACGTCTCGGTCAGTTCCGGTGGCCTGACCTACCGGACGACGCGTGCCCTGCCTCGCGGTTCGACACGCGCCGCACCTCCGACGTTCTCGGCCACGCGGCACGAGGTCGAGATGCAGGACGCCACTGGAGCTGCCATCCATGACCTCGTCGCGACCGGCCGGGGAGACATCGTCGAGCAGCTGAACAGCGCGGCTGGGTATCGATCATGGACCTGGCCGATCGTCGTAGTGCTCTTCACGGCGGGACTCTTGATCGCTCCCTGGGGATTCTTACTCTCCTTGGCCGCTGTTGTGCTCCTGGTCTGGCTTCTGCTCCGCGACCAGATGAAGCGGAAGGTGGTCGTCTTTTACGATGTCGAGGGACCTGATGAACGGTGGTTCGAATCACTGGTCGATTCCGCTCGAGCCGTGGCCGCCTCACAGAAGGTCTGGCGGGTCGTCGAGTCGGGCCAGGTCATCACGACCCATCAGCACAAGACGAATGCCGGGGCGGGGAACCTGGTGAGTCGCCTTCCAGCGACCGTGACGTTCGAAGCGCCTCGGCACGTGGCGACCAACATCGCCGTGCCGACCATCACCGCGGGCCGTACGAGCCTGCACTTCTTGCCGGACCGGATACTCGTGAAGGACGGACGGCACTACGCCGACGTCGCGTACAGCGATCTCATGACCGGAGCCAGGAGCACACGCTTCATCGAGGCTCCCGGGTCCGTGCCTTCGGATTCTCAACAAGTGGACCGGACGTGGCAGTACGTCAACGTGAAGGGCGGACCTGACCGTCGGTTTGCGAACAACGCCGAGCGTGCAGTGATGCTCTATGGGCAGCTCGAGCTGTCGTCGCCCGGAGGTCTTTACTGGAAAGTGCAGACTTCAGCCGTCTATGCAGCGAACCGCCTCCACGAGTCCCTGATGGCAGCTCCCCGGTACTGACCGGGACAGTCCAGTCGGCGAGGCGGCCGTGACGACTCGGGTCAGCGCTGGTCCGGCACGCAGGCGTAGTCGTCGCCGAAGGCCTCGGTGACGCGGCGGATGGCTTCCGGGGTGCCCCACTGCTCGACGTGCTCGCAGGCGTGGTCGGCCCGGGACGCGTACATGCCGAACGCCCCGACGTCGACGTAGCCGTAGTCGTAGCGATCCGAGGGGCGTCCGCCGGCGCCGGGCTCGTCGGGCAGGTCGATGACGAAGCCGTCGGGGAAGCGCAGCTCGACCCCGTGCGGTGCACAGGCCGGGAGGGTCTCCGTCGTGAGGTCGGCCACGATCACCGGCTCGTAGGTGGTGCAGTACGGGAGGCGCGCGTCGGACCCCGACAGCACGAGCGGCACGTCCGGGTCGGCCCGCACCGCGAGCACCAGCAGCACCGACACCACGAGCAGCGCGGTGACGATGCCGGCCAGGACCTTCATGAGGTGAACCTACCGCCCACCCGGTGCCGGCGAGGCGGAGGGAACGCAGCCGCGGGAGGCGCTGATCACCTGACCCGCGCCTCCCGCCTCCTCAGCCCCGATGCGGTGGCCGTCTCGTTCGCGCGGATTCCGTCGCCCGGTGGAGATTCCTGAGGATCACGTCAATCGGCTGGCATCGCTCGCCGAGGGCGTTCTAGCGTTTTTCCAGACCGATCAGTACACCAACGGAATCCGACCGAGAGGACGCAGACCAATGACCTGTACCCGAAAGATCTCCACCACATTCCTCGCCGGCACCCTGGGCATCGCCCTCGCTTTCGGTGGGGCGACGGCCGCGCAGGCCGCCCCGACCCCGACCTCGTCGGCGCAGACCGTGTCGGCGACCCCCCAGGAAGCCGCGCCGGCCCCCACCGAGGCGCAGCTGGCCGAGATGGAGGAGGCGCTCTCGATCATCGAACGCATCCCCGATTCGGTGCTCCAAGCCGGAGACGCTGCCACGCAGCAGTGGCTCGCCGAGAACGCCCCGGCCCCGAGCGCAGGCGGGGGAGGGGTCACCCTCCAGGCGAACGTCCTCGGCTGCGCCGGCGCCATCGCCACCGTCATCGCCTCGACCGCCTTCCCCGCGGCGAAGATCCTCAAGGCCAAGGCGCTCATCAAGCAGCTGGGCGGTGTCACCGAGGCGGCCAAGATCATGTGGGGCGCGAGCTTCTCGTACGAGAAGGTCAAGGCGTTGGGCGGCGCCGCTGCCGCACTCGCCGGTGAGCTCATCGGCATCACCCAGATCAAGGAGCAGTGCTTCTCATGACGAACTGGCTCCGCGCCCTCGCCCCGCTCGCCCTGACGGCGATCGCCCTGGTCGTCTTCTTCACGGCCGACCGCACCGTCGGGATGCTGCTGATCGTGGCCGCCCTCGCCTCGGCGTTCCTGGCCGGCAAGAGCGCTCTCGGCCGCCCGACCCGGCGCCCCGAGCGTGACGTCGACCCCGCCGAGGTCCGCGCCTACCGCGAAGCCCACCCGGGCAGCACCATCAGCGATGCCGTCAGCGCCGTCGGGGGCACCACTCGCCCCTGATCATCGACACCGACACGACGAGCCGCACCCGAGAAGGGTGCGGCTCGTCGTCGTCGATGGTGCTCGCGGCGTCGACTGCGTGACGGGCGCCGGCCAGCCGTACCGAGCCTCCTGGGCCAGGCCCCTACGCCGCGACGTCGAAGACGACGACCCGGGCGGACGCGTCGCCGAGGTAGGTCGCCACGGGCTGGTGCGACGGATGGGGGAGGTAGCCGTCGCGCGCGGCCGCGTCGCGGAAGCGCACCACGAGCATCCAGTCGAACCCGGCCTCGAGCTGCTCGGGGCTGACGCTCTCGCCGCTCGACACCGACAGCACGCCGTCGATGCCGGTCAGGTGCTCGGTCGACAGGCGTGAGGCCTGCTCGGCCACGTCGGCCGGCGCCCCCTCGGCCCACTCGACCAGCACCACGTGCACGATCTCGTCCGTGTCGGTCATCCGCGAACCCTCCAGTCGACGCTGCCACGAGAAGCGGCAGGTCACCTGATCCTGACATAGGCACCGGCCGGGCGGTCGGCCCGGGCGACCACCGCACCACGCGAGAACGCAGGAGGCGCGGGTCACGCGACCCGCGCCTCCTGCGTTCCCGTCGTCGCGGCCTAGCGGCGGACGGCGTCGATCTTCAGCATGCGCGCGATGACCGAGTCGAGCTGGCTGTCGTCGAAGATCTTCTTCCAGTCGTCGCGGACGATCGACTCGCGGCCGTAGTCCATGGCGATGTGGCAGGCGTCGCTGAACGGGTTCGAGCCGCGCAGGCCGTTCGTCAGCGCGATCCAGGTGTGGCCGTAGAGCATCGCGCGAGCGGCCTCGTAGGGGACCCCGACGCCGTCGACGGTCTCCTCGAGCGCCTCCTTGAGGAACGCGCCGATCATGCAGGCCATCGTCTCGACCAGCGTCGGCTCGAGGACGGCCAGCTGCTTGACCGTCACGTAGTGCACGGCGATGACGGGTGCGTAGATCGTCGAGATGACCTGCGTCATGAGCTCGCGGACGGGCGAGTCCTCGGCCACGCCCTCGAGTGCGGCGACGACCTCCTGCGGGGCGGCCACGCCACCGAAGGTGTCGGCCCACTCCTCCTTCGTGGTGCGCTCGAGGAACACGCTGGGGTGGCAGGGGTGCGCCACCGCGTAGTGGATGTCCTCACGGTCGGCGAGCAGGCCGGCGTAGGCGGCGGCCGGGTCGAGGGTGAGGATGACGGCGCCGGTCTTCATCGCCGGGACGACCTGCTCGGAGACCTTGCCGAGCACCACGTCGGGCACGGCCAGGATGACCACGTCGGCGTCCGCCACGGCCACGTCGGTCGCGGTGACCGTGCGGCCGAGCGACTCGATCAGCTCGACGCCGGCGGGCGACGCCTCGCTGTAGAGGGTCGTGTACGCACTCTTGGCGAGGTTGTTCGAGACGCGCTGGCCCATCTTGCCGCCGGCGCCGATGACGGCGACGGTGACGTCGGACGAGCCCTGGCCGTCGGCGTACGTGACGGTGCTCTCGGGGGCGGTCGTGTCGAGGGTGTCAGTCATTGTTCTTGCTCCTTAGTTCAGAGATGGTTCGTGTCGTCCACTCGGCTTCGAGCCGCGTGGTGGTCTCGGGATCGCCCTGCCAGGGCAGCCAGTGCTCGACGACCTGGTTGACGGGGCTGGTGCCGCCGTCGCGGGCGTCGAGCGCGGCACGGATGCCGTCGTAGTCGAGGCGGCCCTCGCCGAGCGGCGTGCTGGTCAGGGCGAACCCCACCCAGCCGTCCTTCCGCGAGAAGGCGAAGTCCTTCACGTGCCAGTTCGCGACGAACGGCAGGCAGCGCGCGGTCACGTCGGCCGGGTGCTCCAGGTTCGCGACGGTGTTCGCCGGGTCGAGCACGATGCCGAGCCTCGGGCTGGCGACCGCCTGCACGACGGCCACGAGCTCGGTCGAACCGACCTGCTCGTAGGTCTCGAGGGCGAGGGTGACCCCCGCCTCCTCGTACTCGGGCAGCACCTCGCGCAGCCGACGCTCGGTCTCGGCCGCGTCGGGACGGTCGTCGCCCGCCGTCCACATGCTGCGGACCAAGGAGGCGCGCAGCGCGACCGCGAGACGCAGCCACGTCCGCAGGACGGTCGGCCCGGTGCCCCGGGTGCCGAGTTCGAGCGTCAGCCCGAGCTCGTCGGCGAGGTCGCGCAGCGCGGCGAGCTGCTCGTCGCCGTAGCCGGTGAGGGCCTCGTGGTCGCAGATCTGGAACAGCCGGACGCCCTGCGCGGCCGTGTCACGCAGCATGTCGTCGAGCGTCATCGGCTGCGGGACGAGGTCGCTGCCCCGCCAGAAGTACGCGTAGGTGCTGAGGCCGATCACGAGGTCACCCCGTCCCGGCGTGCGGCGTCGGGGGCCGGCGTCTCGTCGAGCGCGGGCGCGAGCGTCGCGTCGAGTGCGAGCGCCTCGTCGAGGATGCGCTCCACCGCGGAGGCGTCGTGGGCGAAGCGACCGAGGAACAGCCCACGGACCTGGCCGCCCAGACCGGTCAGCAGCCCCGGACCGGCGCTGCCGCCGTAGATCACCCGGCTGCCGGCGCGATCGGCCAGGCCGGCGAGGTGGTCCTCGACGGCCGCGACCACCGCGGTGATGTGGCCCGCGGACGCCGGCACCGGTGCGCCGATCGCCCAGAGCGGCTCGTACGCGACGACGAGGGCGCCCGGGAGGCCGGCCTCGTCGGCCGCCGCCAGGGCGAGGTCGATCTGCTGCGTCACCTCGAGCGCGGCGAGGGCGGGCGACGTCTCGTCGGCCTCGCCCACGCAGAGCAGCGGGGTGATGCCGTGGCGCAGCGCCGCCGCCGTCTTGGCCGCGACGACCGCGTCGTCCTCGTGGAAGAGCGTCCGCCGTTCGGCGTGGCCGATCTCGGCGAGGGTGCAGCCGATCTCGGCCAGCTCGGCGCCGCTCACCTCACCCGTGAAGGCGCCCGAGTCGTCGGTCGCGAGGTCCTGGGCACCGAGGCGGACCGAGGTGCTGGCCAGCGCCTCCTGCACGGGGACGAGCGACGGGAACGTCGGCACGACGAACAGGTCGACGACGCCCCGCCGGACGGCCGGGTGGCGCCGCGCGATCTCGGCCACCTCGGTGCTCCACGCGAGGGTCCTCGCGTGCGAGAAGTACATCTTGAGGCTCACCCCGATCGTGAAGCGGGCCGGGGAGGGCCGGACGGGGGCGGTCACCGGGTCGCTCACGCCGCGTCGATGCCGACGGGCTCGCCCGACCCGTCGTAGCCGCAGATGGCCGCGACCTTCTCGGCCGAGGCGCTCGAGGTGTCGAAGCGGTAGGTGAGGAACTCCTTCGCCAGGCGGCGCATGAGCTCGACGCCGATCACGCGCTGGCCCATGCAGAGCACCTGGGCGTCGTTCGAGAGGACGGCGCGTTCGACCGAGAACGTGTCGTGCGCGGTCACCGCCCGGATGCCGGGCACCTTGTTGGCCGCGATGGCGACGCCGAGCCCGGTGCCGCAGATCAGGATCGCGCGGTCGGCGCGGCCGTCGGCGACCATGCGGGCCGCCTCGACGGCGACGTGCGGGTAGGCGGTGTGACCGTCGGCGGCGACCCCGACGTCGGCGACGCTCGCCACGCCGTCGTTCGCCTCGAGGTCCTTCTTGAGGACCTCTTTGTAGTCGTACCCGGCGTCGTCCGATCCGACGACGATGCGCAGCTGGTCAGCCATGGTGGTGCCTTTCGTGGAGGGTGTGGGGGGGAGGGGTCACGCGGCGGGCTGCGGCGCGAGGACGCGACCGACGGCCCGCGTGATGAGCCCGAGCGAGGTGGCGCCGGCGTCGGGCGTGCCGAGGCTCTTCTCGGCGTGCGGCCGGGCGCGGCCCATCTTGGGCAGGAGGTCGGCCGTCGCCGCGGCCGCCGTCACGGCGACCTCGGCCGCGGTGGCCCAGGCCGTGGCGAGGTCGGCCCCGTCGTCGACCGCCGCGCTGAGGACCGCGTCGAAGGGGACGAGCACGTCGACCATGGTTTTGTCGCCGACCGTGGCGCCGAACTCGAGGATCGCCTCGGTCGCGGCGGAGACGCCACGGGACACGGAGGCGCGGTCCGGGGCCGCCTCGTCGCCGACGGCCGCGCCGAGGCTCGCGAGGGCGGCACCCCAGAGGGCCCCGGAGGTGCCCCCGGCGCGGTCGGACCAGGCGTCGCCGGCGAGGTCGAGGACGGTGCCCGCCCCCGCACCGGCGAGCACGGCCTCGCGGGCGGCGGCGACGGCGGCGTGGACCCCGCGCTGCATGCCGATGCCGTGGTCGCCGTCCCCGGCGACGGCGTCGATGCGTCCGAGCTCGTCGACGTTCTCCTCGACCGTGGCCCGCACCGCCTCGAGGGCGCTCAGCACCAGGTGGGCGGCCTGCCGGGACGCCGGGGTCGCGGGCGGGATCGCGATGGCGACCTGCGCCTCCTGCTCGGCGTCGTCCGCCCGCGACGCGACGTCGACGGAGCCCTTCTTGTAGGCGGGTGCGTCGACCGGGGCCGCCCAGAGGCGCTCGAGCTCGTCGTCGAGCCAGAACAGGGTCAGCGAGACGCCGGCCATGTCGAAGCTCGTGACGAGCTCGCCGACCTCGGGCTCGACGACCTCGACGCCCGCCTCGCGCAGCAGGGCGTCGACCCGGGCGTAGACGACGAAGAGCTCTTCGTACTTGACCGAGCCGAGTCCGTTGAGCAGCACGGCCACCTTGCGCCCGCGTGCCTCGTCGACCCCGTCGGGCAGCTCGTCGCTCGCGAGCAGCGCCTCGACGAGCAGCTCGGCGAGGCCGTCCGCCGTGGGGACGTCGGTCTCGCCGATGCCCGGCTCACCGTGGATGCCCATGCCGACGGCCATGCGGCCCTCGGGCACGGTGAAGAGCGGTTCGTCGGCCCCGGGCAGCGAGCAGCCCGAGAACGCCACGCCGACGCTGCGGGTGCGTTCGTTCGCCTTGACGGCGACGCGGACGACGTCGTCGAGGTCGGCGCCCTCCTCGGCGGCGGCCGCGGCGGACTTGAAGACGGTGAGGTCGCCGGCGATGCCACGACGCTTGTGCTTGTCGGCGATCGACGCGCTCGAGATGTCGTCGGTGACGGCGACCGTCCGAGTCTCGATGCCCTCGTCGATCAGCTTCTGCTGGGCCTTGTCGAAGTTGAGGACGTCGCCGGCGTAGTTGCCGTAGCTCAGCAGGACGCCCCCGCCGTTCTGCGCCGACTTCGCGACCGACCTGACCTGCTGCCACGAGGGCGAGGCGAAGAGGTTGCCGAGGGCGGCGCCGTGGGCGAGTCCCTGCCCGACGAGTCCGCCGAAGGCCGGGTAGTGACCCGAGCCACCGCCGACGACGAGCGCGACGCTGCCGGGGGCCGAGCGGGTCGCCCGGACCACGCCGCCGTGCACCCGTCGCACCCAGCGCTGGTTGGCGGCCACGAAGCCGTCGATCATCTCGTCGGCGAAGTCGCCCGGATCGTTGAAGAGGCGTGTCATGAGAACTCCAGGAGGCGGTGGTCCGGTCGACGGCGCGACGGCACGGCGACGGGGTGCGGAGGGGGCGGGGCCCGGGTCGGTGATCGTCCGGGCCCCGCGGGGGGAGGGGGTGAGCGTCGGTCAGTCGAGCCCGGCGGTCGCCGCCAGGTCGGCCTGCTCGCGGGGGCTGAGGGTGCCCTCGGGCTTCTTCATCCGGCTGAGCGCGATCATCAGCGCGGCCGACAGCAGCATGAAGAACCCGACGATGAACATCGGCACCCGGTAGTCGCCGGTGACGTCGGTGACCAGGCCCGTGATGTACGGGGCGCTGAAGCCGGCGAGGTTGCCGACCGTGTTGATGAGCGCGATGCCCGCGGCCGCCGCGGCCCCGGTCAGGAACTGCGTGGGCAGGGTCCAGAAGTTGGGCAGGGCCGCGAAGATCGCCATGGCGGTGACCGCGATCACCGCGATGGTGAGGGCCGGGGACTGTGCGTAGAGCGCCAGCGGGATGCTCAGACCGCCCACGACGGCGGGGATGACGATGTGCCAGGTCTTGAGGCCGCGACGCGAGGCGTCACGCGACCAGAAGTACAGGGCGATGGCCGCGGGGACGTAGGGGATGGCCGTGATGAAGCCGCGCTGGGTGACGGTGAACTCGGTGCCGAACTGCTCCTGGAAGCCGCCGATGATGGTGGGCAGGAAGAACGCGAGCGCGTAGAGGCCGTAGATGAAGCCGAAGTAGATGAACGAGAGCATCCAGACGCGGCCGTTCTTGAAGACGACGCCGAGGCCCGGGTGCTTGCCGGTGGTCGAGACGGCACCCGTCTTCGTCGAGGCCTCCTTCACCAGGGCCTGGGTGAGCCAGACCTGCTCTTCCTTGGTGAGCCACTTGGCGTCGGCGGGCTTGTCCTTGAGGTAGAACCAGGCGACGATCCCGACGACGATCGCGGGGATGGCGACGCCCATGAACATGAAGCGCCAGCCCTCGAGGCCGAAGAAGACGCCGTCGTGGCTGATCAACCAGCCGGCGAGCGGGGCACCGATGACGGTGGTGAGGGGCTGCGCCAGGTAGAAGAGGGCGAGGATCTTGCTGCGGTGGGCGGCCGGCACCCACAGGCTCAGGAAGAGGATCGCGCCGGGGAAGAAGCCGGCCTCCATGACACCGAGCAGGAAGCGCAGCGCGACGAGCTGTTCGAAGTTCTGCACCCAGGTGAAGAGCAACGCCACGATGCCCCAGGTCACCATGATGCGGGCGAGCCACTTGCGGGCACCGAACTTGTGCAGGGCGAGGTTCGACGGCACCTCCAACAGGATGTAGCCGATGAAGAACACGCCGGAGGCGAAGCCGAACTGGGCGGCCGACAGGGCGAGGTCGGACTCCATGCCGTTCGGCGCCGCGAAGCCGATGGCGGTGCGGTCGAGGTAGTTGATGAAGAACATCAACGCCACGAACGGGACGAGCCGGACGGCGACTTTCTTGATCGCGGACTTCTCGACCGCGCTCTGTGGCGCGCTCGTTCGGGTGGTGGTGTCCACATCGACTCCTTCGGATCTAACGACGTTGTTGGATGACGCCTTCGACCGGTGCCGGTGGCGCGCAAGAACCATCGTGCCTTTTTCCTCGAAATCTGTCAACCGGTTGACCAATTGCGCGACAAGACGAGAGTGGGTGCGCGCCGCGAGAGGTGGACCCCTGGGTCTCGAGAGCTGGACCCGTGGGCCCCGCTGACTAAGCTCGCACCGTGCCGGCATACCCAGAGAGCGACCCCGCGAGCCTCGATCTCGAGCTCGAGATGGTCCCGCGCGGCACCGCGGTCAGCGAGGTCGTCAAGCAGCTCGTGGCCCTCCTGACGGCCGGCGAACTGACCCCCGGGTCGCGCCTCCCACCCGAGCGGCAGCTCGCCGAACGTCTCGGCGTCGGGCGGTCGGCCGTCCGCGAGGCCCTGGCCGCCCTCGAGATCCTCGGCATCGTCACGGTGCGTCCGGGCTCGGGCACCTACCTGCGCGACCAGACCTCGGAGTTGCTGCCCACCACCCTCAGCTGGGGTCTCATGCTGAACGCGGCACGCACGCGGGAGCTCATCGAGGTGCGGGGCGGGCTCGAGATCCAGGCGGCCGCCTACGCCGCCGAGCGGGCCACCGACGCCGACGTCGAGAAGCTGCGCGGCTACATCGAGGTGATGGCCGACTCGCTCGAGGACCTCGACGCGTTCCTCCAGGCCGACATCCGGTTCCACCTGCAGATCGCCGTCAGCGCCGACAACGTCGTGCTCAAGGACCTCCTGCAGAGCACCCGGTCGCTGCTGCGCCTCTGGGTCGAGCGCGGGCTCACCGAGAAGGACCAGGCCGAGGCCGCGTACCGCGAACACCGGGCCGTCTTCCGGGCGATCGAGGCCCGTGACCCGAACGCGGCGCTCGCCGCGATGCGCGACCACATGGCCACCGCCGCCGACCGGGTCCGGAGCGCCACGGTCGTCTAGGTCGTCGCCCTCGACGGGCGACGCGACGTCGTCGCCTCCGCTCGAGCGTCGGTCGGCACCGGCGTCACCGCACGAGGACGCAGGAGGCGCGGGTCACCCGACCCGCGCCTCCTGCGTTCCCAGCCGCTCGGGTCGCCCGTCAGGCGCGACGGCGCAGGACGCGGTGGGCCAGGCCCGCCAGGGCGCCGCCGACCAGGGGCGCCACGAAGAAGACCCAGACCTGGGCCAGGGCGTCGGGGCCGCCGTAGAGGGCGGCCGCCAGCGAGCGGGCGGGGTTCACCGACGTGTTGCTCACGGGGATGCTGATCAGGTGGATCAGCGTCAGGGTCAGGCCGATCGCCAAGGGTGCCAGGGCCTTGTACTCACCCTTGGCGGTTACCGACAGGATCACGCCCACGAACACGGCCGTCAGCACGATCTCGGTGACGAGGACGGCTCCGAGGCCGAAACCGCCGGGCGACGACGCGCCGAAGCCGTTCGAGGCGAAGCCCGAGTCCCGGGCCGCGGCGAAGTAGCCGGCGGGGCCGTCGGCGGCGACGAGCGCCACGACGCTGGCTCCGGCGGCGGCCCCGACGAGCTGCGCGACGACGTAGCCGGGCACGCTAGCCCACGGGGTCCGACGGGCCAGGGCGAAGCCGACCGTCACGGCCGGGTTGAAGTGGCCGCCCGAGATGTGGCCGACGGCGTAGATGCCGGCCATCACGCTCAGGCCGAACGCCAGGGCCACGCCGAGGAAGCCGACCCCGAGCGCGTTGCCGTCGTCCGGGAACGACGATGCGAACACGGCCGTGCCCACGCCTCCGACGACGAGGAGGAAGGCTCCGAACGCCTCGGAGGCGTACCGCGCGAGGGGCGTGTAGGTCTCGGCGTGTTGCGTGCGCTGTTCTTTCGTGGACCGGCTGGCGGGTGTGGTGCGAGGCATGGGGGACTCCCTGGTGTCGGGTTGGGTCGGGTCAGGACGGGGTCGGGTGGGGCCGGGCCGGGACGGGGTCGGGTGGGGCCGGGTCGTGCCGGGTTGGGTCGGGTTGGGACGGGGCCCGGTTCGGAGGGGTCGGCGGCTAGTCGGACGACGAGGTGAGGTTCTTCACCGTGTCGACGGGGACCGGCGGGACGCCCCGCCTGACGCCCTTCAGGCCGACGGCGACGAGCACCGCGGTGACGACGGCGAAGGCCGCGAACGTGATGAGCGCGGCGGCCCAGAGGGGCAGGGCCAGGGCCAGCAGGGCGACGGCGGTGCCGGCCAGGAGGATCACGGTCACGATCGCGAGGACGGCCCCGACGGCGAGCATCACGGCGCCGGACCGCGCGTCCCGAGCCCGGCCCGCGACCTCGTCGCGGGCCGACCGCAGTTCGGTGCGGACGGCCTTGATGAGGGGCTCGATCGCCCGGCTGCCGAGCTGGTCACGGAACCTGCCGGCGAAGCCCGAGTCGGCCTGCTTGTCGTCGTCTGCGCTCATGGTGGTCGTCCTTCTCTCGGCGCGGCCACTCGTCGGTGGCCGGGGATCGCGGTGCCGCGGTGCGGACGCGCTGTGTCTCGGTGACACACCATTCGGACGCGAGCGGCAGCCCACCCGTCATCGACCTCCAGCGAGCTTGCAGACTCGGGTCGACGGGCACTCGCGAAGCGGCCAGGCGGGGGACAGCGCGGGCCCGTCCGGCGGACGGCGGACGGCGGACGGCGGGCGGCGTCGTGCGGCGGGCGGCGTCGGGCGTGCGGCGTGCGGCAAGATGGCCTGGTGGCTCGACGCGAACCTCCCGTCATCCGCATCGTCGCGTCGACCAGCGCCGCGGTGCGCCAGGCCGACGGGCCCGACCGACTCGCGCGCACCGACGCCGCCGTCGACCGGCTGCGCGAGGGCGGACGCTCCCGCGAGGACGCCCTCTACCTGCTGTCGTCCTACTGGACCGGCGAGCACGGCCGACAGCTGCCGAGCCCACGCACGCTGATGATCACCCTGGTGGTGACGCTGGTCGTCTGCATCGGTGCGGTCATCGCCTTCGGCTCGACCGGCATCGCCTGGATCGCCGCCGTCTTCTTCGGCGGGGGACTGCTCGTGCGGGGGATCGTCGAGCTGTGGCGTCTCCACCGCAACTGGTACGGCTCGAGCGAGCGGCGCACCGCCGTCCGCTCCCTCGTGGGCGTCGCCCTCGACGTCGTCGGCGTCTACCGCGACGGCTACCGCCTCCCCCGGGAGGCGCGCGCGGCCGATCGGCGCCAGGCCCGGTTCACGACGTCGAGGCCGTCACCACGACGACGGTGACCGGACGGCCTCGTGGCCGTCGCCCGGCTCGGCCAGGCGCCGACCGGCGTCGTCAGTCGACCAGGATGCGGAGGGCCTCGACGAGTGCGCGGTTGCCGGCGCGGAGAGCCGCGACCTCGCCCTCGAGGGCGGTGAGGCGGCTGTCGGCGGGTGCGGCGGGTGCGGGTGTGGGTGTGGGCGCGGGTGCGGGCACGGGCTGCAGGCCGGGTTGGCTCTCGGGCGTCGGCTCGGGCTCGGGTTCGGGTTCGGGGGCAGGATCGGACGCCGCCCAGGGGTCCCGCTCGGGCTCCGGGTTCGACTCCGGCTGCGGGTCGGCCTCCGGGTCGGACGCGACCTCGGTCTGCGGAACGGCCTCGGCCTGCGGCACGGACTCTGTCTGCGCGTCGGGCTCGGGCTCGCTCGCGGGCTCCGGAGGTGCGGCGGGCTGCGGAGCGTCGATCGCTTCGTCGTCCTCGGGGGACTCGACCCGCGCCTCCTTGGTGGTCTTGACGACCTGCGAGAACTTCGGGCGGGGCTTGCGCTTCGGCTTGGCGGACTCGGGCGAGGCCTCGTCGACCCAGTCGCTGAGGGTCTGCCGCGGCACGTTGAACTCTTCCGCGACGACGGTGAGGACGTTGCGGTCGGTGGGGTTCGTCATCCGCCGCTGCAGCACGCGGGCCGTCGCGGCCTCTCGTGTCTCGTCGTCGTACCACTCGTCGAAAGGCATGCTCCGAGTCTAGGGACGCGCGAGTCCCTCTCCCGTCCGATTCGAAGGGGTGGTCCACGCATGACCGATTGACAGGACATACGGACATGGCTAGCCTCGTCCTGTCGCCGTTGCAGGGCGACGACCCGCACCGACGCGGGAAGCTGTAACCACAACCAATGGAGGAATCGTGGTCACCGACACATCGGGCAGTTCGCCCCGAGTAGCTCTTCCCGCCCTGGTCTCGGGCCCGCACACCAAGCGTCTCGGCACCGTCGCGGTCATCGCCACCTTCGGTGGCCTGCTCTTCGGGTACGACACGGGCGTGATCAACGGCGCGCTCGACTCGATGGAGGAGAGCCTCGGGCTCACGCCGGCCAGCGAGGGCATCATGGTCTCGGCCATCCTCATCGGGGCCGCGGTCGGGGCGTTCTTCATCGGGCGCATCTCGGACGCCTTCGGGCGGAAGCCGACCATCAACACCCTGGCCATCCTGTTCTTCTTCGCCGCGCTCGCCTGCGTGCTCGCCCCCACGTGGGAGTTCCTCACCGGGGCGCGGTTCTTCCTCGGCATCGCGGTCGGGGGGGCCTCGGTCACCGTTCCGGTGTTCCTCGCCGAACTCGCCCCCACCGAGCAGCGCGGCGGGCTCGTCAGCCGCAACGAGCTCATGATCGTCTCGGGGCAGCTCGCCGCCTTCACCATCAACGCCGTCATCGGCAGCGTCTGGGGCGAGCACGACAACGTGTGGCGCTACATGCTCTCCGTCGCGGTACTGCCCGCCATCGCCCTCTTCATCGGCATGTTCCGTGTCCCCGAGAGCCCTCGCTGGCTCATCGCCAAGGGCCGCGACGACGACGCGCTCGCCGTGCTCAAGCAGATCCGTGCCGACGACCGCGCGGTGGCCGAGATGGCCGAGGTGCGCCTCCTGGCCGACGAGGAGAAAGAGGCCAAGAGCGCCCGCCTCGCCGACCTCATCGCCGAGCCCTGGCTCCGCAAGATCCTGTTCATCGGCATCGGCCTGGCCGTCGCTCAGCAGCTGACCGGCATCAACTCGATCATGTACTACGGCACCCAGGTGCTGCAGCAGTCCGGTTTCTCGCAGAGCGGGGCCCTGATCGCCAACGTCGGGGCAGGCGTCATCGCCGTCGTCGCGATGCTCGTCGCCCTCCGCATCATCAACAAGGTCGGACGGCGCACCATGCTCATGGCCGGCTTCGCCGGCGTCACGATCTTCCACCTGCTGATCGGCCTGTCGTCGCTGCTGATCCCCGAGGGGCTCGGCCGCGCGATCGTCGTCCTGATCTTCGTCATCGGCTTCGTCGGGACCATGCAGGGCACCATCGGCCCTCTCGTCTGGCTGATGCTCAGCGAGATCTTCCCCCTCAAGCTGCGCGGCGTCGGGATGGGGCTCACGGTGCTCATCCTCTGGTTGACCAACTTCGCCGTCAGCCTGCTCTTCCCGATCCTCGTCGCCGGCATCGGCATCTCGACGACGTTCTTCATCTTCGCGGTGCTCAACGCCGGGTCGTTCCTCTTCGCCGTGAAGAAGGTGCCCGAGACGAACGGGCGGTCGCTCGAGCAGCTCGAAGAGGACTTCAGCACCGGTGCCATCTACGTCGTGAAGAACGGCAAGAAGTGACCGCGACCGCACGCCACGCTCTCGAGAGGACGACCACGTCATGACCGACCACACCGACAACGACACCGCTCCGTACGACGTCCTCACCATGGGCCGCGTGGGCGTCGACATCTACCCGCAGCAGTCCGGCGTCCCGCTCGAAGAGGTCGAGACCTTCAGCAAATCCGTCGGTGGCAGCGCGACCAACGTCGCCATCGCGGCCGCCCGTCACGGCCGGCGGTCCGCGGTGGTCACCCGCACCGGCGACGATCCCTTCGGTCGCTACATCGTCCGAGAGCTCGAGCGGCTCGGCGTCTCGACCCGGCTCGTCTCGACCGTCGACGGGCTCAACACCCCCGTCACGTTCTGCGAGATCTTCCCGCCCGACGACTTCCCGCTGTACTTCTACCGGCAGCCCAAGGCACCCGACCTCATGATCACCGCGGGCTCGCTCGACCTCGCCGCCGTCGAGAAGGCCACGGTCTTCTGGGCCACGGTCACCGGCCTCAGCGAAGAACCGAGCAGACAGGCGCACCACGTGGCCTGGCAGGCCCGGGGTCGTCGGCGCCTGACCATCCTCGACCTCGACTACCGACCCATGTTCTGGAAGAGCCCGGAGGTCGCCACCCGAGAGGTCGGGCGCGCACTCGAGCACGTCACCGTCGCCGTCGGCAACCGCGAAGAGTGCGAGATCGCCGTCGGCGAGACCGAGCCCGAGCGGGCGGCCGACGCCCTCCTCGACAGGGGCGTCGAACTCGCCGTCGTCAAGCAGGGCCCCAAGGGCGTCCTCGCCAAGACGCGTGACGAGCGGATCGAGGTGCCGGCGCACCTCGTCCAGGTCATCAACGGCCTGGGGTCGGGCGACGGGTTCGGGGGCGCCCTCTGCCACGGCCTGATCGAGGGGTGGTCGCTCGATCGCACCCTGCGTTTCGCCAACGCGGCCGGCGGCATCGTCGCCACCCGGTTCGAGTGCTCCACCGCCATGCCGACCACCGCCGAGGTCGAGGCCGTCCTCCAGGAGGCGCACCATGTCTGATCGCACCGCCCCGGTCCTCGACTTCGAGCGCCTCCGAACCCTCCGGGCCGCCGAGCCGCACCGGGTGGCCGAGATCCTCGCCGCCCGGACGCGACCCGCACCGCTGGGTGCGGACGGACGCCTCTTCATCGTCGCGGCGGACCACCCCGCCCGGGGTGCCCTCGGCGTCCGAGGCGACTCGAGCGCCATGGCCGACCGGTACGACCTCCTCCGTCGACTCGTCGTCGCCCTCGGCCGGCCGGGCGTCGACGGGGTGCTCGGCACTCCCGACATCCTCGAGGACCTCGCCCTGCTCGGCGCGCTCGACGGCAAGGTCGTCGTCGGCAGCATGAACCGCGGTGGTCTCCAGGGCGCCACGTTCGAGCTGGACGACCGGTTCACCGCGTACTCGGCCGCGTCGATCGCCGACTCCCGGTTCGACTTCGCCAAGCTGCTCGTGCGCGTCGCCCTCGACGACCCCGGCACGGCCTCCACGCTGGCCGCGACGGCACGCGCGGTGACCGAGTCGGCCAGGCTGCGCCTCCCGATCATGCTCGAGCCCTTCATGAGTTCGTGGGTCGACGGACGGGTGACGAACGACCTGACGGCCGACGCCGTCATCAAGTCGGTCGCCATCGCGTCGGGCCTGGGCGAATCCTCCGCCTACAGCTGGCTCAAGCTGCCCGTCGTCGACGACATGGAACGCGTCATGGCGGCGACGACCCTGCCCACCCTGCTCCTGGGCGGTGACCCCGCCGTCGACCCGGCCGACACCTACGCCCGCTGGGCCGCGGCCCTCGCGCTCCCGGGCGTCCGTGGGCTGGTCGTCGGGCGCACCCTGCTCTACCCGAGCGACGACGACGTCGCCGCAGCCGTGGACCACGCGGCCGGGCTCGTCCACCCACCCTCGACCACGAACGGATCGGCAGAACGATGACCAGCACCACCAGCACGCACACCGGCACCACCGCCACCGCCACCGATCGGCCCCTGGTCGCGCACTGGATCGACAACGTCGAGGTGCCCGGCACGAGCGGCCGCACCGCGCCCGTCTACGACCCGGCACTCGGCGTCGCGACGAAGGACGTCTCGCTCGCCGACGCCTCCGAGATCGAGGCCGCCGTCGCCTCGGCCCACCGCGCGTTCCCCGCCTGGCGCGACCTCTCGATCACGAAGCGCCAGCAGATCATGTTCCGTTTCCGTGAGCTGCTCAACGAGCGCAAGGGCGAGCTCGCCGAGATCCTCACGAGCGAGCACGGCAAGGTGTTGAGCGACGCCCTCGGCGAGATCACCCGCGGCCTCGAGGTCGTCGAGCTGGCGACCGGCTTCCCCCACCTGATCAAGGGCGAGTTCTCGCAGCAGGTGTCCACCGGGGTCGACGTCTACTCGACCAAGGCGCCGCTCGGCGTGGTCGGCATCATCAGCCCCTTCAACTTCCCGGCCATGGTGCCGATGTGGTTCTTCCCGATCGCCATCGCCGTCGGCAACACCGTCGTCCTGAAGCCGTCCGAGAAAGACCCGTCGAGCGCCATGTTCCTCGCCCGCCTCTTCGCCGAGGCCGGCCTGCCCGAGGGCGTCTTCAACGTCCTCCACGGCGACAAGGAGGCCGTCGACGGTCTGCTCGAACACCCCGACGTCAAGAGCATCTCGTTCGTCGGGTCGACGCCCATCGCCCAGTACATCTACGAGACCGCCGCCAAGCACGGCAAGCGCGTCCAGGCCCTGGGCGGAGCCAAGAACCACATGCTCGTCCTGCCCGACGCCGACCTCGACCTCGTCGCCGACAGTGCGATCAACGCCGGGTTCGGCTCGGCCGGTGAGCGCTGCATGGCCATCAGCGTGGTGGTCGCGGTCGAACCCGTGGCCGACGAGCTGATCGAGAAGATCACCTCGCGCATGGCCGGCCTCACCGTCGGAGACGGTCGCCGCAGCTGCGACATGGGTCCCCTCGTGACCGAACAGCACCGTGACAAGGTCGCGAGCTACATCGACATCGCCCTCGACGACGGAGCCGACGTCGTCGTCGACGGCCGGGGCATCGAGGTCGACGGCGAGGCCGACGGCTTCTGGCTCGGGCCCACCCTGATCGACAAGGTGCCGCTCACGAGCCGCGTCTACACCGAAGAGATCTTCGGGCCGGTGCTGTCGATCGTGCGCGTCGCGTCCTACGACGAGGGCGTCGCCCTCATCAACGCCGGTGCCTACGGCAACGGAACGGCGATCTTCACCAACGACGGAGGCGCGGCGCGGCGTTTCCAGGCCGAGATCGAGGTCGGGATGATCGGCATCAACGTGCCCATCCCGGTGCCCGTCGCCTACTACTCGTTCGGCGGCTTCAAGGACAGCATCTTCGGTTCGGACAAGGCCTACGGCCTGCAGGGCTTCGAGTTCTTCACCCGCGAGAAGGCGATCACGTCCCGGTGGCTCGACCCCAGCCACGGCGGCGTCGACCTGGGCTTCCCCCAGAACTGACGGCACACCCGAGCTGTCCCCAGGCAGTACCCCGCGGCCCCCGGGCCGCTCCGCTCGATGATGAGGTGGACGACATGAACGACGAACCCCGCTGGTTCTTCCCCCGCGGCGACCTGACCCGCGACGGCTGGCAGACCGTCGTCGACGGCGACCTCGCCGGCTGGCAGCACACCGGACTGCGCATCGGCGAGCTCCGAGACGGCGTCTCGTCGATCCTCGCCGCCGGCGGCGTCGAGCGCATGGTGGTGCCGCTGGCCGGTGACGTCGTGATCGAGTGGAGTGATGACCGAGGTGGGTCGGGCACCGTCGAGCTCGCCGGGCGGGCATCCGTCTTCGACGGGCCGGCCGACGTCGCCTACCTGGGCGTCCGGACGGAGGCGGTGGTCACCGGGCACGGTCGGGTCGCGGTCGCCGAGGCACCGGCCGACCAGGTGCTCGACGTGCAGGTGCTCCGTCGCGACGACATCCCCGTCGAGATCCGCGGTGCCGGCCGGTCGACCCGTCAGGTGCACAACTTCGGCACCCCGGACGGGCTGCACGCCCAGAAGCTCATCGTCTGCGAGGTCGTGACCCCCGCCGAGAACTGGTCGTCCTACCCTCCGCACAAGCACGACGAGGCCGTGCCCGGCACAGAGTCACGCCTCGAAGAGATCTACTACTTCGAATCCGCCGTGGGTCGCGGCCTCGACGCCCCCGAGCAGGCCGACCCGTTCGGCCTGTTCGCCACGTACGGCTCACCTGCGGGGCCGATCGACGTGAACGAGCTGGTTCGCACCGGAGACGTCGCCCTCGTCCCGTACGGGTACCACGGCCCCGCCGTCGCCGCCCCGGGCTACGACCTCTACTACCTCAACGTCATGGCGGGGCCCGACCCCGAGCGCGCCTGGCTGATCTCCGACGACCCCGCCCACGGGTGGGTCCGTGCCGGCTGGGAGTCCCAGGCCCCCGACCCCCGGCTGCCCTACCTCCCCACCGCTCCCTCGAAAGGACCGCGTCGATGACGACGAAGAGACTCACCGTCGGCCAGGCGCTCGTCGAGTTCCTCGCCAATCAGTGGACCGTCGACGGCGACGTGCGAGAGCGCACGATCCCGGGCATGTTCGGCATCTTCGGCCACGGCAACGTGGCCGGGGTCGGCCAGGCGCTCAAGCAGTACCACGTGGACCGCCCGGGGCTCATGCCGTACCTGCAGGCCCGCAACGAACAGGCGATGGTGCACCAGGCCGTGGGCTACGCCCGCATGCACCGGAGGCGCGCGACCTACGCCAGCACCGCCTCCGTCGGTCCCGGTGCCGCCAACATGCTCACGGCGGCCGCGCTCGCGACGACGAACCGGCTGCCCGCCCTGCTGTTGCCGAGCGACACCTTCGCCACCCGGGTCAGCGACCCGGTGCTGCAGCAGATCGAGCTGCCCCACGACACGTCCTTGCAGGTGACCGACGCGTTCCGGCCGCTGTCGCGGTTCTTCGACCGCGTCGACCGGCCCGAGCAGCTCTTCTCGATCGCGCTCGCCGCGATGCGCGTGCTGACCGACCCGGCCGAGACCGGCGCCGTCACGATCGCCCTGCCCGAGGACGTCCAGGCCGAGTGGCTCGACGTGCCCGACGAGTTCCTGCAACCCCGCGAGTGGCACGTCAGGCGCCCCGTCCCCGAGCGTGGACCGCTCGAACGCGCCGTCGCCGCGATCAAGGCCGCGAAGCGCCCCGTCGTCGTCGCCGGCGGCGGAATCCTCTACTCGGGCGCCGAGCGACAGCTCGACGCCTTCGCCCGGGCGACCGGCATCCCCGTCGGCACGACGCAGGCCGGCGGAGGGTCCCTCGCCTGGGACCACCCGCAGTACCTCGGGGGCATCGGTGCCACCGGCACGACGGCCGCGAACCGCATCGCCGCCGAGGCGGACCTCGTCATCGGCATCGGCACGCGGTACAGCGACTTCACCACCGCCTCCCGGACGGCCTTCCAGGACTCCGACGTGCGGTTCGTCAACGTCAACGTCACGTCGTTCGACGCCTACAAGCACGGCTCCCAGCTACCCGTCGTCGCCGACGCCCGCGAGACGCTCGACGCCCTCGCCGAGGCGCTCGCGGGGCATCGGGTACCCGACGAGCACTCCGCTCGCGTGGCCACCGAGAAGGCGAGTTGGGACGTCCTCGTCGACGAGGCCTTCCAGCCGTCCGGGCTGGCCCTGCCCGGCCAGCCCGAGATCATCGGCGCCGTCCAGGCGGCCAGCGACCCCACCGACGTCGTGGTCCAGGCGGCCGGGTCGTTGCCCGGCGACCTGCACAAGCTGTGGCGGGTGCGCGACGCGCTCGGCTACCACGTCGAGTACGCGTTCTCGTGCATGGGCTACGAGATCGCCGGTGGTCTCGGAGTCAAGAGGGGTGCACCCGACCGCGACGTCATCGTCATGGTCGGTGACGGCTCGTACCTCATGCTGCACACCGAACTGGTCACCGCGGTCGCCGAGGGCATCAAGATCATCGTGGTGCTCATCCAGAACCACGGCTACGCCTCGATCGGCCACCTCTCCGAGAACGTCGGGGCCGAACGCTTCGGCACGCTCTACCGCAAGCTCGATCCCGACTCCCTCGACTTCCAGGGCACCGAGGTGCTGCCCGTCGACCTCGCGATGAACGCCCGCAGCTACGGGCTCGACGTCGTCGAGGTGGAACCGACGCCGAACGCGGTCGCCGACCTCTCCGCAGCCCTCGCCGCGGCCAAGGCGTCGTCGACGAGCACGCTCATCCACGTGAACAGCGATCCGCTCGTCTACGCCCCGGACGGCGAGGGCTGGTGGGACGTCCCGGTCGCGCAGGTCTCGACCCTCGACAGCACCGCGGCCGCCCTGGCCGACTACCGCCAGCAGCGGGCCGCGCAACGCCCGCTGCTCGGCTGACACCGCCACACCTCACCCGCACCCTCTCGAAAGGCACCGCCGCCATGACCGACACCGTCTCCGACCCCGACGCCACGCCCACCGGTCCGGGCGGGCGCGGGCTCCGCATCGGGACCGCACCCGACTCGTGGGGCGTCTGGTTCCCCGAGCACCCCGGTCAGATCCCTTGGCCGCGGTTCCTCGACGAGGTCCAGCAGGCGGGCTACCACTGGATCGAACTGGGCCCCTACGGGTACCTGCCGACCGACCCCCACCAGCTCGAGGACGAGCTCGGTCGGCGCGACCTCAAGCTCTCTGCCGGGACGGTCTTCACCGGGTTCCACAAGGGCGACGACCAGTGGCGACGCGCGTGGGACCAAGCGCTCGCCGTCGCCGGCCTCGCCTCGGAGCTCGGTGCCGAGCACCTCGTCGTCATCCCCGACCTCTGGCGCAGCGACGCCACGAGCGAGGTACTCGAGGCCCGCACCCTCACCGACGACCAGTGGGCGGCGCTCGGCGCCG
Source organism: Frigoribacterium sp. 2355 (assembly GCF_054060695.1). NCBI lineage: Bacteria > Bacillati > Actinomycetota > Actinomycetes > Micrococcales > Microbacteriaceae > Frigoribacterium > Frigoribacterium sp. 2355. The sequence continues at coordinate 109,772 of NZ_JBSSDL010000004.1, read as the reverse complement.
GCCACGACAAGCTCGGCAAGGCGCTCCTCGAAGAATTCGGCGTCAGGCAGCAGTTCCACACCCACGCGGACAGCCACGTCGGTACGTACCGAGAGACCGAGCGGTTCCTGGCCGAGACCGACGTGCGCTACACGAACCTGTGCCTCGACACCGGGCACTTCGCCTACTACGGCGGTGACTCCGTGCGCCTCGTCGAGGAGTACCCCGACCGCATCGGTTACCTGCACCTCAAGCAGGTCGACTCCGACCTGCGGTTCACCGTGCTCAAGAACGACGTGCCCTTCGGGGACGCGGTCGCGCAGGGGGTCATGGTCGAGCCGCCCCGAGGCGTGCCCGAGCTGGCCCCGGTGCTCGACGCGGTCAGCCGCATCGACCCCGAGATCTTCGCCATCGTCGAGCAGGACATGTTCCCGGTCGAATCGATCGACCTGCCCCTCGGGATCGCGACCCGCACGCGTGAGCACATCATGAGCTGCTCGCCTCGCTCCCGTCTCGTCTGACGTCCCGCCGCTGACACCCCCGCCCCGAAGGAGAACACCCGTGACCACCACAACCCCCGACCTCCGCGTCGCCGTCGTCGGTGCCGGCATGATGGGCGCCGACCACGTCGCCCGCATCACGTCCACCATCAGCGGGGCCACCGTCGTCGCCGTCGTCGACCCCGACACCGCTCGTGCCGACGCCGCGGCGGCGACCGCCCCCGGCGCGATCACCGCGGCCGACTTCGACGAGGCGCTCGCCGCCACCGAGATCGACGCCGTCATCATCGCCACCCCGGGCTTCCTCCACGAGGCCGTCCTCCTGCCCGCACTCGACCGCGGGCTGGCGATCCTCTGCGAGAAGCCCCTCACCACGGACGAGGCCGCCTCGCTCCGCGTGCTCGAGGCCGAGCAGAAGCTCGACCGGCCGCACATCCAGGTCGGCTTCATGCGTCGCTTCGACCAGGGGTACCGAGACCTCCGGGCCCTCGTCGCGTCCGGCGAGCACGGTGCCCTGCTCGCGCTGCACTGCGCCCACCGCAACGCCACGACCCCGCCGAGCTACTCAGAAGAGATGCTCATCCTCGACTCCGTCATCCACGAGATCGACGCCGTCCCCTTCATCGCCGGTGAGCCGATCGTCGCGGTCGAGGTCAAGAAGCCCCGCCGCAACTCGCTCGCGCCCGAGGGGCTCCGAGAGCCGCAGTTCGTGATCCTCGAGACCGAGTCGGGCACGATGGCGATCGTCGAGATCAACGTCAACATCCAGTTCGGCTACCAGGTCACCACGGACGCCGTCTTCGAGAGCGGCGTCGCCTCCATCGGGCGCGAGACCGGGCTCCAGCTCACCACGGCCGCCCGCTCGGCCGTGGCCGTGCCGCCGACGTTCAAGGAGCGCTTCGGCGCCGCCTACGACACGCAGGTGCAGCGCTGGGTCGACGCCGCGCACCGCGGCACCATCGACGGTCCGAGCGCCTGGGACGGCTACCTGGCGAGCGTCGTCGCCACCGCCGGCGTCGAGGCCCAGAAGACCGGTCGGCGCGTCGAGGTCGACTACGCGATGCCCAAGCCGTCGTTCTACGACCTGCCCGGCGTCGTCTCGCCGGGGGAGTGACCGATGGTGAAGATCGCCCTCGACCCCACCCCGCTGCACCACAGCCACTCGTTGCTCGAACTGCCCGCCAAGGTCGCCGAACTGGGGTACGACCATCTGCAGCTGACCCCGCACCGCGACTTCCTCCCGTTCTTCCGGCACCCGAAGGCCGACGACGACCTCGTCGACGCCTTCGCGGCGGCCTGCAAGGAGGCGCGGGTCGAGATCGCGTCCGTCCTGCCCGTCCTGCGGTGGTCCGGTCCCGACGAGGAGTCCCGTCGGGCTGCCGTCAAGCAATGGAAGCGCGTGATCGAGATCACCGCCCGCCTCGGCGTCGAGGTGATCAACACCGAGTTCAGTGGTCGTCCCGAGCTGTCCGAAGAATCCGAGCGTCAGTTCTACTGGTCGATGGAAGAGTTGCTGCCCGTCCTCGAACGCGAGGGCATCCGCGTGTTCATCGACCCGCACCCGGACGACTTCGTCGAGGACGGACTCGAGGCCCTCCGGGTCATCCGCGGCCTCAACACGAAGCAGGTCGGTCTCGCCTACGTCGCGTGCCACACCTTCCACTACGGCGGCGACATGGCCGGGATCATGGCCGCCGCCGGGCAGTCACTCGGCCTCGTCCACATCGCCGACACGTTCGACCACCGCCGCTCGCACGGGCTGAGGTACATCAGCAATCCGCCCGGCAACGCGGCCCGCGTCCACCAGCACCTGAAGATCGGGGACGGTGACGTCGACTGGGACGGCTTCTTCGGCGGCCTGCAGGGGCTGGGCTTCTTCGATCGCGACGACACGATCGCCGTCTCGAGCGTCTTCGCCGAGGACGAAGCCGTCGACGGCGTCAGTCGCTACCAACGAGAGCAGATCCTGGCGCGCATCGACGCCGCGTCACGCGCCTGAGCCGCCGATCCGCCCGGCCCCTGCGGCACCCGCGGCACCTCACCATCCCCGACCACACCCGACGAAAGAAGAACCCATGCCCCTCGTCCGCATCGACCTCCTGCCCGGTCGCAGCCCCGATCAGATCACCGCGATCGCCGACGCCGTCCACGACGCGATCGTCGACGTCTACGGCATCCCGCCTCGCGACCGCTTCCAGGTGATCAACGAACTGCCGGCCGGTCGCATCATCGCCCAGGACGCCGGGCTCGGCTTCGAACGCTCCGGCGGAGTCGTGATGATCCAGATCTTCACCCAGCGGGGACGCACCGACGGCGCGAAACAGGCCCTGTACGCCCGCATCGCCTCGGGCCTCGAGGCCGTGGGCGTGGCCGGCGAGGACGTCTTCATCGGCTACGTCGAGAACGGTCCGCAGGACTGGTCGTTCGGCTTCGGGGTGGCCCAGTACGTGACCGGTGAACTGACGGTGCCCTCGGCCGCGGGACAGGCCGGCTGAGCGGCAGGGTCCCGGACCGCGCACCCGGTGACGCCCGCCGTCGGGTGCGCGGTGCGCGGTGCCCGGCGGCTACTTGTCGACGAGGGTGATCGAGAACGAGTAGAGGTCGGGCCGGTAGCAGTGGTGCCCGACCTCGACGGCCCGACCCGACGCGTCGTAGGCCGTGCGGGTCATGGTCAGCACGGCTCCGCGCGGCTCGATCTCGAGCAGCTGGGCCTCGTCGGCGTGGGCGGCCCGGGCCCCGATCCGCTGCTTCGCCACGCGGATCGTGACGCCGAGGGCCCGGAGCAGTTGGTAAAGGCCCTGGGCGGCGAGGTCGGCGTCCGAGAACGGAGCGAGGTCGAGGGGCAGGTAGTTCTCGAGGACCGCGACGGGGACACCGTCCGCCAGGCGGAGGCGCCGCACGTGGCTGACCCGGTCGCCGACCTCGATGCCGAGAGCCAGGGCGGTCTTCTCGTCGGCCGTGACGACCTGGTGGGCGAGCAGGCGTGTCGTCGGGGCCTTGCCACTGTCGGTCAGGTCTTCGAACAGGCTGGTCAGCTCGACGTTGCGGGTCACCGGTCCGTGGACGACCTGGGTGCCGATCCCGCGCCTCCGGACGACGAGCCCCTTGTCGACCAGCTCCTGGATGGCTCGCCGGACGGTGGGCCTCGACAGGCCGAGACGTTCGCCGAGTCCGACCTCGTTCTCGAGTCGAGCGCCCGCCGGCAGCTGGCCCCCGAGGATCGCCGCCTCGAGCCGCGTGGACATCTGGAACCACAACGGGATGGGGCTGCTGCGGTCGAGGTCGGCGAAGAGGTCGGCCGGAAGCTGCGCGTCGGTCATGTGGTCCCCTCAGCCGAACGTATGTCGTGACAACCTTACGGGCGGCACGGGCCGGTGGCCATCTCGGCGCCGGGTCGGTGCCTCGGCCGGTCCGTGGACGGGTCAGTCCCCGGTGAGCGCGGCCGCGTAGGCGCGGACCGAGCGGTGGTAGCGGGGGAGGGTCGGCTCGACGGCCTCGATCGCGACCCGCAGGGCCTCGTCGGAGCGGCCGGCGCTGTGCAGGGCGAGCGCGAGGAAGACCCTCGGTGCGGCTCCGGTGGCGGGGTGCTCGGGAGCGTCGCGCAGCATGGCGATGGCCTCGTCGACCCGGCCGAGGTTGCGCAGGGTCGAGGCGTGCTGCACGACCATCTGCGCAGCCCGGGTCGGGTCGACGGCGTCGAGGCCGGCCACGGTCGCCGCGGCGTAATGCACGTGGGCCTCGGCCTCACGGCCCCCGGAGTCGTGGGCACCCCCGAGTTCGAACTCGCCCAGCGCGGGGTGCGGAGCGTCGGCGGCGAGGGCCGTCATGCGCTCGATGCGCTGCTCGTCGTCGACGGTCTCGTCGGCCCAGAGGGCGGCGACGCGGTCTTCCCAGGCCTCGGTGCTCATGCGCCCACGGTAGCGGGCTCCCCGATCGAGCCGACCCGCGCCTCCTCGTCCCCGCTCAGCGACCGGACCAGGCGCGGAGCGTGTCGGAGGGGCGCTCGCCGAACCGTTCCGCGTAGGCCGCGGCGAAGCGGCCGTGGTGCGTGAACCCCCAGCGGGCCGAGACGTCGGTGACGCTCGAGTCCCCGGGTCCCGCGGCGACCAGGTCGGTGCGCACACGTTCGAGCCGCAGCCGTCGGAGGTAGGCCGTCGGGGTCGTGTCGAGGGCCCGGCGGAAGCCTTCCTGCAGGCTGCGGACGCTCGTGGCGGTCGCCGCCGCCAGATCGGCCACGCTCCAGTCGCGGCCCGGATCGGCGCGCAGCAGCTCGATCGCGCGGGCGACCGCCCGGCCGCCCGACTGCGGCACGGGAGCCCGCAACGCCTCGGAGTGGTTGTGGCCCTGCGAGAGGAGCAGGGCGTGGACGAGCGACCGTTCGAGGTTGCGGACGGCGAGCGGGTGCTGGAGGACGCCGTCCTCCCGCCGGGACGCCTCGTCGACGACCCGTACCGCCTGCAGCACGACCTGTCCACCCGTCGCCAGGTCGAGCTCCGCCTCGAATTCGAGCGGGGCGACGGACGTCGACTCGAGCAGGTCCTCGAGCTCGCGCTGCAGTTCGGCGCGGGGGATCATCAAGGCGATCTGCGCGAAGCCGTCGCCGCAGTCGAGGTCGACCGGTCGGCCGGGCATGAAGACGCCTCCGGACCGGGGTGTCGCGTCGACCCGCCGCCCGCCGGCTGCGCGCAGGACGGCCCGACCCGCGGTGGGGATGTCGACGTGGTAGTTGTCCGGCTCGGCCGTCCGGCGGCGGACGGCCCGGTCGAACCTCATGTAGCCGAGCGTCAACCGGCCCGTGCTCACGGCGTTCAGTTCGAGCCCGAGGTGGCCGGACGCGCTCGCCGTCGGGAACTCGACGGGGAGGAAGGCTTCGCCGAGCACGCGTCGTGCCTCGTCGACGCCGTGACACGTGGCGACGCGGTGTGCGGCGAACACCTCTGGACCCTCCGCGAGCATGTGCCGACCCTACCGACCCTCGGGGGCGGGCAGAACACCCCCTCGCGCGAATCGGCCGAGACCCCGCGTCCGGCGGATGGTGGCCCGGGTCGGTCGCTGCCTACCGTGGAGGTCCGCCGTTGCTCACCACTCGGCGATGAACGGTGGCCCTACCCGTCGGGGGGAAGGGCCACCGTTTTCTCGTCGCGGGCAGGGCGGGCAGGCGCGGCGGGCGGACAGGCAGGCTCGCGCGGGCAGGGCGCGCGGGCGGGCGGGCAGGCAGGCTCGCGCGGACAGGCGCAGGCGGGCAGGCGCGGGTGGCGACCCGGGTCGGCGACCCGCACCTCCTCGTCCCCTGGTCAGGCGGGAGTCGACACCGAAGAACGCGGCGCGGCACCGGTCCGTGTCGCGAGGACGTCGCGCACGGTGGTCCAGCGTGCGGGACCGTATCGGTCGCCGTCGACGTGCCGCAGCTGCGCGTCGCCGCTGAACATGTTGACGAAGTACTGCATGCCCTGCCAGGCGGGGAAGGTGTCGTCGCCCTTCGACGTGCGACGCATGACGGCCGCCATCGCCGACAGGGTGCCGGTCGTGCCGGCCCACTGCGGCTTGAAGGACGTGCCGGTGAGCTCGCTCATCGTGCGGGCGACCTGGCGTGCCGTGACCCGGTCGCCGGCGACCTCCACGACGCGCGGCGCCTCGGGGTCGAGCGCGACCCGGGCGACGACGTGGGCGACGTCGTCCTTGGTCGTGAAGTCGAGCACCTGGTCGGCCGACGACCAGAACAGCACCCGCTTCCGGTCGAACAGGACCAGGGGTGCGTCCCCGGTCAGCAGGTCGGTGAACATGCCGTTCAGCACCGACGTCGCCCGGATCGGGGCCGCGTCGACGTCGGCCGCGAACTCGCGACGCAGCTCGAAGTTGCGGTTGCTGCCCGGCGGGATGCTGCGGTAGTCGGCCGAGTAGTCGGAGGGCACGAACCGGGGCACGCCCGCCGCGACGGCGGCCTTCAGGAGGGCGCGCTGCGCGTCGACGATCACGGAGCGGGTGCCGCTGACGGCGGACACGACGACGTCGGCGCCGCGGGCGGCGTCGGTCAGGGCGGGCACGTCCGTGTAGGAGGCGCGGGTCACCTCGACCCGGTCGTCGTCACCGAACAGCGTGGTCGCGCCGGTGCTGCCGGGGCGGGTCAGGACGCGCAGGCGCACGTCGTCCGTGGCGTCGCGGAGCAGCTCGCGGGCGATGCGCTGGCCGAGGTCGCCGGTCGCGCCGGCGAGGAGGACGGTGGTGGTCATGGGGGAGTGGCTCGTTCCGTCGGAGGGTCAGAGGCCAGTCTGCGCGCTCGACGGCGACGCGGTGCGGTGCCGTGCGGCTGGCGGGGTCGGGTGCTGCGGATCGCCCGGCGCCGGGATGTGGGCACGACGCCGGGACAAGGGCTGGCGCTGTGCTCACATCCTGGCGTGGTGCGTGGTGCGTGGTGCGTGGTGCGTGGTGCGTGGGGGAGGGGGCGTCCTCGGGGACGCGACCCGCGCCTCCCTCGATAGGGTCGCAGCATGGGTCCCGCCAGCATCGTCCTCCTCGTCATCGGGGCGGTGCTCTTCGTCGTCGGCATGGGAGCCGCCCTCCGCCTGCGCCGCCGGGGTGGCGCGCCCGTCATGAGTCCCCCGTGGCTCGGTTGTGTCGTCCTGACGAGCGCCGGGGCCGCCATCGCGGTAGTGAGCCTGACGTCGACCCTGCTCTAGAGCGGCTTAGGCGAGGACGAGGTCGGCGACGCATCGCGGCCCGCCGGCGGTCGTGCGCACCCTCACCATCCGGAGGGGAGCACGATGGCGGGGACCCGTGGCACCCGTGCACGGGCGAACGGAGAGAGCCGCATGAGCACCACCGACCCCGACGACTTCGTCACCCGCGCCGCACGACGGGCCCGTGAACTCATCGACACCTCCGACGTCGTGCCGCCCGTGGCCCGCGGTGCCCTGCACGACCTCGCGGGCCGGGCCGAGACCGTGGTGCGCGACGTCACCGACCGGGCCGGGTCGTCGGCCCACGACCTGGTCGACCGCGCCGAGGTGATCGCCGACCGGGCCGAGAAGACCGTGCGCGATGTCGCCGAGACCGTCACGATCGCGGCGATGGAGGCCACCGACCAGGCCCACCAGCGCTACCGCCGCCGGACCCGCGTCACCAACGCCGTCGGCGCCACCGTCATCACCGGGCTCGTGGTCGCGCTGGTGGCGAGCAGGCGTCGGGGATAGCAGGCGTCGGCACCGGCGCCGCCGCCGAGCTGCCACCCCGCCACCCCTCCACGAAGTGAACACCCCGCCACGCAAAAAGATGGCGGGGTGTTCACTTCGTGGCGGGAAGACCCGGAGCGGCACGGAACGGCGCTCGGCGTCCGGCGCCCGGCGTCCGGCGTCCGGACGCCGGGCGGGGCGGCCAGGAGCGTCACGCGGTGCCCCACATCACCCGGGGCGCTCAGGCGGCGAGCAGCGCCTCGCTCGTCACGACGGTCGCGAAGCTGCCGTCGAGGGCGGCCATGAAGGCGGCGTGCACGTCGCGGCCGACGACGGTCGTCCCGCCGTGCACGAGGTCGGGGGCCGCGCAGGCGTCGGTGACGACGGTGCAGTCGAAACCGAGCTCGTGCGCGGCCCGCGTGGTCGAGTCGACGCACATGCTGCTCATCATCCCGACGATCACGAGTTCGGTCACGTCGCGCTCGCGGAGGCTGGCCTCGAGTCCTGTGCCCACGAAGCTGTTCGGCACGTGTTTCTCGACGACCAGCTCGCCGTCGCGGGGTTCGACGGCCGGGTGGAACGCGAGGCCGTCGGTCCCGGGGCGGAAGAACGTCGCGCCCTCGCCCGTCGAGACGTGGAAGACGTGGACGACGGGCTCACCAGACGCCCGGAACGCCTCGAGCACGTCACCGGCGGCAGCGGCGGCCGCCTCGGGCTCGACGAGCGGGAACGCGCCCCCGGGGAAGTAGTCCAGCTGGATGTCGACGATGAGCAGGGCGCGGGTCATCGGGCCAGCATGCCAGGCCGCGGGGCTCAGGGACGCGCCGGCACCGACGTCGGCACGAGCGTCGTCGCGACCACGGTCACGTCGTCGCTGCGGTCGCGCTCGAGGGCGAGCCGCTCGACGACCTCGACGATGCGTGCCGGCTCGGGCGTCGCGGCGAGCAGTCGCTCGAGGTCGTGCATCGCCTCGAGTTCGACGGGGAACAGGTCGAGCACGCCGTCGCTGACACAGACGAACACGTCGCCGTCGTCGAGCTGCGAGCGGTGCCGGTGCCAACCGGTGCCCACCCCGATGGGCAGGTCGGCCGAGTTCAGGCGGTCGACGTCCCCCGAGGCTCGACGGATGAAGGCCAGGCCGTGCCCCGCGTCGGCCCAGAGCACGCCGCCGTCGGCGTCGATGCGCGCGTGGAACGACGTCGTGAACTGCGTCTCGGTGTCGTACGCGCTCGTCGTCAACCCCACGGAGGCGCGGTGGAAGGCCTCGGCCGGGTCGCCGTCGTCGACGCTGCTGCGGATCACCGAGCGCACCGCCGCCGCGATCATGCCCGCGCCGACGCCCTTGCCCATGACGTCGCCGACGGTCACGGCGATGCCGGTCGAGGTCGGGTACCAGTCGAAGAAGTCGCCGCCGACCTCGCGGGCCGGCACGCAGGCCCCGAACACGGCGAAGGCGTCGGGCAGGGTCGAGGCGTCCGGCGGCAGCAGCGACTGCTGCACCACGGCCGCCCGGTTGAGCTCGCGCTCGACGGCGTGCTGCTGGGCCCGTGCCCGCTCGAGTCGGGCCTTCGCCTGCCGGGCGAGTTCGTTGACCGCCGCGGCGACGGTCGCGTAGACGACCAGGGTGAACGCCAGCCGGATCAACTCGCTCGGGCCCCGACCGTCCGCGGTGAACAGGTACGGCAGCAGCAGGGTGACGCACGTTCCGACCAGGGGCAGCAGGACGTTGCGCCGACCGGGCCAGGACGCGACCCAGACGACCGCGAGCAGCACGATCGGCAGGAAGACCGATCGCTGGTCACCCGTGCCGTACCGCAGCAGCCCCACGGCGACGAAGTCGGCCGCGGGCACCAGCAGCTCCCACCGGCGGAGTCGGGTGTGGCGAGCCATCGTGGCGGCGAACGCCAGGGCCGCGACGGCGACCGCCACGCCGAGCCACATCGTGACCGCGTCGGTGACGATCAGCCAGGGCAGGGTGGCGCTGAGCACCGCGGCCAGCGCGATCAGCAGGGCGATGAACGACTGCCGGAACAGCGGCACCTTCTCGACGGGTACGCGTCGCAGGGCCGTGTTGAGTGCCCGTCCGATCGCGTCGGCGCCCTCCGTCACGCGTCCCATGCCGGTCCCCTCGCCCCTGGATCGCCCGTCGACCACAGGTGTCGTCTTGTCTCGTCTTCCTGACGACGCTACAGGGTGCGGCCGACGGGCCGCGGACCCGGGGAGGCGCGGTGTGGGCCGAACCGGCACCGTGCCTCCTGGGGGCGAGGCGTCGTCCACAGGCGGCACCTGACTCACTCGGTCGGGTCGGACCCCTGGGCATCCCGGGTGGCGGCGGTGGCGGTGGTGGTGGCCGTGGCCTCCGGCTCGCGGGCTGGGGCCGCCGCCTCGGGGGCCGTGGCCTCCGGCACCGACCCGACCCGCGCCTCCTGGGCGTGGGCGCCGAAGCGCAGCACGTCGGCGCCGTACGACGCGAACAGCCGGGCGAGGTCGTCGACCCGTGCCCGGGACAGCTTCTTCGTCGGACGCGAGGTCAGTTCGCGGACGACGCCCGCCAGCTGGGACCGGTGCGACACGATCGCCGTGGCCGCGCCTCCGTCGGTGGCGTCGCGCTCGGTCGCGAAGACCGTCGCGTCGCGGTGCGAGTAGAAGACGCAGGTGTCGAACCAGAGCCGGACGCCGGTCTCGGCCTGCACCCGGTCGGACAGCCGCTGCGCCTGGCGCCGCACCTGCGACGCGGGGGCCTCGCGGCCGAGGTGGGTGCGCACGGTCAGCACGGTGGGCGAGTCCTTGACGACCTGCAGTGCGAACGGCGGCGTCAGGGTGCTCTCGTCGAACAGGCCCGCGAACGCCGGGAACACGCTGCTCGGGGTCAGGCCGTCGAAGACGATGCCGTTCCAGCCCTTGTTCTCGATCACCATCACGCCGGTCTCGGCGAGCAGGACGTGGTCGACCTGCGCGACGAACCGCGAGGAGGCGCCGGTCGCCACGGGAACGAAGACCACGTTGGTCAGCAACACCGCGTCCACGCCCAGCTGGCGGCAGGCGGCGGCGATGTCGTCGCGCGAGGTGGCCTCCCACTTGAGGCCGGACGCCACGAGGTCGCGGGCCTGCTTCGCCTCGGTGAGGGCGGCCTGACGCTCGGCGCCCAGGGCGTCGCGCTCGCGGGCGTGGTCGGCGGCGGCCTGGGCGAGGGCGTCGTCGTGGGCCGCGGCGAGGGCCTCGTGCTGCTCGCGGGCGGCCCGGGCCTGCTCGTCGGCGGCCGCCTTCGCGGCGGCCAGGGCCCGCTTCGCCCGCGCCCGCAGCACGACGGCCACGGCGATCAGGGCGACGAGCAGAACGGCGGCGATGATCCACGGGACGAGGCTCTGGTCGAACGGCATGCCTCCAGCAGAACACGGGGTGTGGGCGGCGCGAGGGTGCCTCGCCGGGTCCCGCCCGGTCGGGGGGTCAGGCGGGCAGGGTCCCTCCCGGTCGGGGGGTCAGGCGGGCAGGGCCCCGAGCAGCAGCCCGCCGGCCGCCGCCACCGCGACGACGGCCCACGGCGGGGTCCGCCACACCACCAGCAGCACGAAGCAGACGAGCGCCAGGCAGAACGGCGCCACCCCGGTGATCGCGGTCGTGACGACGGGGTCGTAGAGGGCGGCGACCAGGAGGCCCACGACCGCCGCGTTGGCCCCGCGCATCAGGGCCCGGACCGGTGCCCGGCTCCCCAGGGCGTTCCAGAACGGCAGCACCCCGACGAGCAGGAGGAACCCGGGCGCGAAGATCGCGACGGTCGCGAGCGCGGCCCCGAGCGCGCCTCCCGGCCCGATGCCGGCCACGGTGCCGAGGTAGGTCGCGAAGGTGAACAGCGGGCCTGGGACGGCCTGGGCGGCGGCATAACCCGTCAAGAAGGTGTCGTCGTCGATGAAGCCCGGCTCGACCAGGCCGGCGTGCAACAGAGGCAGGACGACGTGCCCTCCGCCGAAGACCAGGGCGCCTGCCCGGTAGAAGACGTCGACGAGCGCGATCGTCCCCGACCCGGTCGCGGCGGCGACGGCGGGAAGGCCGACCAACAGGGAGGCGAAGGCCACGAGGCAGACGACGCCCGCGGCCCGTGAGACGGGGAACCGGAGGGGCTCGGGGTGGACGGGTGGCACCGCCGCTCCGGCCGTCGGGTCGGACCGCCGACAGAAGGCGAGCCCGGCCAGCACCCCCAGCGCGATCGCCGAGAGTTGCCCGGCCGGACCGGCCAGCGCCAGCGCGAGGACGGCCGCGGCCACCGCGATGCTCGCCCGCGTCGGGTCCGGTGCCAGCGCGCGGGACATGCCGATCACGGCATGGGCGACGATCGCGACCGCGCCGATCCTTAGCCCCGTGACGATGGCCGAGCCCACCGGACCCTCGAACAGGCCGACGCCGGTGGCGATGACGAACATGACGAGTGCCGACGGCAGGGTGAAGGCCACGAAGGCGACGAGCGCTCCGACGGGCCCCGCCCGGAGCAGGCCGAGCCCGAACCCGACCTGGCTCGACGCCGGGCCCGGCAGGAACTGCGCGATCGCGACGAGGTCGCCGTACGCGGTGTCGCCGAGCCAGCGTCGCCTGCTCACGACCTCGGCCCGGAAGTACCCGAGGTGTGCGACCGGGCCGCCGAACGACGTGACCCCGAGCACCGAGAACGCCGCCAGCACCTCACGCACCCGAGCCGGGCCGCGGCTCGACGGCTTCTCGGGTCGGGCCGTCGGATCGGGTGCGCGCTCGGTCACGAGGTCATCGTGGCAGGTGACCGCCCCGCGCGGTACCGCGGCCACGAGGCCACCGACGAGGAGGCGCGGGTCGTCACCCCGGGAGGCCGCGACCCCGCCAGGTCCCCAGCTCGGCGACCTCCCGCCAGCCGAGGCTCTCGTAGAGGCGGCGACCGTCGACGCTCGCGAAGAGCAGACCCGTCGTCGCTCCTCGGGCGGCGGCCCCGTGCTCGAGGCCGGCCATGACGCGGCTGCCCAGCCCGCGCCTCCGGAAGTCGGGTTCGGTCGCGATGCGGTCGAAGACGACGTCCTCGCCGACGACCGCCGCCTGGCCGCGGGCGGCGACGACGCCGTCGACCTCGACCCGGACGTGCACGACCCGACCGTCGCCGTCGCCGTCGACGATCACGCCCGCGGGCAGCGGCCGCGCCGACACCTGGCTCGTCATCATCCGCTCGGCGTGCGTCACGGCGTCGAGCCGGGCCAGGGTCGCGCGGGCGACGTCGTCGAGGGGGCCGATCACCGACAGCCAGACGTCGGGCGCGGTCGTCTCGTCGACGAGGCGGGTGAGCTCGTCCGGGGTCGGCCGGCCCACGATCCGTTCGACGGCGCGGGTCGCGGCGGCGACGTCGACCCGCCAGGCGTCACCGTCGCGGTGACGGGCGGCGCCACGCGAGAGCGCCCAGCCCTCCACCCACCGGTCGACGAGCGGGGCGAGGTCGTCGGTCGTCTCGGTCACCCCTCGAGCGTAGGCCGGGTCGGCGGCCACGAGGGGCGGCGAGAGGGCGGCGGGCACGTGGCACGTGGCGAGTGACGGGGGTGGTGGGTAGCGTCGTCGCCACGGACCACCCACGCACCACCAGAGGAGCACCTCATGACCTCGACCGGCACCGACCAGCCGCGCCCCCTCCCCGACGACGTCCGGCCGCCCGCCGTGGGCGCCCCGCTCGACGAGTTGTACCGGCATCTCCACCGACACCCCGAGTTGTCGTTCCACGAGGACGCGACGGCCGCGATCGTCGCGGCCGAGCTCACCGCCCTCGGCTTCGAGGTGCACACCGGCGTCGGGGGCACGGGTGTGGTCGGCGTGTTGCGCCGCGGGGACGGCCCGACCGTGCTGCTGCGCGCCGACATGGACGGACTGCCCGTCGCCGAGGCCACCGGCCTGGACTACGCCAGCACGGCCCGAGGCACCGACCCCGACGGGCGCGACGTGCCGGTGATGCACGCCTGCGGTCACGACGTGCACGTGACCTGCCTCGTCGGTGCCGCACGCCGACTGGCGACCGGCGACACCTGGTCGGGCACCCTCGAGGTGCTCTTCCAGCCCGCCGAAGAGCTCGGTGCCGGCGCCCGCGCGCTCGTCGCCGACGGGCTGCTCGACCGCGTCCCCACCCCCGACGTCGTCCTCGGCCAGCACGTCGCGCCGTTCCCGGCCGGTCTCGTCGCCCTGCAGTCCGGCCCCGCCTTCGCCGCGCAGGACGGCATCCGCATCACGTTCCACGGCCGGGGCGGCCACGGATCACGCCCCGACACGACGGTGGACCCGATCGTCATGGCCGCGGCCGCGGTGCTGCGATTGCAGACGATCGTCTCGCGCGAGACCGCTGCCGCTGATCGGCTCGTCATCACGGTCGGGTCGATCCACGCGGGCACCAAGAACAACGTGATCCCCGACACCGCCGAGATCCTGATCAGCATGCGGTCGTTCGACGAGCACGTCCGAGAGCGGGCGCTCGCCGCCGTCACGCGAATCGCCGAGGGCGAGGCCGCGGCGGCCGGCGCACCGCAGCCGCCCACCGTCGAGCACTACGAGAGCTTTCCGGCCGTCGTGAACGACCCGTCCGCGGCGGACCGCACCCGCGCCTCCTTGGTGCGTCGTTTCGGCGAGCAGCAGGTCATCGCTCCCGGGCTGGTGACGGGCAGCGAGGACGTCGGCATCCTCGCCACCGCGGCCGGTGCGCCGTGCAGCTTCTGGCTGCTCGGGGGTGCCGACCCCGCGTCGTTCGCCGAGGCGGCGTCGGCCGCGGACGTGCCGCGGATCGTGGCTCAGCTGCCGTCGAACCACTCGCCCCTCTATGCGCCGGTCGTCGAGCCGACCCTGACGAACGGCGTGGACGCACTCGTCGCGGCGGCCCACGAGTGGCTGGCGGATCACGGTGCGTCAGGAGGCGCAGGGCACTGAGCGCACGGCCGCGCGCCTCGGTACGTCGTGACGTCTCGTCGACGAGCTCAGGGCGGCCTCAGGGCGTCGCGTCGTCGTACACGGCGATCAGTCGGTCGAGGAAGCCCTGCACGACCGCCCGCTCGGCCTCGTCCATGCCGTCGACGAGGTGCTCGATGCCGTCGATCATCGGCAGCACCTGCTCGTAGGCCCGGTCGGCCGAGGCTTGCTCGGCCGTGACGATCAGCTTGCGGCCGTCGGAGGGGTGTCGCTCGCGCCGCACGTGACCGGCCGACTCGAGGCGGTTCAACACGAGGGTCATCGCGGCCGTCGACACCTCGACGCGGCGCGCCAGCTCGCTCGGGGTCGCCGGGCCGGTCGTGATCAGGTGGTCCATGGCGTCGAGCCCGGCCCGGTCGACGCCGAGACGCTCGGCCAGGTGCCGCTCGAAGCGCTGCTGCCGGACGGCCACCTGCTGCACGCGGGCACGGATGTCGTCGGCGGGCAGCTCGCGACCGTCACGCCGGGCCCGGGTGCGGTCGTCGCGATCGGGGCGGTCGCGGGGGTCGATGTCGGTCACCACTCAACGATAGCCGTGTAGATTGCCAATATCGTTGATAATCAATCCAGGGAGCAATTAGTGACCATCCCCACCCCGCGCACCCGCGTCCTCGTCTCGGGTGCCAGCATCGCGGGGCCTGCCCTCGCCTACTGGCTCGACCGCTACGGCTTCGAGACGACGATCGTCGAACGGGCCCCCGAGCTGCGGACCGGCGGGCAGAACGTCGACGTCCGCGGTGCGGGCCGCGAGGTCGTGCGCCGCATGGGCCTCGAGGACGACGTCCGCGCCGCCACCACGGGTGAGGTCGGCACCCGGTTCGTCGGGCCGACGGGCCGCACGGTCGCCGAGTTCCCGGCCGGCACCTCGGACTCCGGAGGCGCGACCGCCGAACTCGAGATCCTGCGGGGGGACCTCGCGCGGCTCCTCGTCGGGCGCACCACGAGCGACGGCCGGGGTCGTGGCACCACGTACCGCTACGGCGACCGCATCACCGGAATTCGCGAGGACGACGGGGTCGGCGGCGGGGTGAGGGGCGCCGGCCCCGCAGCCGATGCCGCCACCGGAGGCGACCCGACGACCACCGTGGCCTCCACGCTGACCGGTACCGCGCCTCCGGTGTCCGGCTCGCGGGGTGTCGTCGTCTCGTTCGAGCACGCTCCCGACGAACGCTTCGACCTCGTGGTCGCCGCCGACGGCATCGGCTCGTCGACGCGGCGCCTGGTGTTCGGCGACGAGCCGACGATCCGGTCGCTGGGGCTCGAGACCTCGTACGCGACGATCCCTCGGACGGCCGACGACGACGACTGGTGGCGCTGGTACAACGCCGCCGGGGGTCGCTCGATCACCCTGCGGCCCGACGCGCACGGGACGATCCGGGCCGCGATGTCGTTCGTCACCGACCGCACCCGTGAGCGGGGCGGGGCCGAGCGCCGCACCGTCGCGGAACAGCGGGCCCGACTGCATGAGATCTTCGACGACGCGGGCTGGGAGGCCCGACGCGTGCTCGACGGCTTC
Organism: Frigoribacterium sp. 2355; assembly: GCF_054060695.1. Taxonomy (NCBI): domain Bacteria; kingdom Bacillati; phylum Actinomycetota; class Actinomycetes; order Micrococcales; family Microbacteriaceae; genus Frigoribacterium; species Frigoribacterium sp. 2355. The sequence goes on along the minus strand of NZ_JBSSDL010000004.1, from coordinate 93,657 downwards.
GACCATGCCGACGACCTCTACTCCGAGTCGATCGGGCAGGTGCGGGCGCCGCGCTGGTCGTCGGGCCGGGTCGTGTTGCTCGGCGACGCCGCGTACTGTGCCTCGCCGGTGAGCGGCATGGGCACGAGCTTGTCGCTGGCCGGGGCCTACGTGTTGGCCGGCGAGCTCGCCGCCCACCGTCACCACCGCGACGCCTTCGCCGGGTACGAGCGCCTGATGCGTCCCTACGTCGAGCAGGCGCAGCAGCTGCCGCCGGGGGTGCCGCGGGTCGCCAACCCGAGGTCCCGCGCGGGCGTCGCGGTGTTCCACGCCGGGGTGCGGCTCGCGTCGACCCGGGTCGCGGGTCGGCTCGGCGCACGCTTCTCCACCCCGCCGGCCGACGCGCTCGACCTGCCGGACTACGCGCACCTCGAGCCCTGACGCCCTGACGCTCCCGTCGAGTGGTCCCGGATCGTCCTCCACCCCGCCGGGAAGGACGATCTGGGACCACTCGACCGAGCAGTCGGGACGAGGAGGCGCGGTGCAGGCGTCCGACGGAGGGCCCGGACATGCGCGGCGCGGCCCGGACGTGCAGGACGGGCGGGCCCGGCGGAGGCGGGCGTCCGGAGACGCCCGCTCACACCGGACCCGCCCGTCCTGGCAGGAGGTCGGCCGGTCGGCCTAGCGGGCCGAGGCGGTCTCGCCGACGCGCGTGCCGTCGGCGTCCGTCGGAGCATCGGCGGAGCCGTCGCCGGCACCGCCGTCGCGGCCGCCGGCCCGGCGGGCACGGGCCCGGACGAACAGGCTCGACGCGTAGACCAGCACGAGCGAGGCGAGGATCGCGACGATGACGGCGATCTGACCGCCGGCCAGGCTGATCTGGCCGAACAGGATGCCGACGACGCCGTAGTCCGAGTCGGAGAACGTCGAGTTCGACAGTCCGATGTCGCCGAGCACCGGCAGCAGGAACAGCGGCAGGAACGTGATCGCGAGACCGTTGGCGAAGGCACCGAGCACGGCACCGCGTCGACCACCCGCGGCGTTGCCGATGACGCCCGAGGCGGCTCCGGTCATGAAGTGCGCGACGACGCCGGGGATGACGATGGCGGTGCCGGCGAAGATCATCACCGACATGCCGACGATGCCGCCGACGAAGCTCGCGAGGAACCCGATCAGCACGGCGTTCGGGGCGAACGTGAAGGTGATCGGGACGTCGAGTGCGGGGATCGCGTTCTTGACCAGGCGCTCACTGATGCCCTTGAACGCGGGCACGATCTCGGCGAGCACGACGCGCACGCCGGCGAGGATCACGAAGACGCCCGCCGAGAAGGTCGCGGCCTGCATGACGACGTAGACGATGTAGTTCTGGCCGTCGCTCAGCTCGGTCTCGACGAACGCCGACCCGGCGAACAGGGCGACGATCACGTAGATCACGGCCATCGACAGGGCCACGATGACCGTGGTGTCGCGCAGGAACCCCAGCCCCTTCGGGAACGTGATGTCTTCCGTGGACTTCGACCGGGTGCCCTTGCCGCGGGTCAGCGTCGCGACCAGGCCGCTCAGGGCGACGCCGGCACCGCCGGTGTGGCCGAGGGCCACGTCGTTCGAGCCGGTGACCTTGCGCATGAAGGGCTGCACGATCGCGGGCGAGAGCGTCGTGACGAGACCCTGCAGCAGCGCACCCCAGAGCACGACGCCCCAGACCGGGAACCCGGCGACGCCGAGGATCACGGCGATCATCGCCGCCATGTAGAAGGCGACGTGGCCCGAGAGGTAGATGTACTTGAAGTGCGTCGTCGCGGCCAGCAGCACGTTGACGATGAACCCGAAGAAGAAGATCAGCGCGGCGGCCGAGCCGTAGTCGAGCAGCACCTGGCCGACGATGGCCTCGTTGTTCGGCACGACGCCCTGGACGTCGAACGCCTCCTGGAACATGGCGCCGAACGGGTCGAGCGAGGCGACGACCACGCCGGCTCCGGCGGCCAGCACGAGGAACCCGACGAGGGTGCGCACGGTGCCCTTGAGCACGTCGCTGAACGCCTTGCGCTGCAGCAGCAGCCCGACGAGCGAGATCAGCGCGACGATGATCGCGGGCTGGCGGAAGACGTCCAGCAGGACGGAGAGCACGCCCTCCATCAGTTGGCCCCGGCGTCGGGCACGGTCACGCCCTTGCGCACGGCGGTCTCGCGCACCTTGGTGCGCAGCTCGGCCAGGTCGATGATGCTGTCGAGCACCACGACGTCGCCGAGGCCGCCGACCGAGTCGGCCAGGTCGGCGCCGACGAAGATCACGTCGGCGGCACCCGGGCCGACCGAGCCGAGGTCGGCGTGGTCGACGTCGACCCCGGTGATGCCCTGCTCTTTGAGGACCTTCTCGATGTTCATGTGGACCATGAAGCTCGAACCGAGGCCCGAGCTGCAGACGGCGAGGAATTTCATGCGTTCTGTCCGATCTTGGTGAGGACCGCCAGGGTGTCGGCGGGGGTGGAGGAGGCGAGCAGCTCGGCGCGGAGCGTCTCGTCGGAGAGCAGGGTGGCGAGGGCCATCATCGTGTCGAGGTGGCTCTGGGGGTCGGTCGCGGCGAGGCAGAAGAAGAGGTCGATCGGGTGCGCCGCGTCGTCGTTCAGCAGCACGGTCTCGCCGACGCGCAGGCTCGAGAGCCCGGTGCGCTCGACGCCGTTCTCGGGCCGGCTGTGCGCGAGGGCGATGCCGAAGCCCAGGTCGATGTAGGTGCCGCCCGCGGCGATGGAGTCGGTCATGGCCGCGACGTAGTGGCTGCTGATGGCGCCGTTGTCGAGCAGGGGCTGCGCGACGCGTTCGACGGCGTCGCGCCAGCCGTCGACGCGGTCGGCGAAGAGGATGGTCTCGGGGGTGAGGAGGTCGGTCAGCACTGTCGTTCCTGGTGGGGGTCGGTGACGTCGGCGTCGGGACGGGCGTCGGTGGTCATGGGGGTCGGGAGGGGGTTCAGGAGGCGCGGCTCGGCGGGCGAGGCGCGCCCGGTCGGTCAGCCGTGCAGGCCGAAGAAGATCTCGCTGTTCTGCGGGGTGAAGTGGCTGGTCCCGTACGCGACGGCCCGCTCGTCGCCGTCGAACACGGTCGACGCGATCTTCAGCAGGGTCGTCCCGAGGGGGACGTCGAGCTCGTCGGCGTGGAGGGTGCTGGCCCCGTCGAGCGAGACGAGCAGGTCCTGTCGGGCGAGCGTCACGCCGTGCTCGCGGTCGAGGTGCCCGTAGAGCGAGCCGTCGGTGAAGTCGACGGTCGCCGTCTCGGGGAAGAGCGCGTGCGGCAACCAGGTCACGACGAGGTGGTGCAGCGAGCCGTTGACGAAGCGCAGGCGGGTCAGCTCGACGACCTCGTCGGCCGAGTTGATGTCGAGGTGGCTCGCCACCGTCTCGCCGGCCCGGACGACCTTCTGGTCGAGCACGCGGGTGCTGACCGCGAAGCCCTCTCCCGTCTGCTGCGCGTGGAAGCCCTTGACCTCGTCGGCGAAGCGCTCGCGGTAGTGCAGGCGGTACTGCGGCTCGGTGACGAAGGTGCCCCGGCCGTGCTCGCGCACCAGGTGGCCGTCCGCGATGAGGCCGTCGACCGCGTGCCGCAGCGTGATGCGGCTGACGCCGTACTCGTCGCAGAGGACGGGCTCGGCGGGCAGCTGCGACCCGGGCTCGAGCTTCTGGATGCGGGACAGCAGGTGCTCGCGCACGGCCACGTACTTGCTCGTGCCGCTCGTGGTGCTCATCTGGTGCCTCCGCGCCGTTGCTGAAGTGGGTGGTGCCCGCCCGACGACGTCAGGTCGTCGAGTCGTCAGGTCGTCAAGTCGTCATGATGACTTCGACGAGGGTACGTCTCGCCGACCACCGGTGCAAGTCGACAGTCGTCTTGATTCATCATGACGTCCTGATGACTGACGCTACGGTCGTCGGAGACCCAGCCCGCCCCTCCCCGAACCGGAGCCCCCCACGTGATCCACGACCTCGACGACGCCGCCGTCACCACCGCCCGCCTGCTCGCCCTCGACGCCGTCGAGCGCGCCGGGTCCGGACACCCGGGGACGGCGGCCGCGCTGGCCCCCGTCGCGCACCTCCTCTTCCAGAAGCACCTGCGGCACGACCCGCAGGCACCCGACTGGGCCGGCCGTGACCGGTTCGTGCTGAGCTGCGGACACGCGAGCGTCCTGCTCTACACGCAGCTGTTCCTCACCGGCTACGACGTGTCGCTCGACGACCTCAAGGCGTTCCGGTCGTTCGGGTCGCGCACCCCCGGCCACCCCGAGTTCGGCCACACCCCCGGCGTCGAGACCACGACCGGGCCGCTCGGGCAGGGCCTCGCCACGGCCGTCGGCATGGCGATGGCGATGCTGCACGAGCGTGCCGTCAACGACCCCGACGCCGCCCCCGGCGAGTCCGTCTTCGACCGCCGCGTCTTCGTGCTCGCGTCCGACGGCGACCTGCAGGAGGGCCTCTCGTACGAGGCCGGTGCGCTCGCCGGACGTCACCGCCTCGGCAACCTGACGGTTGTCTACGACGACAACGACATCCAGATCGAGGGTGACACGAGCCTCACCTCGAGCGAGAACGTCGGCGCCCGGTTCGCCGCGCAGGGCTGGCGCGTCGACCACGTCGGACTCGCCCCGGACGGCGACGTCGACGTCGAGGCCCTCGACGAGGTGCTCTCGACCACCGACCGCCGGGGCGACCGCCCGCACCTCGTCGTGCTCAAGTCGCAGATCGCCTGGCCCGCCCCGAACGCCCGCAACACCTCGGCCTCGCACGGTGCCCCGCTCGGTGCCGCCGAGGTCGCGGCGACCCGGGTCGAGCTCGGCGTCGTCTCCGAGCCCTTCACCGTGGACGACGCCGTGCTCGCCCACACCCGGTCCGTGCTCGAGCGGGGCCGGGCCGCCCGCGAGGCCTGGCAGGTCGCCGCCGACGCCTGGGAGGCCGCCCACCCCGTGGCCGCCGCCGAGCTGCGCCGCTCGCGGTCGCGCACCCTGCCCGCGGACCTCGGGTCGCGCCTCCCCGTCTTCTCTCCCGGCGACACGCTCGCCACCCGCGACGCGTCCGGCAAGGTCATCCAGGCGCTCGCCGAGGCGCTGCCCGAGCTGTGGGGCGGCTCGGCCGACCTCGCCGAGCCCAACCGCACGGCGATCGCAGGAGGCGCGTCGTACCTCCCCGAGGAGGCCCCCGGCACCGGCCGCGCCGGTCGCAACGTCCACTGGGGCGTGCGCGAGGGGGCGATGGCCTCGGCCATGAACGGCATCGCGCTGATCGAGGGCTCGCGGTTCTTCGCCGGCACGTTCCTCGTGTTCAGCGACTACCAGCGCCCGGCGATCCGGCTGGCGGCGCTGATGCAGCTGCCGGTCACCTACCTCTGGTCGCACGACTCGGTCGCCCTCGGCGCCGACGGGCCGACCCACCAGCCGATCGAGCACCTGGCGAGCCTGCGCGCGATGCCCGGGTTCTCGGTCGTGCGCCCGGCCGACGGCGCCGAGACCGCCGCCGCCTGGCTGGCGATCCTCGAGAAGGACGGCCCGGCCGGTCTGGTCCTGGCCCGCCAGCCGCTGCCGGTCGCGGCGACCCCCGCCGACGTGGTGCGTGCGGGTGTGCGCCGCGGGGCCTACGTGGTGCAGGACGGCGGTGCTGCGGCGGCGGCTGCGGGCGCCGGCACGACCGACGCCGGCACGACCGATGCCGGCGCGCCCCATGCCGGAGCGCCCGACGTGGTCGTCGTCGCCACGGGCAGCGAGGTCGCCCTCGTGCTCGAGGCCGTCGCGCGGATCGACGACCTCGCCGTGCGCGTCGTGTCGATGCCCTGCCGCGAATGGTTCGACGCCGAGTCCGCCGAGTACCGCGAGCAGGTGCTGCCCCGCGCGGTGACGGCCCGGGTCGTGGTCGAGGCGGCCGCGAGCTTCGGCTGGGAGGGCGTCGCCGGCCCCGACGGCGTGGTCGTCGGCATCGACGAGTTCGGCCTGTCGGCCCCCGCGGCCGACGCGCTGCGGGAGCGCGGCATGACGACCGACCGCGTCGTCGCCGCCGTGCGGGCCGCGGCCGCCCGGGCTGCTGCCGCCCGGGCGGCGACCTCCGTCGCTTCCTGACCCGCGCCTCCTCGTCCTGGCCCGCGAGTGGGCAGAAGGTGCTGCTCGGCTCGCGCTGAAGAGCATCTTCTGCCCACTCGGCGGAGCGGCAGGGGTCGCTGCCGGGACCGAGCCCGAGCCCGGGCCCGGCCTACGGCTGGCTGGGCGAGGTGACCGTCACGGCTCCGCTGGCGATCTGGTCGCGCAGGGCGTCGAGCTCGTCCGACAGCTCGGGGCTGACCGACGACGCCAGGTCGTGGAACGGCGCGAGGCCGACGCCGCCGTTGTCGAGCGTGCCGACGTAGGGCTCGTTGGTGAACGAGTCGTCGGTCGACGAGACGGCGATCTGCTGGACGGCCTTCTCGGTGTCCTTGAAGACGCTGGTCAGCACGATCGGCCGGTACTCGGCCGGCAACGTGTCGTAGCCGTCGTTGTCGACCCAGATCACGTCGACGCCGCCCGTGGCGAGTGCGGCCGACGCCGCCCCCTCGCCGACCTGCCCGGCGACCGGCATGATCACGTCGGCACCCTGGTCGATCAGCGCCTGGGCGAGCTGCTTGCCCTTGTTGACGTCCTCGAAGTCGCCGGTGAACGAGCCGTCCTGCGCCTCCTTCGACCAGCCGAGCAGCTGCACGCTCGTGCCGTGCGCGGCGTTGTAGGCGTCGACGCCGTCCGCGAAGCCGTCCATGAACAGGGTCACCGGGGGCTGGTTGCCGCCGCCGAAGGTCGCGACCTTGCCCGTCTTGCTGACGCCCGCCGCGAGGTAGCCGGCGAGGTACGAGGCCTGCGCGGTGTCGAAGAGGATCGGCTTGACGTTCGGGGCCTCGACGGTCTCGTCGACGATGGCGAAGTCGATGTCGGGGTTGGCCGCCGCCTGCTCCTCGGTGGCGGGAGCGAGCTCGTAGCCGACCGTCAGCACGAAGCCGCAGCCCGAGTCGACGGCCTGCGCGACGTTCGGGGCCAGGTCGTTCTCGGTCGTCGAGACGAGCACGCGGGCCTGGATGCCGTCCTCCTTCTCGGCCTTCTGCAGGCCGGCCCAGCTCGACTGGTTGAACGAGCGGTCGTCGAGCCCGCCCGAGTTCGTCACCATCCGGGCGCAGTCCTCGCCCGCGGCGGAGGTGCTGCCGCCGCCCTCGGCGGGAGCGCTGGCACAGCCGGCGAGCAGGGCGAGACCGGCGAGGCCGCCGGCCACCCCGAGGAGGCGCGGGTGACGGAGGCGGGACGACGGGCGGTCCCCGAGGCGGGCGGCCCCGAGGCGTTCTGCCGGGCGTGCGGACGTGGCGGGGTGGACGGGCATGAGGCGGGACCTCCGGGAACGGGTGTGCTGTGGGGTGCCGGCGGTGCGGGCCGGACGGGTGGACACAGTCAACTGCCTGCGGGCCGCCGTGCCAAGCGTGTGACGGGGGCGGGCTGCGTCGGCGGGCCGACCCGCGCCTCCTGTGTTCGCCCGTCCGGCCCGCGCCGCGCCTCCCGCGCTCCCCGCCAGGAAATGGTCACAGCGCCAGGACTAGTCGTGGTGCCGTGACCATTTCCTGGCGTCGTGCGGCGGGCTGGCGGCGAGGGCGGGACGGCGGGCTGGCGGGCGGGTGCCCGGGCCTCAGCGGACCTGGACCCTGGCGTCGAGCCCGAGCCACTTGAGGAAGGCCTCGTCGTGGCTGACGATCACGAGCGCCCCGCGGTAGCCGCGCAGCGCCTGGAGCAGGTGGTCGGTGCTCGCCATGTCGAGGTCGTTCGTCGGTTCGTCGAGCACCAGCAGCTCGGGCGGAGGGTCGGCGAGCAGCAGTCCGGCCAGCGCGACCCGGAACCGCTCGCCGCCCGAGAGGGTCGAGGCGAGCCGGTCCACGATGTCTCCCCGGACGAGGAACCGCGCGAGACGGTTGCGCACCTCGCGCGGGGGAACCTCCGGTGCAGCCCGCCGCACGTTCTCGAGCACCGTGAGTCCGTCGTCGAGCGAGTCCTTTTTCTGCCCGAGGTGGGCGACCCGGGCGGTCAGGGCGACGGCGTGCGTGTCGGGCAGCGGGTGCGGCCGCGCGTCCGGCGCGCCGACGAGCTGCTCGAGCAGCGTCGTCTTGCCCGACCCGTTGTCGCCGACGACGGCGATGCGCTCCACCCCCTGGACGACCACGGTGCGGCCGCGCACGGTCAGCTCGGCCAGGCGCCGGGACGCCGGGACCGCCGGGTCCGGCAGGTCGACCACGATCGTGTCGTCACGACGCAGGCGGCGTTCGGCGGTGTCGACCGCGACCCGCGCCTCCTGCTCGGACGACGCGTGCGCCCTGCGCAGCGAGCCCGCCGTCGCCTCGGCCTGGCCGCGCAGCTGGTTCGCCATGATCTTCGGCATCGATTCGCCGGCCTTGGCTCCGGCCTTGGCCCGCCGCGCGATGGTCGTCTCGGCCTCGATGCGCTGCCTCCGCTCGGCCTTGAACACCTGCTCGGCGGCCCGGACGTCGCGCTCGGCCGCCGCCTGCAGCACCGCGAGCTGCTGCTCGTAGGCCGACCAAGTGCCGCCGAACACGGTCATCGAGCCGTCGCGCAGCTCGGCGATCTCGTCCACGTGCTCGAGCAGCTCGCGGTCGTGGCTGACGACGACGAGGGTCCCACGCCAGCGGTCGACCACGTCGAGCAGCAGGCCGCGAGATCGTCGGTCGAGGTCGTTCGAGGGTTCGTCGAACACGGCGATCGGCCGACCCCGCAACCGCACGCCGGCGATGGCGACGAGCACGGCCTGCCCACCGGACAGCGTCGACACCGGGCGGTCGAGGACGGTGGAGGAGCCGGTGCCGGTGCCGGTGCCGCCGTCGAGGTGGCCCAGCCCGACGTCGGCGAGGGCCGCGGCGGCGCGCGACTCGACGTCCCAGTCGTCGGCGAGCAGCTCGAACTGCCGTTCGGTCGCGTCGCCGGAGAGGATCGCCCGCAAGGCGAGGAGGCGCGGGCCGACCCCCAGCAGGTCCGCCACGGTGTCACCGGCGCGGGACTGCAGCCGTTGCGGCAGCAGGTCGACCTCGCCGGTGGTCGTGAGGCGTCCGCCGGTGGGGACGAGGTCGCCGGTGACGAGCCGGACGAGCGTGGACTTGCCCGCGCCGTTCGCGCCGACGAGGCCGGTTCGGCCACGACCGAACGCGGTCGACAGGTGGTCGATCACCCCCGAGCCGTCGGGCCAGGAGAACGAGAGGTCGGACAGGACGATGGAAGGTGTGGTGGTGGGCACGAGGGCTCCCGGTGGATGGTGTCGGAGCACGACGACCACCCCTCCCTCGCCGGCGACCGAGGTCGGCTGCGGCGGGGGAGCGACCCGGCAGGGGGCGCGGCGCCTCGGGCGAGGCGGCGCCCGGTTCACGGGGCGGGCGGGAGTGGCGTCAGTGCGAGGGCGACTGCTGCGCGAGGGGCGCAGTACCGGTGATGAGACGCAACGCTCTGCCTTCTGTGCGGTGGGCCCCCGTGCCCGCGAGGGCGGTCGACCGGCCGGTGTGTCGGCCGCACCGGTGCCTGCTCTCGCGACGGGATACCCCGCCACGGTAGGTCGTGCCCACGCCGGTCCGCAAGGGGCGGGTGCCGGCCGACCCGCGCCTCCTGCGCTCGCCGCCACGAGATGGACACCGCGCCAGGACTGGTCGTGGCGCGGTGACCACTTCCTGGCGTCGTGCGAGATGGCGAACTGCAGCGCGCCTCCTGCCCTCGCCGCCACGAGGTAAACATGCCGCCACCTTTTTGCGTGGCGGGCAGTTTAGTTCGTGGCGGGCTGGCGGGCTGGCGGGCGTCGACGCCGGCGACGGTGGAGGCGGGGCCGGCGGGTGCGGCGGCGTCCAGGCGAGCGGGGCACACTGTCGGCATGTACCGAGGCCTGCCGACCATCTCGTTGCCCGAACCCGAGCGTCCGCCGTTCGTCGACCGGCTGCGGCGTGCCCTCGACCTGGCCGCCGCGGAGGAGAGCGGACGCCTGCGGGTCGTCCACTCGTGGGTCGGCGACGAGGTGCCGGGTGGTGCGATCCGTCGTGCCGGCTGGCAGTCGCGCGTGCTGACGATCACGGGCCCACGGCGGGCGCCGATCGACGTCTGGTTCGACGCCGACGACGGCGACGTCAGCGTGATCGGCGACGTCTCCGTGCCCGACTGGTCCCTGCACGACGCCGCGGCCGAGTCCGCCTGCCTCGCGGCGTCCGGCCAGTTGCTCCACGACCTCGCCGCCGGGCGCCTGCCCCGCGGTCGCCGTTCGGACTTCGTCCGGTCGAGCACCGTGCTCGCCCTGCTCGGTGCCGGGGCCGTCGTCGGCGCGGTCGTCGTCGACGTGCTGCGCGCCCGGGGACGGGGCCGCTCGGTCTGACGACCCGCGCCTCCTGACCTGACGATCCGCCCCTCCTGACCTGACGACCCGCGCCTCCTCGAGAGGTCGCGGGGGCCGGTACGCCTAGCGGGCGTGCCGCTCGAAGAACGCCGTCGACGGCGGCACGAGCATCAGCAGGCAGGCGATCAGGGCACTGACGACGGACGCCCACTCGAGCACCCCGCCGCCGCTCGCCCCGCTCACGCCGCCCAACACCTGCAGGATGGTCAGCACGAGCAACACGGTGCGCGCCCAGCGGCGGCCGTCGCGCATCGACCGCACGACGGCGAGCTGCACGAGGGCGACGACGATCGCGAACACCCCACCGGCGATGTCGGCCCCTCGCGGGTTCGCCAGGGCCCCACCGGACGTCGACACCCGTGCGGGCCCCCCGAACAGCATCAGCAGGACGGCGCCGACGACGGCCAGGGCGACCACGACGATCCACAGGACGTACGCCGCAGAGATCGTGCGGGGGGCGGGTGGGGCGGCGTCGCGCATCGGGCCTCCTCGGACGGCGGGCGAGGCCTCCAGGGTAGGCCCGGCCACCGTCGGTGGTGCGGCGTACCCTCGACGCCACGAACCCCGAAGAGCACGAACGAACAGGAGCGACGGTCGGGCACCGTCCGCCGCCCCACGACGAGCGCAGGAGGCGCGGCGCCATGGACCGAGAACCCGAACGACGACCGCAGGGTCGCGACCACCGCGTCGACGCGGCCCGCTACCGGGTCGACGGCGACGTGCCGAGCGACGACGCGCCTCGCGACACCCGCACGGCGGCCGAGATGCGAGCCTGGGCCCGAACCGCCATCGACCTGGCGATCGCCCGCGGCGAGTTCGACGACCTGCCGCTCGCCGGCAAGCCGCTGCCCGGGCTGGCGGCGGGCACGGTCGACCCCGACTGGTGGCTGCGCGGCCTGATCGAACGCGAGGGGCTCACCGGGCTCGCGCCTCCGGCCCTGTCGTTGCGGGCCGAGAGCACCGGGTTGCACGCCGAGCTCGACCGGCTGCGCTCCGAGGCCGCCGTGCGGTCGCACCTCGACGACTTCAACGCGCGCATCGTCGAGGCGAGGCGCCAGCTGTCCGGTGGCCCGCCGGTCGTGACGCCCACGCGGGACGTCGACGGCGAGGTGCTGCTGTGGCACGAGCGGCGCCAGGCGCGTCGGGCCGCCGAGGCCGCGGCCGTGCCGCCCCCGCCCCCGAGCTGGCGCGAACGGCGGGCCCTGCGACGCGAGCTCAAGCGGCGCCGAGGCGACCCGGGCTCATCGTCCGGGCCGGGTGAGCCGCCGTCATCCGACGAGTGATGCCCGCCTGGCCTCGTGACCTGTTCGTGATCTTTTTCCGACGAGAACTACACCTCGAGGATGATGCGCGCTAGGGTCGAGTGTTCGCACCACCCCCAGACGAGAGGACCGCACGCGTGACGAAGCCCGCCTCCCCGACCTCTCCGGATCAGGGTGGCGCGACGGCTGGTCACGTCGAAAGTGCTGGTCAGCGTCCTGCGGGTCAGGCTGGCTCGACCGGTGCGCGTCCGCTCGGAGAGCGTTCGGCCCGCCTCGCCCTCGAGCGTCGCGAACGCCGTGCCCGACGGGACGTCCTCCCCACCTCGCACCGTGAGTCCTTCGTCGAGTGCCCCGCCCTCGTCGGTGCCGCCGAGGCCTCGGTCGCCCCGCGCGTCCGACCCCGACGCGCCGACGCGCCGGTTCAGACCGGCCCCCTGCTCGGTCTCGAAGAGTCCGCCACGGCCAGCGCCGCCGCTCGTCCCGAGGACGCGGCCCGCGCCTCCTCGTCCACCGGCCACCCGGCACCTGCCCGTCCGTCGCGCCGTGCTCGCCGTGCCGCGGTCGTGGCCGCACGTCCCGCGTCGCCGACCCGTGCGGCCGCCGGCCGCCCCGGTGCGGCGCGCAGCGTCGGCACCGCCGTCAAGAAGCTCTCCATCGTCACCGCCATCGTCGGTTTCGCCGCCAGCGGCGTCCTCCCCCTGCTCGCGACCACCGGCGACGAGGCCCAGGCCGTCGCCGTGGGTGCGACGGCGCGGTCGTCGCTCGGTTCGCAGACGCTGTCGGTCGACACCGCCTCGCTGACCGACGAGTCCGACGAGACCGCCCGCGACGCCTACTCGGCCACGTCGATGGTCGACGTCGTGACGCAGAACCTGCAGAACCGCAAGGCCGCGGCGAACACGACCTACGAGGGGCCGACCACGGCCGACTACCTCGCGAACCCGCTCTACCCCGAACTCGACCGCGACCAGGTGCTCGCGGTCGCGCTGCAGTACATCGGCACGCCGTACGTGCACGGCGGTGAAGACCCCTCGAAGTTCGACTGCTCGGGCCTCATCACGTTCGTCTACGCGCAGTTCGGCATCGAGTTGACCCACTACGTGCCGACGCAGAACACCGAGGGCCGGACCATCCCCGAGTCCGAGGCGGTCCCCGGAGACCTCGTCGTGTTCGACAACCTGGCCCACGACGGCATCTACGCCGGCAACGGCATGATCCTCGACGCCCCGAAGCCCGGCGGCTTCGTCGACGTCCGCCCGATCTGGAACCAGGCGCACCACTTCGTCCGCATCGACGGCTGAGCCGTCCCTCGGGCTCGGCGGCGTCTGCCGCTCCGACATCCTGATCTGACGACCCGCGCCTCCGGGGTTGCGCCGTCCGCCCGCCCCGCGGCAGCCGCGGTGTCGCGTGCCCGTGCCCGTGCTGCGGACCCGCTACCCGAGGCGGCCGGTGAGTCGGCCGTGGAACGCCTCGCTGCGGTCGTCCAGCCCGACGAACGTCGCCGTCACGCCGTGTGCGCGGAACTTCTCGTCGACCGAGTCGAGGGCGGCGACGCTCGACGCGTCCCACACCTGGGCGCGGGACAGGTCGACGGTGACCGTCGCGGGGTCGTCTCCGTAGGAGAAGTGCTCGACGAGGTCGTTGCTGCTGCCGAAGAACAGCGGGCCGACGACGTCGTACCGCACCGTCTCGGGGGCCGAGGGTCCGTCGACGACGGCACCCGCGCCTCCGGCGCTCGGGGTGAGCCCGTCGCCGTCGCTGTCGCTGTCGCTGTCGGTGCCGGTGCCGGTGTCGGAGGTGACGGCGGCGCCCGCGGGGGCCGGCGTCACGTGCCGCTCGACCGTGATCACGTGGGCCACGCGGCGGGCGAACAGCACCATCGCGAGGAGCACGCCGACCGCGACGCCGAGGGCGAGGTTGTTCGTCGCGACGACCACGGCGACCGTGACCACCATGACCAGTGTCTCGGGCACGGGCATGCGGCGGAGGGTCGACGGCTTCAGCGAGTGCCAGTCGACGGTGGTGATCGCGACGATCATCATGACCGCGGCCAGCGCCACCATCGGGATCGTCGACATCACGGCGCTCAGCCCGGTGACCAGCAACAGCAGGAAGAGCCCCGCCGCGATGGTCGACACCCGCGTGCGGGCCCGCCCGATCTTCACGTTGACGACGGTCTGGCCGATCATGGCGCAGCCGGCGATGCCGCCGTAGAAGCCCGCCGCGATGTTCGCGACGCCGAGCGCCCAGGACTCCTTGCCCTTGTGCGACGGGGTCTCGGTGAGGTCGTCGACGAGCTTCGCGGTCAGCAGGGTCTCCATCAGGCCGACGAAGGCGACGCTGAGGGCGGTCGGCCAGATGATCTGCAACGTCTCGAGGGTGAACGGGGCGAGCCACGGGGTCAGGCCGGGCAGGCCGCCGCCCATCGGGCCCTCGTCGCCGACGGTGTGCACGTCGAGGCGGGCGGCCACGGCGATGACCGTCACGACGACGATGGCGACCAGCGGCGCCGGCACGGCCTTCGTCACCTTCGGCAGCAGCACGACGATCGCGATGGTCAGGGCGAACAACGGGTAGACGACCCACGGCTGGTCGATGATGTGCGGCACCTGCGCCACGAAGATCAGCACGCCGAGCGCGTTGACGAAGCCGATCATGACCGAGCGGGGGATGAAGCGCATCAGCCGGGCGAGGCCGGCGAGCCCGAACGCGAGCTGCACGAGCCCGGCCAGCACGACCGTGGGCAGCACGTAGTCGGTGCCGTGCTCGCGGACCAGCGGCGCGATGACGAGGGCGACCGAGCCCGCGGCGGCGGTCACCATCGCCGGCCGTCCGCCGAGCACCGACATGACGAGCGCGAGCACGATCGACGCGACGAGGCTGACCATCGGATCGACCCCGGCGATCACCGAGAACGAGATGACCTCGGGCACGAGCGCGAGCGTCGTGACGACGCCGGCCAGGGCCTCGCGGGTCAGGAGGCGCGGGTTGCGCAACACGGACAGCACCGTGTCGGTGGGGCGGACGGGGAGGACCGACCGCGCGGCGGGTTCAGGGCGCGCGCGGTCGGAGTCGTGGGCAGTGGTCACGGAGGACTCCTGGGGTGTGCGGAAGAATGGGGAGTCGGCGACACTGCCGTACGATGCAACCCTACCCTTACGTGAGGGTAGAGATGAAACGAGATCCCATGCCCGACGAGACCGCCACGATGCAGATCGGCGAGCTGGCCGAGCGCACCGAGATGTCCCTGCGCACGATCCGCCACTACGACGAGGTCGGTCTGCTGACGCCGTCGGGCCGCAGCGAGGGCGGATTCCGGCTCTACACGCAGGACGACTACCTGCGGCTCATGGTGATCCGACGCATGAAGCCGCTCGGGTTCAGCCTCGACGAGATGGCTGAACTGCTGCGGGTCGTCGACGCCCTCGACGGCGGGGCGGGCGACGAGGGCGACGGGCGCGGGCAGGCGACCCGCGCCTCCTTGGCGGCGTTCATCGACGAGACCGTCGAGCGTCGCGCGAAGCTTGAGCGTCAGCTCGCGATGGCGGACGAGTTCCTCGAGCTGCTGCGCGCCCGCCTGGGCTGAGCGGTCCCGGGGCGGGCCGGCCGACCGCGCGTCAGCTGCGGGCCCACTCGGGGCGGCGGTCGACGAGCATCTCGGCGTACGACGGGTACCACTCACCGGCCGGGGGGCCGTCGTTGCAGGTGCCGTCGCTGATGCCCGGCGTCTTGACCCAGAGCAGGGCGTCGAGGCGGCCGTCGTCGGACACCACGCGGGGGTCCTGGCCGAGGCCGACGTCCTCGGGGTTGCACCACGTCCCCTTCCAGCCGCGGCCGTTGCGGGACACGTCGATCACGTAGCGGCTGCCGCCCGTCATCGCCGCGACCTCCTCGGCGTAGGGCTGTTCGTCGCCCACGGGGTAGAAGCCCGCGACGTTGGTGAAGAAGCCGCGGGCCTGGGCGACGCCCGCCGCTTCGAGCCGCTCGGCCATCACCTCGGGCGGCACCCAGTGCGAGTTGCCGCCGTCGAGGTAGGCGGGCACGCCGGCGGCCGCGAAGTCGGCGACGGCCTGCTTCAGCAGGGGGAGGCGCGTGTCGGCCAGCTGAGGACACCGGCTCAGGATGCCGAGCGAGTCGGGTTCGACGATGACGACGGCCCGGTGCCCGGCGAGGGTGGCCGCGATCGTCGCGTTCCAGGCGGGGTAGCGCTCGACGGACAAGCCGCCGGCCGAGTAGTTGCCGCAGTCCCGGTCGGGGATCGCGTAGGTGACGAACACGGGCGTCGCCCCCTGGTCCTCGGCGGCGGCCAGGTAGTCGGTGATCACCTTCACGAGCTGGGCGTCGTCGTAGCCGTCGCCGATCCACATCGCCACAGGGCGCTCCGCGATGAGGGCCGCGGCCCGTTCGGCGTCCATCTCGCCGTCGGCGCTCAGCGTGGCCTCGGCCCGGATCGCCAGCGAGTTCGGCTCGAGCGCGATGCCCCCGTGGAACACCGTGCCGGACGGAGCCGTGCGGATCGTCTCGGGCGTCACCCGGGTCGCCTGCGACGTCGGGGTCGGCGTCGGCGTGGCCGGTGCGCCCGTCGGCGTCGGACGGGTGGCGTCGCCCGACGAGCACGCGGTCAGCAGGACGACGGCGGCCGCGGCGATCAGGCCGAGGGTGGTGCGGGCCGGTCGGGACGATGCCATCTGCGCCTCTCTCGGCGCACTCGGGGAGCTGCCCCGACGGTGGTGGAAGGGACAGTCGACCACGGATGCCGGCCGGGGCACAGGGGCCGAAAGGGGGACACGGCCGTACCTCGCGGGCACCGGGACCGCCGCCGCGATCGGCGCAGCGATCACCGCCTCCGCGCCGCGATCGGCGCAGCGATCACCGCCTCCGCGCCGCGTCGACGTCTCCTCCCCAGGGCGTCGGCCACCCCGAGGAGGCGCGGTGCCGGGTGACCGCGCTGGTTCCGACCCGGCCCGCTCGGTAGTGTGGGTGGTCCGCGAGGCCCGAGCGCGGACGCCCCTGCACCGCGGCGCACCCCCGGCCTCACCGGACGGGTCGTGCGCACCTGACAGACAGAGAGCCATGCACCACTCGGTCCGCCCCGTTCCCCCTTCGTTCCGCCCCGTTCCCTCCCGCGGCCAGCTCCGTCGCACGCCGGCCGTCGCCGGCCTCGTCGCGCTGGCCCTGCTCGCCGCGCTCCTCCTCCCCGAGCGGGCGACCGCGGCCGCCCCGACCTGGCAGGCCGTCCTCGCCGCCCGTGACGACGAGTCGGCCAAGAAGAAAGCCCTCGCCGACCTGCAGACCGCGCTCGAGGCCGCGTCGGCCCGTGCCGACGCCGCCCGTACCTCGGCCGACGAGGCCGGCCGCGTACTGGGTGAGGCCCAGGCCGCCGTCGACGAGGCCACCGCCCGACACGAGCAACTCGAAGCCCGGCGGGCCGAGGCCCGAGAGGCCGCCGACTCCGCTCGACAGGTCGTCGGTCAGGCCGCCGTCCTCATGGCCCGCCCCGGTAGTGGGGGCACCGTGGGCGACCTGCTCGCCGCCGGCGATGGCGCCCAGGACATCCTCAAGAGCCTGAGCCTGTCGAGCAAGCTCGCCGAGAACATCGGCCGCCTCCGCGAGCGGGCCCAGGCCGCCGACAACCTCGCGACCTCGTTGGCCGACCAGGCCGCCGTGGCGCTCGCCGAGCGGGACCGGCTCGCGGCCGACGCGCAGACCGCACTCGACGAGGCGGCCGCGGCCAGCGTGACGGCCGAGGCCGACCTCGCGGCCGTCGACGACGAGAAGGCCACCCTCGCCGCCCAGGTCGCCCTGCTCGAGGACGACCGCATGACGCTCGAGCAGGCCTACGCGCAGGCACAGGCGGCCGCGGCTGCGGCCGCTGCCGCCGCCGCGCGTCCCGCTCCCGCCGCGGGTGGTGGCACGGGCCCCGTCGCGCCGGGCACGGGCGGTCCCGGCCCGGGCGTCACCGTGCCCGACCCGGGCACCGGGTGGGTCGCCGCCATCCGCGCGTTCAGCTCGTACCAGGCCTACGGCTACCGCATCCACCCGATCACGGGCGAGTACAAGCTGCACGCCGGAGCCGACTTCGGGGCCTCCTGCGGCACGCCGATCTACTCGGTGTCGGCCGGTCGCGTCAGCTACGCCGGGCCGTCGAGCGGCTACGGCAACCTGATCGTCGTGGACCACGGCGGCGGGGTGAGCAGCGCCTACGCCCACATGGAACGCAACGGCATCTACGTCTCGGTCGGCCAGCAGGTCGCGGCCGGCCAGAACATCGCCGGCGTCGGCACCTCGGGCGGCTCGACCGGCTGCCACCTGCACCTCGAGGTGCGGCAGGGCGGCGTCGCGACCGATCCCGTGGTCTTCCTCGCGTCGAAGGGCGTCCGCTGACGACCCGGGTTCAGCTCGAGTAGTGGTAGCGGCACTGCGCGATCAGGACGTCCGTCTCGGTCACCTTGTAGACCAGCCTGTGCTCGTCGGTGATGCGGCGAGACCAGAATCCGTGGAAGCCGTGCTTCAGGGCCTCGGGCTTGCCGATGCCTTCGTTCCCGTTGCGTTCGATGTCGCGGATCAGGGTGTTGATGCGTTTCAGCACCTTCCGGTCTTGCGTCTGCCAGTACACGTAGTCGTCCCAGGCGTCGTCGTCGAAGACGATCCTCATCCGTGCAGTTCTCGTTCGCTCCCGCCACCCTCGCTCAGACGCTCGATCGCGCCGAGCAGGCGCCGCGCGTTGGCCGGGCTGCGCAAGAGGTAGGCCGCCTCTTTCAGCGACTCGTAGTCGTCGAGCGCGACGAGCACGACGGGATCGTGCCCGGCGCGGGTGATGACGACCTCTTCGCGATCGTCGATGACCGCGTCGAGCGTCGCTGCGTAGTTCGCCCGCGACTCGGAATAGGTGAGTGTCTTCATCGTGCCTCCTGAGTACAGGAAATTGTACGTCCGAGAGGTCCATGTCACAAGACGGCGAGGAGACTTCGCGCCTTGTCCATCGGTTCGTCAGATCGACGCGGCTTCGGCCCGGATCTCGTCGACGACGGTGCGGACGGCCGGCCGGGCCGCCCGGTCGGGTCGCATCAGCGCCTCGAGGTGGCGCCCGGCGCGGACGTTCTCGAGCGTCGCGAGGTGGAACCGGCCGGGCGCCCGCGAGGCCGACGTGTGGCGCGGGACGAGGGCGACCCCGTGGCCGGCCGCCACGAGGTTCTCGATCAGGGGCAGGTGCACCGTGCGGTGGACGACTTCGGGCGCGACGCCCGATTGCAGGGCCATCGCCACCAGCACGCGGTCGATCGGGTACCCCTCCGGCACCCCGATCCACGGCTCGCGGATGACGTCGTCGACGGCCACCCGACTGCGGTCGGCCAGTCGGTGGCCGAGGGGGAGGGCGACCTCGAGCGGTTCGCGCAGCAGCGACACGACGGTCGTCGATGCTCGGCCCGGCGGCAGCACGCCGTCCGACCGGTGGGCGAGCACCACGTCGAAGTCCGCCGTCAGCGGGGCGAACTCGTCCTCGGAGACGTCGCGGTCGGCCACGTCGAGCTCGATGCCCGGGTGCGACCGCATGCGGTGCAGCACTCCGGGCAGCAGGAGCTCGGCCGCCGAGGCGAAGACGGACACCCGCACGACGCCACCCGTGCCTCCGCGGACGGCGTCGAACGCCGCCTGGGCCTCGGCGACCGCGGTCGCGACCCCGACCGACGCCCGGGCCAGAGCCCGGCCCTCCTCCGTGAGCACGACGCCCCGGCCGACGCGACGGACGAGCTCGACCCCGAGCTGACGCTGCACCGTCTTCAGCTGCTGCGACACGGCGCTGGGCGAGCGGTGCGTGGCGGTCGCGACGGCGGTGACGCTGCCGCGGTCGGCGAGTTCCCGCAGCAGGTCGAGATGGGACAGGTCCATGAAGGCAGCCTACAAAGTGCACGCGGGGATCTGCGCTGGTCCTGAACGGTCCGGCACGCCACGATGGAGACGTGACCGTCCGTGACCGCCTCCTCGCCCTCGTCGTCGCCGTCTGCTGGGGCATCAACTTCCCCGTGACCGCGATCGCCCTCGAGCACTTCCCGCCGTTCCTGCTCGTGGCGTTGCGCTTCACGTTGCTCGCGGTGCCGACCGTGCTGCTGGTGCCGCGTCCGGCGATCCCGTGGTCGCGCCTCCTGCTCGTGGGGGCCACCCTCGGCATGCTGCAGTTCGCCTTCCTCTACCTCGGCATCGCGGCGGGCATGCCCTCGGGTCTCGCCTCGCTGGTGCTGCAGGCGTCGGCGCCGTTCACGGTCGTGATCGCCGGCTTCTGGCTCCGGGAACGCATCACCCGTCGGCAGGCGATCGGCATCGGCATCGCCGTGGTGGGGCTCGTCGTCATCGCGGGGCACCGGTCGCAGGTCGCCGCGTTGCTCCCGGTCGTGCTCACGCTGTGCGGTGCGCTCGGCTGGGCGATCGGCAACGTGGCCGTCCGACGGGCCGCGCCGCCCAACCCGATGCACCTGACGCTGTGGATGTCGATCGTCGCGCCGGTGCCGATGCTCGCCTTGTCGTTCGTCGTCGAGGGCCCCGAGCGCATCGGTGAGAGCCTCGGCACGGTCTTCACGCTCGAGGCGCTGCCGTCGGTGCTCTGCCTGCTCTACCTCGTGCTGATCGCCTCGGTCGTCGGCTACGGCATCTGGACGCGCCTGCTCTCGGTCTACCCCTCGGCGACCGTCGCACCGTTCTCGATGCTCGTGCCCGTGGTCGGCGTGCTGGCCTCGTGGCTGGCGTTCGGCGAGGTGCCCGACCTGGTCGAGCTCGTGGCCGGCATCGCGGTGGTCGGCGGCGTGCTCTACGCCAGCCGCGTGCCCAGGGCCCGCGCCGTGGACGGCGACCCCGAGTCCGGAGGCGGCGACCCCGAGGAGGCGCGGGTCGCCCCGCCCGAGCCGGTGCCCGTCCCCGAGACCGACACCGCGCCTCCCGGGTCGCCCCTCAGGCGGTGACGGGCTTCTTCATCTGCACGGCGGTCGTCTCGTAGCCGAGCGATTCGTAGAGGTGGCGGGCGACCTCGTTGTAGCCGAACACGTTCAGGCCGAGGGTCTCGGCGCCGTGACGGGCGGCGGCCTGCTCGGCGAGGAGCATCGTCGCCCGGCCGAGTCCGGCGCCGCGGTGGGCCTCGTCGATCTCGACGTCGAAGACCCACCAGTCCGACGAGCCGGGCACGCGGGGTGCGATCCAGAGGATGCCGACGGGCTCACCCGGTCGGGCGTCGTCGATGACGTCGTAGACGAGGTGGCCCTCGGCCGGTGCCCCGTCGGGGAAGGCCTCGCCGAACGAGCGTCGGGCGGCCTCGGCGGCCTGCTCGGGGGTCTCGCCGGCGAGCACGCGGGACTTCTCGTACTCGGCGGTCGAGCGTCGCATCCAGGGCACGAGGCGGGAGGTGGGCATGGGCACGAGGCTGAGCGTCATGCCCGCACGCTAGCGCGCCGTGACCATGCGCGGCACGCGACGTCACGAGCCGCAGGCGGACCGGTCGGTCGTACCCCGAAACGCCCTGCTGCGCGTACCCCGGCGGCTGTCGGGGTGGCGCAGGTCGCCCCGGTAACGTGTGCAGCGGCCGGCGGGGGGCGGCCGTGCGGTGCCTCGCAGGGGCACCGTCTCGACCCGCAGGAGAGACCCACCCGATGCCCCAGCAGAAACGTGCCCAGGCGACCCGCGCCGCCATCATCCGAGGGGCCGCCGTCGTCTTCGACGAGCACGGCTACAGCGAGGCCTCGCTCGACCTCGTCGCCGAGACCGCCACCGTGACCAAGGGTGCGCTCTACTTCCACTTCCGCTCGAAGGCCGACCTCGCGAACGCGGTCATCGCCGAGCAGCACGCGCTCTCGCGCGCCTACGCCGACCGGGTGTCCGAGACCGCGGGCAGCGGTGCCGAGGCGCTCATGCTCTCGTGCGCGTCACTCGCCACGCAGCTCACCACCGAGGTGCTCGTCACGGCGGGCATCCGGCTGACCACCCAGTCGCCCAGCCGCGACCTCCGGGTCGAGCACCCGTACCTCGACTGGCAGGCCCAGATCTCGGGGCTCGTCGAGCGCGCGGTCGCCGAGGGCGACTTCCGGGCCGACACCGACGTCGAGAGCGTCGCCCGCTTCGTCGTCGGGTCGTACGCCGGCGTGCACATCGTGTCGCAGGCCCTGACCGGCCGCGCCGACCTCTTCGACCGGCTGCGCGACATGTGGGCGTTCGTGCTGCCGACCGTCGTGGCCCCCGGGCACGAAGGCCTGACCAGCTCGTTGCCCCCGCTGATCAGGCCGTCGGATGTTCCCCCGTCCCCCGACGTGTCCTCTGTGGACCCAGTTTAGATACTGGCCGACCGGTTTCCCAGTCCCTCGAGGAGGGGGCGGGTCAGTACGGTGGCCGTGGTGGGGTGAGCTCGGCCAGCACCCGCCGGATCTCCGCGTTGTCCGCGGCCAGGGCCGCCGTGTCGATCCCGGAGAGCAGTTCGCCGTCGTCGTGCGGCACGGTGAGTTGCCGCTGCCACTCGGCCTCGTAGAGGGCGTCGCGGTAGCCGGAGGACTCACGGCACCGGGCGTCGGCCGTCGCGATCTCGATCTCGTCGTCGGTCGGCGACGTGCTCGAGTCGAGCGTCTCGAACCGGTCGGCCATCTCGAGGGTCGGCATGCCCGACGGGTCGGAGGCCACGTCGCCCACCCGGGCGTCCTGCATGCACCCGCGCCAGTCGTCCCAGGTCGCGGTCACCGTGGGGTCGTCACGGGCCCCCTCGAACGCGGCGTTGTTCAGGCGGACGAGCGACTGGGTGCGGTTCGAGTAGTCGTCCAGTGACGGCACCGTCCCGCGGGCGCGCTGCACGCAGGTGTCGAACCGGGCGGACCTCTCGGTCGTCCAGGGTTGCGACGAGAACTCGGACCAGGCGGCCGCCCCTGCGTCGATGACCGACAGGGCGTGGTAGCCACGGGTCTCGGCCGTCGCGAGGTCGAAGGCCCGGAGGCGCAGCGAGCCGTTCATCGACAGCTCGCCCGCCCGGTCGCCCGCCGCCACGTCCCGCCACGGCACCACGAAGTCGTCGTGACCGGCCGCGACCATGCACTGCTGCGCGACGAGCAGGAGGGCGTAGGACGACGAGGTCTCGCCGACCGGCACGTACCGGTCGAGCGGCATCGTCCACGCGTCGACGTCCTTCTCGGGGAGGTCGGGCAGGGCGTAGGCGGCGTTGGCCGGGATGCCGTAGGCGACGACGCCGGCGACCACCGCGACCACGGCTGCGAGCGTCACCCGCTTCGCGCGTCGCTGTCGAGGCGAGATTCCGCGGGGCGGAACGTCGCGGGTCGGGACGTTCTTCTCGTCGGTCATCGCGTGGCCCCCTCGTCGTCGCGGGCCGGGCCCACCAGGTCGTTCTCGTAGGCGAAGACGACGATCTGCACGCGGTTGCGCATGCCGAGCTTCTGCAGCACGGCGCGCACGTGGCTCTTGACCGTCGCCTCGCTCAGCCACGCGCTCTCGGCGATCTCGGCGTTGCTCAGGCCCCGTGCCACGAGCAGGAAGATCTCGCGCTCGCGGGGCGAGAGCACCTCGAGCGGTTCGGTCCGCCGTTTCGGCGACGGGGTCGGCACGGCGAACGCGTGCACGACGTCGAGAGCGGCGGCCGTGGTCGGGACGGGCTCGCCGGCCGCCGCCGCGCGGATCGTCGTCAGCACCTCGTCGGGCGTGGCGTCCTTCGTGAGGAACGCGTAGGCCCCGGCCTTCAACGCGCTGAACACGGCCTCGTCGCGCTGGATCGTGGTCAGGGCGACGACGCGCGGGGCCGAGTCGGGGTCGGTGCCGGCCGCCGCCACGATGCGCGTGGTGGCCTCGAGGCCGTTCATCACGGGCATGCGCAGGTCCATCAGCACGACGTCGGGTCGCTCACGCTCGACCAGGGCGAGTCCGGCCGCCCCGTCGACAGCCGTGCCCACGCAGACCAGGTCGGCTTGCGCCTCGATCAGCATCTGCAGCCCGGAGGCGAACAGCGGCTGGTCGTCGACGACGACCACCCTCACGAGGGCAGGAGGCGCGGTGCGCGTCGTCGCGGTCGTCACGTCGGTCATGCGGGTTGCTCCGTCCAGGACTGCAGGAGTCCGATCGGTTCGGGAGTCGGCAGGAAGGCGGTGACGACGAAGACGCCGTCGTCCCCGAGCTCGGCCGTCAGCCAGCCACCGGCGAGCCGCGCCCGTTCGGTCATGCTGGCGATGCCGGTGCCCCGGCCGGTGCCGCGGCGGGCGGCGACGAGCGGGTCGTCGCCCGAGGACGTCACCAGCAGGGCGAGGCCGGGCCCCCGCCAGTCGAGGGCGACGTCGACCGTGCTCGACGAGCCGGAGTGCTTGAGGGCGTTGGTGAGGCTCTCCTGCACGATGCGGAAGACCGCGAGTTCTTGCGAGGGCAACAGCTCGGAGGCGTCGCCGAGGTGCCGCAGGGTGACGGTCATGCCCACGTCGCGCATCGTCGTCGCGAGTCGGTCGAGGTCGGCGAGGGTCTCGCGAGGCGTCACGTCGTCGGCGTCCTGCTGGATGCGCTCGACCAGGTGCCGCACGTCGACCAACGAGGTGCGGCCGACGTCGGCGATCGTGCGCAGCGCCTGCTCGACGACCTCGGGACGGGTCGCCGACAACGCGAGGGCGCCCTGCGCCTGCGACACGATCACCGCGAGCGAGTGGGCGAGGGCGTCGTGCACGTCACGGGAGATCCGGGCACGGTCGTGGGCGAGGCGCAGCTCGAAGTCCGTCTCGTGGAAGCGCGTCTCGGTGCGCTCGAGCACCTGCCCGATGCGGCGGACCCGCAGCACGCTCGAGAGGAAGATGCCGACCGCCCAGGCCGCGGCCGCGGCACCGAAGAGCGAGGCCGCCAGGGTGATCACGTCGGTCTTCGTGCCCTGGCCGCCGCCAACCCACGACGACCAGACGTACGGACGCGCGAGGGTGGGCACGGCCATGGCGATCGCAGCGAGTCCCGACGCGAGGCCGGCGGCGGCGAGGGCGACCAGCCGCACGGCGACCGAGCGGGCGAACGCCGCGAAAAACGCCACGAACGCGAGGGCGAGGTACGTCGGCCAGGTGGTGTCCGTCGGGGGCTGCACCCAGCCGGCGAGCTGCAGGGCCGGGATCGTCACCATCAGGCCGATCGACGTCCACGGCATCCAGACCGCGAGGCCGACGGCCAGGCCGAAGAGCCCGAACAGGACGACGTTCTCGACGATCTCGCCCCGACCGGCCTCGGCGATCGTCCACAGCAGCACGAAGACCGCGGCGGCGACGGGGGCCGCGAGGCGCGGCACCCAGGTGCGCAGGTCGTCGGGGATGGTGTCCATGTCGACGACCGTAAGGCGTCGTCGACCGGCCGCGCGCGCCTCCTGCGGGGTTTTCATCCTTGAGGACGAACGCGCCGGGGTGGGGACGAGCCGTCGGGCCCCCGGGGACGCGGCGACGGCGCGCCCCCGGGTGGGGACGCGCCGTCGGCGTGGTGGTGCCGGAGGGGCTAGAGCGTGATGAGACCGTCGGTCTTGGTCGTCGCGGCGGCGAGGCGGGCCTCGACGTTGCTCCAGTTCACGATGTTCCAGAAGGCCTTGACGTAGTCGGCGCGCACGTTCTGGTAGTCGAGGTAGTAGGCGTGCTCCCACACGTCGAGCATCAGCAGGGGGACGAGGCCGAACGGCACGTTGCCCTGCTGGTCGAAGAGCTGGAAGACGCTGAGGCGCTGGCCGAGCACGTCGTACGCGAGCACGGACCAACCCGAGCCCTGCACGCCGAGCGCGGTGGCGGTGAAGTGGGCCTTGAACTTCTCGAGGTCGCCGAAGTCGCGGCCGATGGCCTCGAGCAGGTCGCCGGTGGGCTCGCTGGTCTCGGGGGTGAGGTTCGTCCAGAAGATCGAGTGGTTGACGTGGCCGCCGAGGTTGAAGGCGAGGTCCTTCTCGAGCTTGTTGACGTTCGCCAGGTCACCCGTCGAGCGGGCCTCGGCGAGGGCGGCGTTGGCCGTGTTCGCACCGGTGACGTACGTGTTGTGGTGCTTGGAGTGGTGCAGCTCCATGATCTTCGCGCTGATGTGCGGCGCCAGAGCGGAGTAGTCGTAGGGCAGATCGGGCAGGGTGTACTCAGCCATGTGGGGTCCTTTCGAATTGACCTGCATCCACCGTACGACCTCCACCCATGCCGGGGTCAACGTTCTCCCAGCGCGGACGCAGCCTCGGGGCCCGGCGCCGTCGGGGGTCGTGCGTAGGCTGACGGGCGTACGACGCACCCGCGAACGACCCCGCTCCACCCCGAGGAGGCGCACCATGGCAGGATTCACCGGCTTCGGCAGGCGACGCGCGGCCGACCCGCGACTGCCCCCGGGGCAGTACCTCGAGAGCGGGTTCCCGGTCCTGTCGGCCGGCCCCACGCCGAACATCAAGCGGTGGGAGCTCCAGGTCGCCACCGAGACCGGGCAGCGCTCCCTCACCTGGGCCGACTTCCAGGCCCTGCCGCACGAGGCGATCGAGACCGACATCCACTGCGTCACGAGCTGGTCGAAGCTCGGCACCCACTGGCGGGGCGTCTCGCTCGACACCCTCTTCGACGGCCTCGAGACCACGCACGAGTTCGCGATGGCGACCAGCCACGGCGGGTACACGACCAACCTGCCGCTCGGCGAGCTGCTCGGGGGCAAGGCCTGGGTGGTCGACACCTACGAGGGCCAGCCGCTGCACGCCGAACACGGCGGCCCCGCGCGCCTCTTCGTGCCCGGCCTCTACTTCTGGAAGAGCGCGAAGTGGCTGCAGGGCATCCAGACCATGGCCACCGACCGCCGCGGCTTCTGGGAGAGCATGGGCTACCACCCGCACGGCGACCCGTGGAAGGAAGAACGGTACGCGTGAGCGACCCCGTTCCCGACCCCGGGGTCGGCGGCGTCGCCGGGCTCGACCCCGCGGGTGATCCGTACGCCTGGCTGCCCGCCACGATCGTGTCGTCGGTCGCGCAGACGCCGCGGGCCCGGTCGTTGACCCTCGCGGTGCCCGGCCTCCGGCCCGCGCGAGCCGGCCAGCACGTGGACCTGCGGCTGACCGCGGACGACGGGTACACGGCCGTGCGGTCGTATTCGCTGAGCGACGTCCGGGCCTCCGGTGGCCCCGACGGCGTGCGAGGCGCGGGAGGCGCGGGCCCGGTCCCGCAGATCGAGGTCACCGTCGAGCGCCTGGACGACGGTGAGGTCTCGCCCTACCTGGTCGACGCGGCCGAACCCGGCGATCCGATCGAGGTGCGCGGCCCGATCGGCGGCTGGTTCGTCTGGCCGCCGACCGAGTTCGAGCCCGACTCGGCCGTCCACGCGGTGCTGCCCGAGCCCGAGGGGGCGACCCCGCCGACGGCCGCCCCCGTGCAGTTGATCGGTGGGGGGTCGGGCGTCGCACCGCTGATGGCGATGGTGCGGGCCCGAGGCCGGGACGCACCCCCGATGCGTCTGCTCGCCTCGGTGCGCGACCCGGGTTCGCGGTGGTACGTCGGCGAGTTGGACGAGGCCGCGCGCGCCTCCTCGGCTCGTGACACGACCGGGCCTGGGGCGCCCCTCGTGGTCGACTGGGTCTTCAGCCGCACCGCTCCCGAGGGGCACGCGCGGCCGGCGGGCCGGCTCACCCGCGACGAACTCGAGCGGCTCGTGCTGCCCGTGTCCGAGCATCCGCTGGTCTACGTCTGCGGGGCGAACTCGTTCGTGGCGGTCGTCGCCGGCTGGCTGGTCGAGCTCGGGCACGCGCCGACCCGCGTCCGCACCGAGCGCTTCGGCGGCGTCTGAGGCCGCGCGCTGCTGGCCCGGGCCGCGCTGTGCTGACCCGGGCCCGCGTTGTGCTGGCCCCGCCCCCACGGGACCAGCGAAGAACCCCGTTTCGAACCATGAACCCAGAAGAAAGCGGGTGCATGGTTCGAAACGGGGTTCATGGCTGTCCGGCGGAGGCTCCAGCCCCCACCCGAACGCCGGGCGTCAGGCGGGCGTGCCCTTCTCGGGCGCCGTGGTCCGGAAGTCGCCGCGCGTGACGTGCTGCTGCCAGAGCAACTCGGCCAGCGCCTCCGGGCTCTTGTCGCTGCTCTCGGGCTCGATGCCGCCGGGGATGATCAGCTGACCGACGTGGATACCCTCGCCGGCGAGCTCGTCGTGGAGTAGCTGTGCGTAGGCGGTCAGCCCGGCGAAGGCGATGGAGGTGCCCGTCACCTTCGCGCCGGGCGTGACGGCCGAGCCGCCGTTGACGAAGAGGATGGACCCGCCGCCGTCGGGCAGGAACCGCATGCCGGGCAGCACCTGGTGCACGGCTGCGACCGGCCCGTAGATCGAGAACTCGACCGGACCGACCAGGTCGGCGGGCATGGTCTCGAGCACGGGACGCATGAAGTCCTTCTGGGGCAGCGGGCTGTACTGCATGACCTGGATCGGTCCGAGCTGCTCGGTCGCCTGCTCGAGCGCGGCGGCGATGCTCGCCGCGTCGCGCACGTCGGCGGTGAAGCCCCGGGCCGTGACGCCGTCGGCCTCGAGTTCGGCCGCGAGGGCGTCGAGCCTGCCCTGGTGGCGGGAGATGAGGGCCACGCTGAAGCCCTCCGCGCCGAATCGTCGGGCCACGGCAGCGCCGAGCCCCTTGCCTGCACCGATGATCGCGAGTGTCGTCATGGGACCCATCCAACCGAGGAGGCGCGGGCCGGCACCCAGCCGGAGGGGTACGCGGGCCGCGTGGCCGCGTGGCCGCGTGGCCGCGTAGAGCGGGCAGGGCCGCGTGGCCGAGTCACCAGGGCGAGCGGGCAGGGCCGGCGCTCAGCAGGGGGCTGCGAGCATGGACGCGTCCCCGTCGGCCCCTCACCAGGAGCAGCTCGTGTCGCCTCGCACCCTCTTCCGCTCGTTCGCCGTCGCCGAGGTGGTGACCTGGTCGCTGCTCATCGCGGGCATGATCCTCAAGTACGCGGTGGGGGTCGGCGACTGGCCGGTCAGCGTGGCCGGGCCGATCCACGGCTTCGTGTTCCTCGCGTACCTCGTCGCGGGCGTTGTCGTCGCAGTGAACCAGCGCTGGTCGGGCGGGGTGACCCTGGCCGCCCTCGCCAGCGCCGTCGTGCCGTTCGCCTCGTTGCCCGTCGAGCGCTGGATCGACCGCCGCGGCCTCCTCGCCGGTGCCTGGCGCCGCACGGCGACCGACGACCCGCGCGACCGACGTCCCCTCGACCGCCTGTTGCGCTGGATGCTCGGGCACCTCGTCCTCGCCCTCGTGCTGCTGGTCGTCGCCGTGGTCGTCGTCTTCGTGGTGCTGCTGATCGCGGGACCGCCCGTGCAGGTGGGCTGACCGCCCGTCCGCACCGCGCCTCCTGGGCTGTGCCGCCCGGGCTGTACCTCCCGCACCGCGCCTCCCCGGCTGGGCCACCCTTCCCTCGCCGCCCCTTCCCTGACAATCCTCTTAGCAACTAAGAGATCGACCGGCGGGCACGACTAGCGTCCCCCTCATGAGCACCGACACGAGCACCCGACCCCCTGCCGAGACCGCGACGTCGCGTGACGTCGTCCGCCAGATCGTCGTGGTCGTGACCGCGGTCCTCGCGATCGTGCTGGCCGCCTACGGATCGGGCGCGTTCGGCGGCGTCTCGGTGTCCGACGCGGCGGGCGGGGCCCTCAGCGCGACGGCCACGACGGTCGCCCCGGCGACCACGGCCTTCAGCATCTGGAGCGTCATCTACCTCGGCCTCGTCGCCTACGCGATCTACCAGGCCCTGCCCGGTCAGCGCGCCGTGACCCGACACCGTCGGTTGGGCTACTGGGTCGCGGCCTCGCTGCTGCTCAACGCCGCCTGGCTGTTCGCCGCCGTGCAGCTCGGCAGCGTCTGGCTGGGCGCCGTCGTGATCGTCGCGCTGCTGCTGGTGCTCGCGCGCATCTTCGTCATCCTGTTCCACACCGCGTCGAGCGGGTGGGTCGACGCGGTCGTGACCGACGGCACCCTCGGCCTCTACCTCGGCTGGGTCAGCGTCGCGACGGTCGCCAACATCGCCGCCGGCCTGGTCGACGCGGGCTTCGACGGCTTCGGCTTCGCGGCCGGGTTCTGGTCGTCGGTGGTGCTCGCCGTGGCCGCACTCGTCGGCGTCGTGCTGGCCTTCGCCGGGCGCGGCCGCCTCGCTCCCGCCCTGTCGCTCTCGTGGGGACTCGCCTGGATCGCGGTCGGCCGCCTGACCGGCGAACCAGAGAACGTCGTCGCCGGGGTGGCCGCGATCGTCGCCGCCGCCGTCGTGCTGGTCGTCACGATCGCCGTGCGGGTCGCCCGCGGTCGCGTCGGCGCCACCGCCTCGCTGCAGCGCTGAGCCCCCGCCGCACCGCCCTGCACCGCCCGCACCGCCCCGCACGACACCGCCCCGCCCCCGGGCTCCGGGCACGCCGCCACGAAGTAGACGTCCCGCCACAGGATCGCGTGGCGGGATGTTTACTTCGTGGCGGGATGCTGGGTCACGCGTGCCGCTCTACCGCACAGCACCGCGAAATGGTCACGGCGCCAGGAGAAAACCTGGCGCGGTGACCATCTCGCGGTGTCGTGCGGGATGAGCAGCGCGGGGGAGGAGCGGGGACTGCAGGAGGCGCGGTGCCCGCAGGAGGCGCGCCGCGCCTCCTGGTCAGCGGCCGCCGGTGATCTTCCGGTCGCGCTGGGCGACGCCCGCCGTGCCGTAGGGGTAGTCGTCGACCCGGGGTGCGCTCGCCGAGGTGAGCCGGGCGACCTCGTCGTGGGTGAGGGCCGCGGCCAGGGCCGACGAACCCAGGTTGTCGTCGAGCTGCTCGACCGTGCGGGCGCCGAGGATCACCGAGGTGACCGCGGGCTGCCGGAGCAGCCAGGCCAGGGCGACCTGCGAGGCCGAGGCGTCGTGCGCCGAGGCGATCGAGGTGACCGCGTCGAGGACGGTCCAGGTGCGCTCGTCCGCGTTGCGCGCCTCCCAGGCCTCCATGCCGCGTTTCGGGTCCTCGCCGAGGCGGGTGGCGCCGGTGGGCGCCTGGTCGCGGACGTACTTGCCGCTCAACCAGCCGCCGGCCAGCGGCGACCAGGGCAGCAGGCCGATGCCGGCGTCGAGCGAGGCCGGGACGACCTCGTGCTCGATGTCGCGGACGAGCAGGTTGTACTGCGGCTGCAGCGTGACGGGCGGGGCGAACCCGAGGGCCTCGGCCCGGCCGACGGCCTTGGTCACCTGCCACCCGAGGTAGTTCGAGAAGCCGTAGTAGCCGATCTT
Organism: Frigoribacterium sp. 2355; assembly: GCF_054060695.1. NCBI lineage: Bacteria > Bacillati > Actinomycetota > Actinomycetes > Micrococcales > Microbacteriaceae > Frigoribacterium > Frigoribacterium sp. 2355. The sequence continues at coordinate 62,803 of NZ_JBSSDL010000004.1, read as the reverse complement.
GCCCGCACTGATGGCGTCGTCGAGGAACCTCAGCGTCTCGTCGATCGGGGTGAGGTGGTCCCAGGCGTGCATCTGGTAGAGGTCGACGTGCTCCACGCCGAGCCTGGTCAGCGAGGCGTCGAGGGCCTTCGCGAGGTGACGACGCGACAGGCCGACGTCGTTGGGCCCGTCGCCCATGGGGAAGCGTCCCTTGGTCGCGAGCACGACCTGGTCGGCGTCCGTGGGGTGGCTCGCCAGCCACCGGCCGATGATGGTCTCGCTGGTGCCGGCGCTGTAGACGTCGGCGGTGTCGACGAGCGTGCCACCTCCGGCCACGAAGGCGTCGAGGATGGCGTGCGAGGTCGGTTCGTCGGCTTCGGCGCCGAAGGTCATGGTGCCGAGTGTCAGCTCCGACACCGAGGCTCCACTGTTTCCGAGGGTTCTGTAGTCCATGACCCGACGCTACGCGGGTGCGCGTGGCACCCGACCAGGAGGCGCCGTACCCACCGGATGCGGCGCGCGCCCAGTTCTTCAGGTGGATACTCTCGGGTAGGCCACCCGACACCGACGTCGGGAGGACCACCCGGGACCAACCACCCCGGATCGCCGTCCCACCCGAGGGGAACGACCGTGACGTCCACACCGCAGGCGGCCTCACCAGTCGCCGGATCAGCTGCACTCCGCACCACGCCCACGAACACCACGCCCACGAAGATCACGCCGACCGACACCACCACCGATCCGACCGTGGCGCCCCCCAGGGCGCAGCCCGTCGAGGCGTTCGTCGACCCGCGGGTCCGCAGCGTCTCGACCTCCGATCGTGAGGTCGCCCACGCGCTGATCCGCAAGAACTACAAGATCACGCGACTCGAAGGGGAAGGCCCCGAGCCGTTCACCTACAGTCGAGCCGTGTCCGGCGAGACGCGGTTCGCACTGTGTCGCTTCGAGTACCGGCGTGGCCGGCTGCTGACCGAGAGCGAGCCCGCCGGGTTCCTCGTGGCCGGCGGGGTGATGGCGGGCCGGCTGTCGCTGCGCACCCGCGACCACGAGATCCGTGTATACCCCGGTGCCCCCTTCGCCTTTCCCTCGCACGAGGCGAAGGTCATGGAGTCGTTCGACCTCGTGCTCGGTCAGGTGCTGCTCGACCGCGCTGCCGTCGAGCGTGAGTTGGGCGCCATGCGGCTCGCGGCCCCGGGGGGCCTCCGGTCGACGGCCACCGAGGCGGTGTCCGCGGCGATGGCCCGCTACTGGTCCGAACTCGTGGTCCACGTCCACGAGAACGTGATCCGCAACGACGCGGCGATGGCGAGCTCCTTGGTGCGGGGCTCGGCGTTCCGGTCGCTCGTCGCGGCCTACCTCGAGACGTTCGAGACGAACGTCGTCGGCGTGGGCGGCGACGACGGTGTCACGCCCCTCCCGTCGACCGTGCGTCGGGCTCGCGACTACATCGAGCAGCACGCGCACGACGACATCGGCGTCGTCGAGATCGCCGAGGCGGCTCGGGTGACCCCCCGCGCCCTGCAGCTGGCGTTCCGTCGCCACCTCGACTCGACGCCCATGGCCGAACTGCGGCGGGCGCGGCTGCGCGGCGCGCACGGGGACCTCGTCATGGCTGATCCGACCCTCGGCCACACCGTCGCGGGCGTGGCGCTCAGCTGGGGTTTCGCCCACGCGGGCCGCTTCGCGGCCCAGTACACGGCCGAGTTCGGGCGGTCACCCCGCGACACCCTCGAAGGGTGACGGGTGACTTTTTGCCACCGCTTCGCCAGCTGAGCTTTCATTTCGTTTTTCGGACATTGCCGGGTTTGCCCGAGGAGCGGAGAGCCGCAGAATGAATTGGCCTCGCGGTGAAAGGTTCAGGACCGCGAGTCACAGCGCACGAGATCGACGTCGGGTTTCTCTCGTGTCGCCGGGGTGCGGAGGGAGTCGGGTTCCTTCCGCACCCCTTTCTCGTCTCCGGAGGGGGCGTCCGTCGGGGACGCGGCCCGCGCCTCCTGCGTTCTCGACGAACGCGGCGCGAACGCGCGGGGCCAACGCGGCAAGGGCGGGGCGAGCGCGCGGCGCGAGCGCGCAACGGTCAGTCGCGGGCGGAGACGTCCGTGTGCACGAAGCCCTGGAAGGACCGGCTGGCGGTCGGACCACGCTGGCCCTGGTAGCGCGAGCCGTACTCGGACGAGCCGTACGGGTGCTCGGCGGGTGAGCTGAGCTTGAAGAAGCAGAGCTGGCCGATCTTCATGCCGGGCCAGAGCTTGATCGGCAGGGTGGCGACGTTCGACAGCTCGAGCGTGACGTGCCCGCCGAAGCCGGGGTCGATGAAGCCCGCGGTCGAGTGGGTCAGCAGGCCGAGGCGCCCGAGCGAGCTCTTGCCCTCGAGGCGGGCCGCGACGTCGTCGGGCAGGGTGACGAACTCGTACGTGCTGCCCAGCACGAACTCGCCCGGGTGCAGGATGAACGGCTCGTCGGCCTTCGCCTCGACCAGGCGGGTCAATTCGGGCTGGTCCTCGGCCGGGTCGATGAACGGGTACTTGTGGTTGTCGAAGAGCCGGAACAACCGGTCGAGCCGCACGTCGATGCTCGACGGCTGGATCAGCGTCGGGTCGTAGGGGTCGAGGCCGATTCGGCCGGCGTCGAGTTCGAGCTTGATGTCGCGGTCGGAGAGCAGCACGCGACAAGACTAGTCAGCGCGTGCCGGGCCACGGGGGGAGGATGGACCCATGCGTGCCATCACCGTCCCCGTGCCCGGAGGGCCCTCCGCCCTCGTCGTCTCCGAGGTCGCCGAGCCGGTGCCCGGCCCCTGCGAGGTCGTGATCGACGTCGCCGCCGCGGGCGTCAACCGCGCCGACGTCAACCAGCGCGAGGGGCACTACCCGTCGCCCGCCGGGGCGCCCGGCTGGCCCGGGCTCGAGGTCAGCGGCACCGTCGTCGCGACCGGCGAGCACGTCACCGCCGCGGCCGTCGGCGACTACGTCGTGGCCCTGCTGCCGGGCGGTGGTTACGCCGACCGCGTGCAGGTCGACGAGGGCCTGGTGCTGCCCCTGCCGCGAGGCGTCGACCTCGTCGAGGCGGCGGGCCTGCCCGAGGCCGTCGCGACCGTCTGGTCGAACGTCTTCATGAGCGCCGGGCTGAAGCCGGGCGAGACCCTGCTCGTGCACGGCGGCGCCAGCGGCGTCGGCTCGATCGCCATCCAGATGGCCGTCGCGCTCGGCTCGACCGTCTACGCCACCGCCGGGACGGCCGACAAGACGTCGTTCTGCGAACAGCTCGGCGCCGCACGCGGCATCGACTACAAGACCGAGGACTTCGTCGCGGTCGTCGACGAGCTGACCGAGGGCCGCGGCGTCGACGTCGTTCTCGACCTGGTCGGTGGCGACTACATCGCCCGCGACGTCGAGGCGCTCGCCGTGAACGGCCGGATCATGGTGATCGCCGTGCAGGGCGGCCCGTCGGCCACGATCGACCTGTCGCGCCTGATGGCCAAGCGCGGTCGGGTCTGGGCCACCACGCTGCGCGCCCGCCCCCTCGACGAACGCCGCGCGATCATGGCCGAGGTGCGCGAGCACGTCTGGCCGCTGGTCGAGGCCGGGTCGGTGCGACCGGTGCTCGACAGCGTCTACCCGCTCGAGTTCGTCGCCACGGCCCACAAGCGCATGGAGTCCGGCGGGCACAGCGGCAAGATCCTGCTCGCCGTCCGCTGAGGCCCGGCCGGGTCGAGGAGGCGCGGGTCGCGGAGCCGAGGAGGCGCGGGTCGCGGAGCCGAGGAGGCGCGGATCGCGGAGCCGAGGAGGCGCGGGTCGCGGAGCCGAGGAGGTGCGGGTCGTCAGGACACGCGGCTGTCGGCCCCCTTGCGCACGGCCGAGGCGCCGGTGATCTCGACGAGCACGGGCACCGTCTCGCCCAGCACGCGGTCGAGCCCGCGGGCGACGTCGGACGCCGCCGCGACCACGGGCGCCGGGGACGACCCCGCGGTCAGCCGCACCCGCACCTTGAGGGCGGGCCGACCTGCGACGGTCCACGCCGAGACGCCCACCGAGGCCACGTCGCGGCGGTCGCGGAGCGCGTCGGTGATCGCGGTGTCGGCGAACGAGCTCGACACGGCGATCGAGCCGGCCGGGTCGTCCTGGACGACGACGCTGTCGGTGCGACCGTGCCCGTGGGCGGGGATCGCGACGACGAAGACGATGACGAGCAACAGGCAGAGCAGGGCGAGGGCCACCGGCAGCCAGCTGCCGCCCGTCGCACCGGACGGGTCGATCGGCGTCGCCGCCACGGCGTCGTCGAGGGCCGACGACGCGGGCGACAGCAGGTCGCGCAGGACGCCGCCGCCGGGCAGGGCGACGATCACGAGGAACGCCCCGACGGCCAGGGCGACGAGGCCGACGACGAACAGGAGGAGGCGGTTCGCGAACCGGTTGCTGGAGGTCATGCGCCGACCCTCCCCGTGTCGGTCGTGCGGACGCGAGCCGTGAGCTCGGGCCGGTAGGCGACGGACCCGAGTTCGGAACGGGTGGCGGCCTCGACCGACTGCTCGTCGACCGCGAGGCCGGACGCGGGCGTCAGGTCGATCTGGGCCCGACGACGGGACACCCACGCCGAGACCTGCTGGTCCGAGAGGCGCCCCGAGACACGGGCGGCCCGGGCGAGCGAGGTCGCGATGACCCGGTCGTCGACGACCACCGCCACGCGGTCGTCGTCGATGGCGTGGCGTCCGCGACGGCCGGGCGTCACGGCGAGGCCGATCAGGACGAGGCCCACGATCGCCGCGACGACGCCGGCGCCGAGCACGAGGCCCGAGGTGCCGCCGCCGTCGACCGACGACGTCAGCGTCGCGAGGACGTCGACCGGGGAGAAGAGCAGGGCCCGTCGACCGAGCGCGGCGTAGACGGCCTCCACGCCGACGTACCCGACGACGAGCGTGAGCAGCACGAGCACGACGATCGCGCTGCCCGAGCGCGAGGAGTGCTGCTCGCGTCGGAGGACACGGCGGTGGAGGCCGGGGTCGATCCCGCTCACGAGGTGCGCCCCGTCCGGTCGGTGCGGCTGCCGCTGACGGTGACGTCGACGCGGGACACGGTGCGCCCCGCGAGTTCGGAGAGCCGACGGGTCAGGGTGGACTGGAGGTCGCGGACGACGGCGAGGACCCCGCCCTCGGGCATGGTCACGGCCTCGGAGAGCATCGGGACGCGGACCGGCGTCGAGACGCGCAGCGCGAGCTGGCCGGCGTCGTCCTCGGCCAGGACGCGGACGTCGGCCCGACGCACGTGGAGGGTCTCGGCGACGACGGCCACCGCCACCTTCTGCAGCACCTTGGCGGGGATGCCGACGTGCCCCGCGACGACGCGTCCCGTCTCGGCGAGATCCGTGCCCGCGGTGGTCATGACGACGAGCGCCGTCCGCGCAGGGCGTCCAGGAGCCCGGCCACGTCGGTCCTGCCCGAGACGATGCGCCCGACGAGCGCGCCGACGGCGATGAAGACCGCGACGAGCACGAAGCCCCAGAACCCGAAGGCCAGGGCCGAGACGGCGAGCACGGCGCCGACGGCCATGCCCGTGGTGGTGGCGGTCACGAGACGCGGCTCTCGCTGGTGGCGTCGACGTCGTCGTCACCGGGGATGTGGACGTCGACGATCGCGACGTTCACCTCGGCGACCTCCATGCCGACGAGCTGCTCGATCGCCCCGGCCACCGCGGCACGCACCTGTTCGGCCACCGTGTGCAGGGGGGCCGGGTACCCGACGACGATCGTGACGTCGGCGGCGACCTGGGTCTCGCCGACCTCGACGCGCACGCCCTGACCGAGGTCGGTCGTGCCGATCACGTCCCGCAGGGCGCCGAACGCCCGTGCGGTGCCGCCACCGAGGGCGAAGACGCCGGGCACCTCGCGGGCGGCGATGCCGGCGATCGTGGCGACGACGCCGTCGGCGACCACCGTCCTGCCGGGCACCCCGACGGTGCCTCTCGGGACGGTGCTCTTCGGGGTCTCGTCGGTGGGGGCCATCGGTGTCTCCTTCTGATCGGACGATGTGCGACGGGTCGGCCTCGCCCCTCGGTCTTACCCGACGAGCCGCCGACGGGTCCGGTCACGGTCTCCCGCGCGCACCGATCCCGGTGTATCCAGGGATGAGACGCATTCCGTGGCCCGAACGTCACGGAATGCGTCACCATTCATCCACGGGTCGTGACTCGTCCACGGGTCGTGACCCGCGCCTCCTCGTCCTGGGGGCCCGGGCGGACGCAGCAGCAGCAGAGGAGGCGGACATGGCGGCGGACCTGACCGAGGCCACCGACGCCGTGCTCGCGTCGCGTGCCGCCGAGGGTGACGAGCGGGCCTTCGAAGTGCTGCTCCGACGCCATCTGGGGCTGATGACGGCGTACGCCACCCGACTCACCGGTTCACGAGCCGACGCGACCGACGCGGTGCAGGAGGCGTCCATCACGATCTGGCGCGAACTGCCGACGCTGCAGACGCCCGCGGCGGTCAAGGGCTGGATGATGCGCATCGTGTCGCGGAAGGCCTTCGACCTGATCCGGTCGCGACGCCTCACCGACGACGTCGACGACCTCGAGCTGCCGGCGGCGACGCCCACGACCGATCCGGAACGCCGGGCGTCCTCGAACGACGCCATGGAGGCGCTGCGTGCGGCGCTCGCGCGGCTCCCGGCCAGCCAACGGCAGGTGTGGGCTCTGCGTGAGGTCGGTGGCGAGTCGTACACCGAGATCGCCGAACGGACCGGCACCACCGTGACCGCGGTCCGGGGGCAACTGGCCCGGGCCCGAGAGACCCTGACCCGCGAGATGGAGGCCTGGCGATGAGTGACCGTCCTCACGGCACCGACCACGCCCACGAAGACCCGACCCCGCCCGACGCGCCCGTCGCCCTGGGCGAGTCCGTCGACCCGGGCGGGTCCGTCGAGCCGGGTGCGCCTGGCGACGCCGACCCATCGCCCGACGAGCTCGTCGACGGCATCGACGACGGGGTCTCGCCCGAGCGTCTCGTCGACTACCTCGACGCCGGCCGGCAGCCCTACGACCCCGAGATCGAGGAGTCGCCCGAGGCCCGGGCCCAGCTCGCCGCCCTCGAACGCCTCCGGGCGATGGGGGCCCGACTGCTCGAGTCCGACGCCGCGGCGAGCCCCGCACCGGACCCGAGCTGGATCTCGGGCGTGATGGACCGCGTGCGCCTCGAGTCGCGGGCCGGGAGGCAGATCCCGCTCGCCTCGATCGACGAGCGCTCCACCCTGCACATCACCGAGGGCGCCGTGCGGTCACTCATCCGCGAGGCGGGCGACGGCGTCGAAGGCGCCATGGTCATCTCGTGCACGATCCACGGCGACGTCAGCGTGCCCGGTGCGCTCGTCCGGGTCGAGGTCGTCGTCAGCGGCCTCTTCGGCGAACCGCTGCCCGCGCTCGCCGAGGCGGTCAAGTCGGCGGTGTCGTCGAGCCTGTCCCGTCAGACCGAGCTGACCCTCGAGAGCGTCGACGTGGTCGTCGACGACGTCCACCTGCAGCGCGAAGGAGGCGCGGCGTGAGCGACGACGACGGCCTGCGGGCCCCGATCAGTCCGGCCGACCTGTCCCTGCTCGCCGCCGAGCTCGGCGAGATCGCTGCCTCGGTCGACGGCGTCGTGCACGTCCGGGCCCGGCCCGGATTCGGCAGCGTCGTCCGCTCGGCCTTCCAGGGGTTGAGCGCCGTCGTCGGTGGCGGAGGGGTCGTGGGGTCGACCGTGCAGAGCGACGCCTCGATCGCCGGAGCCACGTCGGTCGACCCGGGCGTTCCCGCCTCCGACATCCCCGACGCCGAGCGCGCCGACCCGGCCTCCGCCGAGGCCGCCGCCCCCGGCCGACCCGTGCCCCTCGTCGGCATCGCCGTGGCCGACCTCGAGACCCGCATCACCCTCGACATCGCGGTCGACGAGAGCGGCTCCGGCCCGCTCGTGGCCCGTGCGGTCGCCCAGGCGCTGCTCGACCGCGTGAGCGGGGAGCCCGTTCCCCCGGCATCGGTCGACCTGCGCATCGTCTCGGTCGCGACCGGGGCCTGAGCGCGCCTCCTGCCGGTGGTGCGCGGAGTCGCACCGCCTGCTGGACGTCGCACCGCGGAACTCGGCGGTGCGATGTCCGTTCGGCGGTGCCACACGCTCGGCAGGGCGGAGGGAGCACGGGAGGCGCGGGCCGCTATAGTGGTCTGACGCGCCTCCGAGGCGCCGCGCGAGTGTAGTTCAATGGTAGAACTTCAGCTTCCCAAGCTGATAGCGCGGGTTCGATTCCCGTCACTCGCTCTCTTCTTCTCTGAGGTGACGTGACGGCCGGGCTGACGGCCTGGTCACCAGCGCCGTCACGTCCCTTCCCACGTCATCGGGGTACGGGCCCGTGGGGCGTTCGGCCGACGGCGGCCGGGAGCGCCGCCCCCGTACGATGGTCGTCGCCGCTACCGGGGGGAAGCCATGACCGACGATGCCACGACGACCGTCTCGTTGCTGCACCCGATGCTCGACACGCACGGGCCCGGCTGGGTCGAGTCGCGATCGAGCAAGCCCGTCGTCGGGGTGTCCAGCGGCCTCTCGGCCCTCTTCGTCGACTGTGCCGGGCCGGGTACCCGCGTCGCGCTCGTCACCGATCCCGCATCGCGGCTCACGTACTCCCTGTTCCACCTGCTCGACGTGCTCGGCGGGGTCTGGCTGACCCGCGCCTCCGACGGTTCGCTGCGTCGGGCGGTCACGCTCGAGCCGGTGCGCTCACCGGCCCACGGCCTCGGGGTGACCGAGGACGGCTACCCGCTGCCGCAGGACGAGGCGCCGTCGTCGGTCCGGCTCGACGAGGGACGCACCGTCGACCCCGACGCCGTCCCGTGGACGCAGCTCGCCGTCGTCACCCACCACCGGGCGCGGGCCGAGGCCCGACTCGGTGGCACGCTCGAACGACTCGTCGAGGCGCTCGCGCCTGGCACGCGCACCCTGTGGGGGACGACCGAGCCGGCCACCACGGTCTGGGACCGGGACTTCTTCACGGCCGCCGCGCGCAGCCGCATGCCCTCCGAGACGCGGTTCCACGTGGCCGGCGGTGACGCCTCCGGGCCGAGGTATCGGGGCTGGGTGCGCATCGCGCGCAGCGACGACGGGGTGATCGAGGAGACCCGCATCGTCGTGACCGGAGCCGTCGCGCCGGGCGTCGTCGCGGACGCCCTCGCCGACGTGGCCGGTCGACAGCAGGTCCTGCTCGCCACGGCGTGGTCGATGTCGGGTCGGGCCGACGGGACGGTGTCCGCCCACGACCGGGTCGCACCGCAACCGCTCGCCGCCGTCGTCGGGGCGCGGAGCGTGCGCGGCATGCAGCTGGACGTCGAGGGTCTCGTCCGTCGGGTCGGTGGACGGGTGCTCGGGTCGTCGCGGACGCCGTCGGTGCTCGTGTCGTTCGACGAGGGGCCGGCAGGTGACGCCGAGGTCGGTGCTGGTGCTGGTGCTGGTGCTGTCGACGGTGCCGCCGCCGCAGCCCGTTGGCACCGCTTCGCCGACGCGGTCGAGGTCGTCGGCGCCGACGAGATCCTCGCCGCGATGACCCCGCCGGGGGTGCACCGTGCCTCGTGAGTACACCGTGGTGACGCCCGAGCCCGTGACCGCCGTCGACGGTGCCCGCGCAGCCGCCGAGATCGACCCGTACCTCGGGCTGGGCAAGCTCTGGAACGGCGGCGGGCTGCAGATCGCGACCGACGACGGGCTCGTCCTGGCCATCGTGCGCAGCACCTACGTCGAGGACCCGGCCGACGCCTCCGTCCTGCTCGGGGTGGACGTCGAGGCGGGCAGTTGGCTGACCGAGGCGTACGCGCCGGGGACCGACCCGGTGTCGGACGCGGTCGTGCAGGCGCTCGTCCGCAACACCGGGGGGCGCGTCGTGGTCGAGGCCGTCCCGGGTGGGCCGAGGCCCGCGACGGCTGCGCCCGCGACGACCGACGAAGGGGCACGCTCATGAGTTCGTGGTCGATCTCGCCCAGCGGGGTGCAGTCGGTCCTGGCCGAGGTCCAGGTCTCGGCCGGTGACCTCGGCACCGCGGCCGGAGGCCTGGAGACCGGTCACGAAGAGCTGAGCGGCGGTGTCGGCGACCTCCTCGTGGGCGTGGCCAACGCGGTGCTGGGGCTGATCGAGTCCGAGGCGACGACCCTCACGTCGGTCGTGAACCGCATCGAGTCGTGCGGCACCGGTGCCGCCGAGGCGACCATCGCCTACGTCGCGGGCGACGAGGAGATGGCGGCGAACGCCCAATCCGCCGCCGAGACGGCCGCCGCCGAGGCACCCGCGCTGGCGAGCGAGCAGAGCGCCGCCGGCATTCCGCCCGTCTTGACCCCGATGGTGCCGCGATGAGCCCCTCGCTGATCGTCCCCGGTGCGATCCCCGGCGTCACCATCGACCCGGCGGCGATCTCGACGTCCGCCGCCACCTTCCGCAGCACGGCGACCGCGATCGCCGAGAAGGGTGCGGGCGTCGTCACCTCCTGGTCCGGGCTGTCGGGCGTCTACGCGGCGCCCGAGGCCGAGCAGTTGTTCGTCGCCATGGACCCGGTCGGCACGAGCACGCAGACCCTCGGTGACACGTTCGGCCAGGTCGCGACGTTGCTCGACGACCTCGCCACGGCCGTCGCCGCGCCCGTCGCCCGGCTCAGGGAGCTCGTCACCGAGGCCGAGGCCTTCACCGCCGAGGTGTCCGGCGGCGTCACCTACAGCACCGAGAGCTACAACTCGTACATCTCGAGCGGGCCCGACGAGACCACGGTCGAGTGGTACGACCACATCCCCTCGCGCAACCGCAACGACGAGTTGCTCGGCGAGGTGAACGCCGAGGTCGCCAAGATCGATGCGGCCCGAGCCGAGTGCGAGAACGGCATCAACGCGTTGCGCACCGACCCGATGTGCTTCCCCGAGCAGGTCGGCCTGTCGGCCGAGCAGCTCGACTCGATGAAGGACCTGCCCTACGGCGCCCCGGGCGACCCGCACAAGACCTGTTCCGAGTCGATGGGCACGGGTCTCGGCATGTTCATCGCCGAGGCGGCCTACGGCGCCGGTGCCCTGGTCGGCTGGGACATCCAGGGCGGCACGGGCGTCACCAAGGAGTTCGGCCTCAAGGCCTGGGGCGGCCTGCTCCAGGGGCTCGGGGCCATCGCGATCACGAGTCCGGCGACGATCGCGCTGGCGTACGCACCTCCCGGCACGGTGCCGGCGGCCGCCCAGCCGGCCGTCGACTGGTACCGCACCACGATCGAGGGCGTCACGCAGGGCATCGTGGGCACGCCCGAGATGTACGACGAGGACCCGGTCGCGGCCGGCACCTACGCCACCCTCGGCGTGGCCTCGTTCTTCGTCCCGGTCGGCGGCGCAGCCGTCGGCGGGACGAAGGCGGCGACGGGCCTCGCACGGCTCGGCGGCGCCGCGGAACGAGCTGCGCTCCGTGCCCCCGAGGGTTCCCTGTCGCGGATCGGCCTGACGCACGCGGGTCACGCCCTGAACGCCATGTCGGAGACCACGCGTCTCCTGACCGGAGGGCACGGCTCGGCCGGTCGCGGGCCGGACGCCGCGCCCTCGCGGTTCGACGAGCAACTCACCCGCCTCGACGACGTCGTCGGCGTCCGCGCCGACGGTCTCGCGCCACCGCCCACGCGCGTCGACGGCCCCGACACGACGCCCGGCCCGGTCCGTGGTGACGACGCGTCCGCCCCGCCCGTCCGTGACGACGCGTCCGCCCCGCCGGTCCGTGACGAGGCGTCGGCCCCGCCGGTCCGTGACGAGGCGTCGGCCCCGCCGGTCCGTGACGAGGCGTCGGCCCCGCCGGTCCGTGAGGACGCAGGAGGCGCGGGTCACGCCGACGACGCCCCCGCGGCCGACCAGCCCGGTCACGCCGACGGCGATGCCGGAACGGGTGGCTCGGGCGGCGACGCCCCCGGCTCGAATAGCACGACCACACCGAGCGCCGTGGATCGAAGCGGAATGACTCGGGAGCAACTCGCGAACTACCTGGACGTTGTCGACCCCGACGCCGGCGCGGTGTTCCGCGAGAAGGGAACGTGGCCGGCCGATCAGCAGGTGCCGAAGGACGCCAGCGTCCTCGGGGCGGACGGCAAGGTCAACTGGAAAGACGAGGCGCCCCACGACGGATTCACGTTGAACGAGGACGGACACCCCATCAAGACGCCCGACCCCGACATCCCCCTCGGCACGCGACTTGATCGAGAGGGCCCAGAGACGGGGCGGTTCACCTCTCCGCTCAACGCGGACGGTACGCACGCCGCCCACGGAACTCGGGCGCTGCCCTGGGTTGAAGACGATTTGCACACGTACGAGGTCGTCGGCGACCTCAAGAACATCCGGGCCGCGTATGACGCGTCGACCAACACGAAGCTGAAAATGCAGATCGATGTCACGATGAAGCTCTTCAATCCGGACTGGAACAACATCCGCGTTTTCGCGGGCGAGATCGACAAGGCTTTCGGCGAAGTCGGCGGTGGTACCCAGTACCAGCTGCCGTTCGGAGCCGATGTCATGGTCGAGCTCGGTCTGCTCAAGAGAGTCCCGAACTAGGAGCGAGATGACCACTATCGATGAGACACGCGCGGCATTGACGGCGGAGGGGCTCGATCGTCTCAAGTACGTCATCGGCTCTGACGGCGCGAACGAGACCGACTGCCTCGTCCTGTGCCGTCAAGAGGGAGGGTGGGTGTCCTTCTCCCGGGACGAACGTGCCGCAGTCATGTCGGAGAGCGTCCGAACGTACTCCAGCGAGTCCGAAGCTTTGGACGACTTCCTCGAGCTCATGCGGTTGAAAGGCCTACTTGCCACCTTGCAGCGAGAACGAGATGCGGAACGTCTCGGTCGGCCCACGGACGCGTGATGGTGTGGCCGGTCGAGCGACGTCGGTCACCATCGCGTCGCGAAGCGTGATGGACGTGGACGGATTGCGAGCAGAAGTGGAAGCGGCCGGGTTCGGGCACCTCGGTTTCCTCATCGGCAACACGTCGCTGCCCGTCCCCGGCGCGCACGTGATCGGGCAGATCGACGGGGTGTGGGTGACGTTCTTGCGCGACGAACGAGGTCTCGTGGAAGAGCTGACTCTCGTCGAGCATCCGGATGAGCGCTCTGCCGTGACGGAGTTCGTGTCGCAGCTGCGGAACCTCGCCCGTTTGGAGGAGCTGCGGGCCGTCCTCGAGGCTGAGAGTCTCCTTCGCTTGGACCACGTCATCGATGGTGACTACACGAGAGGATCAACCGCCTCCTCGAGGAGATCCATGACTGATGACGACTCGAACACTCTCGCCTCGTTGCCGAACCGCGTCAACCGACTCGGGCTCGGGCATCTGAACTTTCTGATCGGTGACGGGGAGACACAGCGTCCATACGCACTCGTCATCGCCCAGGGCGAAGGTGGCTGGAGCACCTTCGTCAGGGATGAAAGAGGGCTGACCAGGGTCAAGGGCGTCCGGACGTATCCGGACGAGCGGTCGGCAGTCGAGGGGTTCCTCGTTCTGCTCGACGGCATCGCGCTCGTCAAGCGGCTTCGTTCCGAGGCCGCGGCTGAGAAGGACGTCTAGCCGGTGCTCGAGGGCTGATGAGTAGGACCGACGTGGGCGGACTGAGAGCAGAAGTGGAAGCGGCCGGGCTCGGGCACCTCCGTTTCCTCATCGGGAACACGTCCCTGCCCGTCTCCGGCGCGCACGTGATCGGGCAGATCGACGGGCTGTGGGTGACCTTCTTGCGCGACGAACGAGGGGTCGTGGAAGAGCGGACACTCGTCGAGCATCCGGATGAACGCTCTGCCGTGACGGAGTTCATGTCGCAGCTGCGGAACCTCGCCCGGTTGAAGGAGTTGGAGGCCCTCCTCGACAAGGGCCTGGAGCCCCATGACTGAGCGTGCCCGGCGAGAAGGAGCGGACGTCGTGCAGCCATGTGACGAGACCTTGGCCGTCCTCGAGGCAGAGGAACGACGACCGCCGAGGGGCCCCAGAGGATGACGACGCTCCAAGAAACGGTCGCCGCGATCGAGGCCGAGGGACTCGACAGGTTCGCCTACGTGATCGGTGATGATGACGCCGGCTCGGCGGACGCCCTGGTCCTGACCCGACGGGACGGCGTCTGGACCTCCTTCTCGACCAATGAACGTGCCGGTGTCGAGGAGACCAGCGTTCGCACGTACGAGGAACTCTCCGACGCTCTGGACGACTTCCTGCGTCTCATGAGGCTGAGGGCCGACGAGGACGCACTCATGTCGCGCATCAGGGAGAAGAACAGGCTCGCCCACGAGACGTGGCAGGCGTCACGAGACGATCGACCGGGGAAGGCCTGACATGGCGACGATCGATTCGGTGCGCGCCGTCATGGCGGCAGAGGGACTCGACGACCTGGCGCATGTCATCGACGGTGACCCCGCGAACAGGACGGACTGCCTCGTCGTCACCCGACGCGACGATGCCTGGGTGTCCTTTTCCACCGACGAGCGTGCTGCGGTCGTCGACGAGAGCATGCGCACCTACCCGAGCGAGTCCGAGGCCCTGGAGGACTTCCTCGTCCTGCTCCGGCTGAAGAAGCTCCTCCGCGACCTGCAACGGGAGCGCGACCTCGAGCGAGCCGCGATGAGCCTCGAATCGCTGCCTGCGCAGATGGAGGTGGAGGGCTTGACGCGCGTCAGTGTCGCTCTCGGTGACGTGTACCTCAGGCGCCAGGACTGTCTCGTCGTGGCGCGACGTGAATGCGTGTGGAGCACTTTCTACGTCGACGAACGAGCTGCCGTGGAGGAACGGAGCCTGCATGCGTTCCCCGACGAGGTCTCGGCCGTGGCCGACTTCCTCGACCGTCTGAGGTCCCAGCATCGCAAGCTCGAGATCCAGGACGAACTCCGAGACCGACGCCGACGAGCAGGAGAACCGTCATGACGATGGTCGCGCGCACCCTGGCCGCCCTCCGAACCCAGGTCGACGCCGGCGGACTCGGCCACCTGAATGCCGTCATCGGGGACGCCTCGACGCAGACGCCCTTCGCGCTCGTCCTCGCTCGACGGGACGAGGTGTGGAGCACCTACTTCCTCGACGAGCGAGGCCTCGTCGAGGAACAGAGCATCCGCACCTACGACCACGTCGAGGCAGCCGCAGCCGACTTCCTCCGGTTGCTGGGCAACCTGGTTCGCATCGAAGAGATCGATGCCGAGCTGGCCGCCCGACGGCAGGCACAGCGTCCTCAGTGATCTCTCGGCGGCGTTCAAGCTGGGTTTGAGGTACGAAACGCTGGTCAGAGGTACATTCGTGTCGTCAACGAACCGGGGCCACGGGGTCCCGGGTCACACCGATCAACCGAAAGGGGACTCTTCATCATGGCCATGTCTTTCGATCCTTTCACCGAGCTCGACCGCCTCACCGGGGCTCTCACGGGCATGCGACAGGGGCCCAGGGTCATGCCGGTCGACCTCTACCGCGACGGCGACCGCTACGTGCTCAACGCCGACATGCCGGGCATCGACCCGGGGTCGGTCGACGTCGACGTCGACGGTCAGCTGCTGACCATCCGGGCCAACCGCACGCCCGACACCCGTGACGGCGTCAAGTGGCTCGCGCAGGAGCGGCCGCACGGCTCGTACCTCCGCCAGTTCAGTGTGGGCGAGGGCATCGACTCGAGCCGCATCACGGCCCACTACGACAACGGCGTGCTGTCGCTGGTCATCCCGGTCAGCGAGAGGGCGAAGCCGCGCAAGATCGAGGTCGTCTCGGGCCAGGCGCACGAGACCGTCGACGCGATCGACGCGTCGCCGGCCCGAGACACGGCGAGCTGACCCCTCAGGCGGTCTGGCCGTCAACCCCGACCACGGCCACGCCGTCGGCCCCACCACCCCGTCACGATGCGTCGTGGCGGGGTGGTCCCCGTTCCGGCGACGCCGGCGCTCGACCGCTCCGCCGTCGGTCGCGGGCGCGCACGTACTCGGCCGCGGGCACGCGAGTACTGTGCGGTGTCCCGGTCGGCCGTGTCACCCGGCACCTGACCGTTGCCTCCGCACGTGGGCGAAGCCGACCCGCGCCTCCTACCGTTCACGGCAGGGCACGACGCCTACACGGCGTCGCCCGACAATTCTGAACACCGTCAGCAAGGAGTGCACCATGGCACAGGCCATCGAGACCATCGACGTCAACGTCCCCGTCAGCGTCGCCTACAACCAGTGGACCCAGTTCGAGTCGTTCCCGAAGTTCCTCGACGAGGTCGAGTCCATCACCCAGACCACCCCCACCCTCACGGTGTGGAAGGTCAAGGTCGGACCGGTCGAGAAGACCTTCGAGGCCGAGATCACCGAGCAGCACCCCGACGAGCGCGTCGCCTGGAACAGCACGGGCGGCGAGGTCGACCACGCCGGCGTCATCACGTTCCACAAGCTGAGCGACGACGTGACGCGCCTCACGGTGCAGATCGACTGGACCCCCGAGGGCTTCCTCGAGAAGGTCGGCAACACGCTCGGCGCCGACAACCACGCCATCAAGAAGGACCTCAAGAACTTCAAGGAGTTCATCGAGCGCGAGGGCAACGTCGACGGCGCCTGGCGCGGAGACGTCCAGGCCTGAGTCCCGGCTCCACCCGACGAGGCCCCCGGTCGGCTCCTGTTCGCAGGACGCCCACCGGGGGCCTCGTCCGTGTCAGCCGCCGAAGCCGAACGAGTGCAGGCCGTGCTCCTCGCTCAGTCGGCGGCTCCACTCGGCACCGCGGACGCTCGTCCCCTGCTCGTCGATGGGCGGGCTGAGCACGGCTGCACCCAGCCGGTTCGGCGCCGACAGGACGATCGCCCCCGAGACGCTCGACTTCGCGGGCACCCCGACGCCGCGCATCCAGCGGCCCGACCCGTCGTAGACCCCGCAGGTCGCCATGACCGACACCACGTCACGGGCGACGCGGGCGTCCACGACCTGCTCGCCCGTCACCGGGTTGCGGCCGCCGAACGCCAGCGTCGCCCCCATCACGGCGAGGGCCTCGGTGTCGACCAGCACCGAGCAGGCCCGGGCGTAGAGCGCGACCGCGTCGTCGGCCGTGTGCTCCAGGCTGCCCTCGGACCGCATCAGGTGGGCCAGCGCGTGGTTGCGGTCGCCGTGCAGCTGCTCGGACTCGCTGACCTCGCGGTCGTAGTCGAGCTCGCGCCCCGCGAAGGCCCCGAGTCCCGCCAGGATGCGCGCCGTCCGCTCGTCGCAGGTGTCGCCGTCGACCAGGGCGGCCGTGAGCAGGGCTCCGGCGTTGACCATCGGGTTCGGCGGTCGGCCGGTGCCGCCCTCGAGCTTGATCGCGTCGAACGCCTCGCCGGTCGGCTCGATGCCGACCGCGTCGAGGGCCGCTCCGTCGGTGTCGGCGAGGGCGAGCGCGAAGAGGAACGGCTTCACCGCCGACTGGATCGAGAACGCGTGGCCCGAGTCGCCGGACGCGACCACCTCGCCGGTGGACCGCACCACGGCGACCCCGAACAGCTCGGGGTCGGCCTCGGCGAGCTGGGGGATGCTGTCGTCCACCGCGCCTCCTCGGGTCGGGAGGACGGAGGCGCGCAGGGCCTCCAGGGACGCGGCGTCGGACGACGGGATGGGGGACGGCATCGTCCCACCCTGACAGGCCGGGGCCCGTGCGTCCGGGCCTGCAGGAGGCGACCGGGGCCCGGGGCGGGGTACAAGGATCACGCCGGGCCCTCGGAGTCAACCCCTCCCGTTGTCAGGTCGCGTGTCTAACGTGCACCTCGTCGGGCCGCATCGGGGCGGCCCGCGAGAAGGGGCGACCATGCTGAACGACGGTGGGGGACGCCGGTCGGGCACGGCCTGGCCGGGACGGGGCCCGCTCGCCAGTGCCCTCGACCTCAGGCTCGACGTGATCGGCCGCGGCCGCTGGCGCATCGTCGACGTCCGGCGGTCGGAGCGCGGAGCCCCGGTGGTCATCGGATCGGTCGCACAGACCGAAGCGGGCTACGAGCTCACCCTCGCCGCGACCCCCGGTCGCCGCCTCTGGTGCACCGACCTCTCGAGCGCCCTCGACACCGTCGTGCGGGCCTCCTGGAACCGCCGCTGACCCGGGGAGGCGCGGCTCCGATCGGCCGGGACCGCCGCCGACCCGAGGAGGCGCGGCTCCCGTCGGTCAGGACGCCCGGCGCACCAGCGCGGCCGGCCGCCACCAGGTGACGCTCCGCCAGGCCCACTCGACCGGGCCGTAGACGAACCGGGCGAGCCAGAGGCGGCTCAGCACGGACTGCACGGCGATCAGGGCGACGCTGATCGCCAGCCCCGGGACGACGCTCGTCAGGTGCCCGAAGTCGACCACGAGGGCGAGACCTGCCACGACGATCGCCGCGGCGACGTAGTTGGTCAGTGCCATGCGGCCGAGCGGCTCGAACACGGCGGCGACGACGCGGCGGGCGGGGGTGCGCCAGAGCAGGGCGAGGGCGGTGGCGTAGGCGACGGCCATGACGAGCCCGGCGATGCCGCCCGGCGTCGAGAAGCGCGGGTCGCCCGGGGTCGTGGCCTGCCAGAGCAGGGCCGGCACCGTGAGCACCGCGGCCGCGGCGAAGACGAGCACCACGCCGCGCCCGGCGGACTCGAGCACCCGGGGCAGCCCGTACGCGGCGGCGCCGGCACCGAGCAGCATGAGGCCGGGGGTCGAGGCGAGGCCGCCACCGGTCAGGGCGTAGGCCGCGACGGTCAGCGCGGCACCGAGGGTCAGGGTCGCCCAGCGCGGGGCGAAGACGACGATCGGCAGCACGACGAGGCCGACGACGCCGTACTCGAGGAGCACGTTGCTGGGGTAGGCGAGCATGAGCAGCCCGCCGATCGCGACGAGCCCGACCAGGCGGCGCACCATCACGAGCCCGGGTCGGGGCGCGCGCGACCGGGCACCGGCGAGCACGAACCAGAGGCTCATGCCGAAGAGGAACACGAAGATCGGCACGAACCGGGTCTGCACCGTGAGGTACAGCAGGTCGCGCGCCGGGTCGTCGACCGGGCCGGCGTTCTCGATCGCCAGGTCGATGCCGAGGCGGGTGATGTCGAGCGTGTTGACCAGCAGGATGCCGAACAGCGCGAAGCCGCGCAGCGAGTCGACGAACCTCCAGCGGGTGCCGGTGGTGGGTGGGGAGTCGACGGCGGGCGCAGCGGAGGTCATGTGCCCAGCCAAGCCGACCCGCGCCTCCCGGTCGTCCCCCGTGGTGATGGTGCGCCTCCGTCTGAAGTATCAGATGTGGATCAGGCGAGCGCCCACTCGGCGCGGAACTCGTCGCAGGTGAGCCGGTCGAGGTCCGCCTCGATCTCGACCTTGGACTCGTCGGCGCCGGTGAGGCCCTGGGGCGGCAGACGGTGGATCTCGCGACCGGTCGAGCGCTCGCGGACCACGACGTCGAAGCCCGGCCACTCGCCCTCGAACGAGCCGAGGAAGAACCCGACGACGACCGAGACGAGCCATCGCCCGGCGACGAGCGGCCGCGGCCGCCGGGTCGTGACGATCTCGGCCTGCCACACCGAGGAGGCGCGGGGCACGTCGTCGGGACCGGTCACCGGGGGCATGCCCCGAGGCTAGCGGCGGGACCGTGCGGGCCGCCTCCGTCGCCCGGGTGACCCGGTGCCGTCGGGTGGGTCAGGAGGCGCGGCTCGTCACGGCGACGCGGGCGGGCGTGAACGAGACGCGCACCGACGACCCCGGCTCGCGCCGTTCGTCGGCCCGGTGGTCCAGCACGAGCAGCGTCTCGCGGTCCACGCGCACGCGGGTGCGGCACACGGCCCCCAGGAACGACACCGACTCGACGACGCCCGCGAGCCCGCCCTGCGCGACGAACGACACGTCCTCGGGGCGCACGTACGCCCAGACCGGTCCCTCGGCCGGCGTCCCCACGACCGGCACCTCGGGGCAGCCCGCCAGCCGTACGAGCCCGCCGATGACCTCGCCGGAGACCCGGTTGCTCGTCCCGACGAACTCGGCCACGAACGCCGTCGCGGGGGCCGAGTAGAGCTCTTCGGGCGTTCCCACCTGCTCGATCGACCCGGCGCGCATGACGGCGACGCGGTCGGCGACGGCGAGGGCCTCCTCCTGGTCGTGGGTGACGAAGAGCGTGGTGATCGACAGCTCGCGCTGGATGCGCCGGATCTCGTCCCGCAGCTGCACCCGCACCTTGGCGTCGAGGGCGCTGAGCGGCTCGTCGAGCAGCAGCACGCGGGGTCGCGTGACCAGCGCCCGGGCCAGCGCGACGCGCTGCTGCTGGCCGCCCGACAGCTGGTGGGCGTAGCGCTCGCCCAGGTCGCCGAGCCCGACCAGGTCGAGCATCTCGCCCGCCCGGGTGGCGCGGGCGGCCTTGTCGACCCGACGCATGCGCAGCCCGAACTCCACGTTCTGCCGCACGGTCAGGTGCGGGAACAGCGAGTACGCCTGGAACACCATGCCGACGTCGCGGCGGTGCGTCGGCACGCCGACCACGTCGCGGCCGTCGATCGTGATGCTGCCGCCCGTGACGTCCTCGAGCCCGGCGAGGCTGCGCAGCGCGGTGGTCTTGCCGCAGCCCGAGGGGCCGAGCACGGCGACGAGCTCGCCGGGCTGCAGCTCGAGGTCGAGCCCGGTCAGCGCCCGGTGCCCGGCGAACTGCTTCGTCACGTCGTGGAACGCGACGGCGGCGCCCGCGCCGGCGGCCGTCGGACTCGTGACGGAGGGGCGGGGGAGCGTGGTGGTCACGAGAGGGCCTTCCGGGTGGGGATGGGGCGGGCGGCCCCGAGGGCTCCGACCCGCCCGATCACGAGCAGCAGCACGAAGGCGAAGGCCAACGAGATCAGGGCGAGGACGACGGCGGCGTAGGGGTCGGAACGGGACACCTGCACCAGGGCGGTCTGCAGGTTCACGCGGTTGAGCAGCGAGGCGATGGTGAACTCGCCGAGCACCACGGCCACGGTGATGAACGCCGCCGCGAGCAGTCCCCGGCGGAGGCTCGGCACGACGACGAGAGCCATCGTGCGCGGCCAGCTCGAGCCGAGCGTGCGGGCGGCCTCGGTCAGCGTGCGGAGGTCGGTGGCCGCGAGGTCGGACTGCACCGCACGGTAGGCGTAGGGCAGCACCGTGACGCCGTACGCGAGCGCGAGCGTCCAGGCGCCCGAACCGGCCACCCGCGAGACGACCGAGTAGACCGGTGCCAGCCCGACCACGAGCACGATCGCGGGCACCGTGATCGGCACGAGGCAGACGAACTCGAGCGGCCGGACGAGGCGCGGGTGGCGCAGGTGCACGAGCACCATCGCCGGCACCAGCAGCACGAGCACGAGCAGCGCCGAGACGACGGCGAGCAGCAGCGAGTTCGTGACCCCCTCGACGAGGTTGCGGTACATCCGCTCGTTCTCGGGGTCGACGATCGCCAGCCAGTGGTTCAGGTCGTGACCCGTGCCGTCGGCGCTGCGCAGCGAGAACGCGACCATCGCCGCGATCGGCACCGCGAAGAGGGCCCCCACGACGACCAGGGCGGTGCGGCGCGCGACCGTGCCCGCGCCTCCTGCGCTCGTCGACCGCGGAGCGCCCGTCGACCGCGGAGCGCGCGTCGTCCGGGCGCTCATCGCTGCCACCGCTCGGTGCGGCGCTGGAGCAGCGAGTAACCCGTCATCAGCACGGCCATGACGACGACCATGCCCAGCGCGAGCGCGCCGGCGACGTTCTCACGGCCGAGCACCGTCTCGCTGATCAGTGCGGCGCGGATCTGCAGCGGCACGATCTGGGCGCCCTGGCTGATCAGGGCGGCGGCGGTCGCGTACGACGAGAAGGCGTTGGCGAAGAGCAGCAGCAGGCTGCCGACGAACGCCGGGGCGAGCACCGGGACGACCACGCGGACGAGGTGCTGCCACCGGGTGCCGCCGAGCGTGGCCACGGCCTCGCTCCACTGCGGGCGGAGGCCGCTGACGGCGGGCATGAAGGTGATCACCATGAGGGGCACCTGGAAGTACAGGTAGGGCAGCAGGAGCCCGGGCACCTGGTAGAACCAGACCCCGTCCGCGTAGAGGTCGACGCCGGCGACGTCGATCAGCAGCCGCGTGACGACTCCCTGGATGCCGATCGTCGCGATGAAGGCGAACGCCAGCATGACGCCGCCGAACTGGGCGAGCACGCTCGACGCGGCGTCGATCGCGTTGCGGACGGCTCCGTCGGGTCGCAGCGAGGTGAGGCCCCAGCAGACGACGGCGCCGACGACGGCCCCGGCCACGGCGGTGACGGCCGAGACGGCGGCCGAACTGGCGAAGGCCCGGACGATCAGCGGGTCGCCGAGCGCGGCGAGGTTGTCGAGGGTGAGGGCGCCGTCGCCGTCGACGAAGCCCGTCCCGAGCGCGAGCAGGCACGGCACGATCAAGAAGGCGAGCACCCAGACGGCGAACGGGGTCAGCCCCCACCAGGCCGCCGGACGGTGCCGACCCCGTGAGGGGCCGACGCCGTCGGAGGACGAGGAGGCGCGGGTCGGCAGGCCGCCGCCGTCCCCCTCGTGCGCCGACCGCACGTCGGCGGTCGTGTCCGCCGCGCGGGTCGACGTCGTCACCATCAGCCGATCGCCGTGGCCCAGGTGTCGGTCAGGACCTTCGAGGCGGCCTCGGTCTGCTCCGCCGTGAACTGGACGGTGTCGGAGGGCTGCTCGCCGACCTTCTCGAGGGCGTCCTGGTCGACGGTGCCGGCTTCGGTCATCGCCGCGAGGCGCACGGGGTAGGCGCCGGCCGCGAGGTACAGGTTCTGCGCGTCGTCGCCCATGACGTATTCCTGCCACAGGCGGGCCGCGGCGGGGTGCGGTGCGTCGACGTTGATCGCCTGGTTGTAGTAACTCCCGAGGGCGGTTCCGGGCAGGACGGCCGTCTTCCAGTCGCGTCCGCCGGCGTCGGCCGCGGCGGCCAGGTTGTTGTAGCTCCAGTCGAAGACGACCGGGGTCTCGCCCGAGGCGATCGTCGCCGGGGTCGGGTCGGTGGGCAGGAAGTTGCCGGCGTCGGCCAGCTGCGAGAACCAGTCGACGCCCGTGCTGACGTCGTCGGCGCTGCCGCCGGACTGCAGCGCGGCCCACTCGACGGCCGCGGCGGCGGCACCGGCCTGGGTCGGGTCGCCGTTGATCGCGACCTTGCCCTTGTAGTCGCCACCGAGCAGGTCGTCGAGGCTCTCGGGGGCCGGCACGGCGTCGGCGTCGTAGCCGACCGACATCAGGCCGGTGTAGTCGTAGACCCATCTGCCGTCGGCGTCCTTGTGGTCGTCGGCGATGTCGTCCCAGGTCGACACCTCGTACGGCGCGAACTGGTCGAGGTTGGCGAGCGTCACGGCCGAGCCGAGGTCGAACACGTCGGGGGCGGTGTCCTGCCCCTTCAGGTTCTGGGCGGCGGTGATCTCCTCGGCGCTCGAGACGTCGGGGCTGTCCGAGTTGACGGTGATGTCGTACTTCTCCTCGAACCCGTCGATGATCTTCCCGTAGTTCGCCCAGGTGTCGGGCAGGGCGATCACGTTGAGCTCGCCCTCGGCCTGCGCGGCGCTGACCAGGGCGTCCATGCCGCCGAAGTCCTCGGCGCTGGTGGCGGTGGCGGCGTCGGTGCCGTTCGCCGCGCCTCCCGAGCTGTCGGCGTCGGCGCTCGCCGAGCAGCCGGTGAGGGCGAGGGCGGCGATGCCGAGGGTGGCGGCCGAGACGAGCAGGCGCTTGTCGATCATGCGGTGGAGTCCTTCGGGTGCGGGGCCGGGGTTCGCCGGGGACGGCGACGGGGGACCGGACGGCCCGCTGGGCACGCTAAGGAGGCGCGACGACGTCCCGGGGGAGGCCGCGTGAACGAGGGGCGAACAGGTGGTGGCGGGGCGGGCATGCCGACGGGGGCGTCGCCCCGCTGGTGGTCGGCGACGAGTGGGCAGAAGATGCTGCTCGTCATCGCGGGAGGAGCATCTTCTGCCCACTCGACGAGCGGTGGGGAGGAGAGGAGAGGGCGGGGGTCGAGAGGCGGGCCGGGTCGGCCGGGTCAGCGGGCGGCGGCGACGGCCGAGAGGGCGACCTCGGCCGCGGCGGCGACGAGGGCGTCGTCGTAGGTCGCGGCCGGGTCGTTGCGCGTGGTGAGCACCGAGATCACCACGGGGTCGCCCGACGGGGGGACCACGATCGCGACGTCGTTGCGGATGCCGCCCGCGCCTCCTGACTTGTCGGCGACCTGCCAGCCGTCGGGAGCGCCGGCCCGGATCAGGGTGTCGCCGGTCGCGTTGCCCGACATCCACTCGAGCAGGGTGGCGCGGTCGTCGGCGGCGAGCCAGTCGCCGTCGGTGATGCGGGCGAGGGTGGCGGTGAAGGCGGCGGGCGTGGTCGTGTCGGCCGTGCTGCCCGGGGTGAGCGTGTTGAGCTCGGGCTCGCCGTGGACGACGTCGGTCACGTCGTCGCCCTGCGCGGCGAGGGCGGCGTCGAGCCCGGCCGGGCCGCCGAGCTCGGTCAGCACGAGGTTCAGCGCCGTGTTGTCGCTCTTCCGCACGGCCGCCTCGGCGAGCTGCCGCAGCGGGAGCCCGTCGGCGACGTGCTCGCTGGTCAGCGGCGAGTACCCCGCGGCGTCGACCTCGGCCTGGGTCCAGGTGACGACGCGGTCGAGGTCGGCGTCGTCGGTCGCGTCGAGCAGGGCCGCCGCGGCGAACGCCTTGAGGCTCGACGCGTACCCGAAGCGTTCGTCGGCGCGGTGGTCGAGGGTCGCGCCCGAGCCGGTGTCGAGCACGGAGAGGCCGACGCGCGCGTCGTACCGCGTCTCGAGGTCGGTCAGCGCGGCCTCGACCTCGGGGGTCGCGAGGTCGGGCGCCGCGATCGGGCTGGGCAGGGGGACCGGCGTGGCGGTCGGGCTCGGGGCGGGTGCCGACGCCCCGGGCGTCGAGCAGCCGGTCAGCGCGAGGCCCAGGCCCAGGGCGGTGGCCGTCAGGAGGGTCGTCGTCTTCGTCGTCCGGGAGGTCATCGGTCCAGTCTCGCCGACGCCCCGGAGGCGCGGGTCGGCTCGACGTCGAGAGGTCGGGTTGCGGCACCGGGGTGAGGTTAGGCTAACCTAAGCGCGTGACCACCGACCTGCCCCTCGCGGCCACCGCACCCGCCTCGGCCACCCTCCGTGCCGACGACGTCTCGGTCGCCTACGACGGCGTCGACGTCGTCCGCGGAGCCCGCCTCGAGCTGCGCCCCGGCTGCGTCACCGCCCTCGTCGGCCCGAACGGCAGCGGCAAGTCGACGTTGCTGCGCACCCTCGCCCGGCTGCAGAAGCCGCGCACGGGCTCGCTGACCCTCGCCGCGCCTCCTGCGGGGGTCGAGTGGTCCGAGAACGTCGTCCGCGCCTCGGGGAAGGACGATTCGCGACCACTCGACCGCGCGAGCGCGAGCGAGGACGCGGGTCCGGGTGAGGACGCGGACCCGGGCGACGAGACGGTCGACGGGTTCGAGCTGTCGCTGCGGCAGTTCGCGCGGCGCGTGGCGCTGCTGACGCAGGGGCGCCCGACCCCCGGTGGCCTCAGCGTGCGCGACGTCGTCGAGTTCGGCCGCTACCCGCACCGCGGCCGCTGGGGGCGCTCCGACCCCGACGGCCCCGCCGCCGTCGACCGCGCGCTCGGGCTCACCGGTGTCGCCGACCTCGCCGACCGAGGCGTCGACCAGCTCTCGGGCGGTCAGCTGCAGCGCGTCTGGCTGGCCAGCTGCCTCGCGCAGGACACCGGGGTGCTGCTGCTCGACGAGCCCACCACCTACCTCGACCTGCGCTACCAGGTCGAGCTGCTCGACCTCGTGCGCGACCTGGCCGACTCGGGCCGCATCGCGGTCGGAGTCGTGCTGCACGACCTCGACCAGGCCGCCGCGCTCGCCGACCGCATCGTCGTGCTGAGCGAAGGCCGCATCGTCGCCGAGGGCGACCCCGGGGACGTGCTGACACCGCGCCTCCTGACCGACGTCTGGGGCATCCGCATCGACGTCGACACCGACCCCACCACCGGCCACCTGCGCACCCGCGCGATCGGCCGACACCACACCCGGGCCGAGACGCCCGTCCGATGAGAGAGACACCACCCGTGACCCAGCGCCTGTTGACGACGCCCCGCCACACCCCGACCACCGGCGGCGCCGCCCGCCGCCCCGCCCGCCGACTGCTGACGGTCACCGCCGTCGCCGCGGCCGCGGCCCTGACCCTCGCCGGCTGCGGCACCACCGAGTCGGCCGACGCCGGCTCGACCTCGGGCAGCGGCGAGCAGATCACCCTGACCGACGGCACGGGGGCCGAGATCACCCTCGACGGTCCCGCGACGAAGGTCGTCGGCACCGAGTGGAACGTCGTCGAGGACCTCGTCGCCCTCGGCGTCGAACCCGTGGGCGTCGCCGACGTGAAGGGGTACAACGAGTGGGACGCCGCCGTGCCGCTCACCAACGAGCCGACCGACATCGGCACCCGCGGCGAGCCGAGCCTCGACACCGTCGCGTCGCTCGCACCCGACCTGATCGTCGCGACCGACGGCCTGAGCGCCGACGCCGTCGAGCAGCTGAAGGAGATCGCTCCCGTGCTGCAGATCACCTCGGCCGACGCCTCGCGCCAGATCGAGCACAGCATGGACAACCTCGACCTCATCGCCAAGGCCACCGGCACCGAGGAGAAGGCGACCGAGGTGAAGAAGGAGTTCACCGACGCCGTCGAGGCGGGCGAGCAGGCCCTCGCCGACGCCGGTCTCGCAGGTCAGCCCTTCGCCTTCGCCGACGCCTACGTCGACGCCGGCCAGGTGAGCATCCGCCCCTACGCCAAGGGCTCGCTCGTGTCCGACGTCACCGAGGAGCTCGGTCTGACGAACGCCTGGACCGTCGAGGGCGACGAGGCGTACGGCCTCGCCACGACCGACGTCGAGGGCCTCACGCAGCTGCCGGCCGACGTGCAGTTCCTCTACATCGACAACACCGCCGCCGGTGCCGACGACCCGTTCGCGGTGTCGCTCGCCTCGAACGCCGTCTGGACGTCGCTGCCCTTCGTGCAGTCCGGTGACGTGCACCGTCTCGACGACGGCATCTGGATGTTCGGCGGCCCCGCCGCGATGACCGCCTACGTCGACTCGCTGGTGTCGACCCTGACGAAGTAACCGGCACCGTGAGCACGACCGTCACCCCCACCGACCCCGCGCCGCCCCGGCTCGGCGAGCCCGCCGCCGGGCCCGACGAGCGGGCGCTCCGCGCGGCGCGAGCCCAGGAGGCGCGGCTCGCCGCCCCCCGCCGGGTCACGCTCGGGTCGGTGGGCGTGACGGTCGCGCTGGTCGCCGTCGTCGTGGTGCTCGCCCTCGTGGACGTCACGCAGGGCACCGCCGCCGTCGGCGCCCGGCAGGTCTGGCAGGCGCTGACGGGCACCGCGACGGCAGGCGACGCGTCCGTGGTCGTGGCCTCGCGCCTCCCCCGGATGGTCGCCGGTCTGCTGGTCGGCGTCGCCCTCGGAGCCGCCGGGGCGGCCCTGCAACAGATGAGCCGCAACGTGCTCGCCTCGCCCGACACCCTCGCCGTCAACGCCGGCGCCTACGCGGCGCTCGCGGTCGCGGCCGTCACGGGGCTCAGCCTGCCCCTGCTCGCCTCGTCCGGCGTCGCGTTCGTCGGCGGGCTGCTCGCCGCGGGCCTCGTGCTCGCGGTGTCCGGGCTGGGCGCCGGCACCGTGCGGCTCGTGCTCGCCGGCAGCGCCCTCGCCCTCGGCCTGGCCTCGGTGACGAGCGCCCTGCTGCTGCTCTTCCCGCAGCAGACCGCCGGGCTCTACGCCTGGGGCCAGGGCAGCATCTCGCAGAACGGCTTCGACGGCGTCGTCCAGCTCGCCCCGGTGATCGTCGTGGGGCTGCTCGTGCTCGTCGCGATGAACGTCCGCGTGGACGCCCTCGCGCTCGGGGACGACGCCGCCCGCAGCGTCGGCGTCGACGTCCGCACGACCCGCGTGGTCACCGTCCTCGCCGCCGTGCTGCTCTCGGCCGCCGCCGTCACCCTCGCGGGGCCGATCGGCTTCGTCGGCCTCTGCGCCCCCGCCCTCGTCCGCCTGCTGCGTCGGGCCGTGCCCTCCGTCCGCCGCTTCCTCGTCTTCCTGCCCCTCGCGGCCCTGGCGGGCGCCGCCCTCGTGCTCGGCGCCGACGTGCTGCTGCGCGCCCTGGTCGGTGCCGAGACGTCGGTCCAGGTGCCGACCGGCGTCGTGACCTCGCTGCTCGGGGCGGTCGTCCTCGTCGTGCTGGCCTTCCGTGCCCGCGACCACGGCGGCGTCACCCCGACCGACCGGCACCCCGTGGTCTCCCGCCTGCGGTTCGTGGTCGTCGTCGTGGTCGTGCTCGCCGCCCTCGTCGCCGTCGTCCTCGGCTCGGTGCTGCTCGGCGACGCCAAGCTGCTGCTCGGCGACGTCGCCAACTGGGTGGCCGGTCGGTCCGGCCGCGTCGTCACCTACGTGCTCGACACCCGCGTCCCCCGGGTCGTGGCCGCCCTCGCCGCGGGGGCGGCGCTGGCGCTCGCCGGCACGCTCGTTCAGGCCGTCACGCGCAACCCGCTCGCCGAGCCGGGCATCCTCGGCGTGACGGGCGGAGCCGGCCTCGGGGCCGTGCTGCTCGTCACCACCGTGCCGCTCGCGACCGGCTGGGGCATCGCCGGCGCCGCGTTCGCCGGAGCCGTCGTGGCGGCCGCCGTCGTGTTCGGCCTCGCCTCCCGCGGTGGCTTCCCGCAGAACCGGCTCGTGCTGATCGGCATCGGCGTCTCGACGGCGACGGCGGCCGCGATCAGCCTGCTGATCGTCCTGACCGACCCGTTCAACGGCGCGAAGGCGCTGACCTGGCTGTCGGGTTCGACCTACGGCCGCACGCTGGACGACGCACTGCCGGTGTCGCTGGTGCTCGTGGCCGCGCTCGTCGTGGTCGTGCTGCTGTGCCGTCGCCTCGACCTGCTCGGGGTGGACGACGACACCCCGCGCCTCCTCGGGGTCTCGCTCTCGCGGTCGCGCCTGGTCTTCCTGTCGCTCGCGGTGCTGCTCACGGCGACGGCCGTGGCCGCCGTGGGCGTGGTCGGATTCGTCGGACTCGTCGCCCCGCACGCCGCCCGGTCGCTGGTCGGACGGCGGCACGCGCGGGTGCTGCCCGTGGCCGTGCTGCTCGGCGCGGTGCTGGTCTGCGCCGCCGACGTGCTCGGCCGCACGCTGATCGCCCCGGCACAGCTCGGCGCCGGCCTGCTGACCGCCGTCATCGGCACGCCGTACTTCGTCTGGCTGCTCTGGCGCGGGCGGGCCTCCGCGAGCTGACGCCCCGGCGCCCTGGCGCCCGGCGCGCTGGCGCCCGGCGCCCCGGCGCGCTGGCCGCTGGCGCCCTGGCCGCCCCGGCCGGTCGAGTGGGCAGAAAACGTCCTTCCCGCCTCGACGAAGGACCATTCCTGCCCACTCGACCCGCGCCTCCCGGGGTCGGGACGTCAGGAGGCGCGGCGCAGCACCCGGAGCAGCACCAGCCCCGCGACGCCCCCCGCCAGGTACCCGAGCAGGTCGGTCGCCACGAAGGTGGAGCCGAGCACCCACGCGGCGGGCGGGAACGCGTCGGCGGCGGCGGCGGGCAGTCCGGTCAGCTGGAGCAGTTCGATGACGACCGACGCCGCGGTGGCGGCCCCGGCCGCGAAGGGGGCGGCCAGGCGCGGGGCGACGAGGCGCGGGGCGACGAGCGCGAGCAGCAGGGCGAGCAGCACCGTGTAGAGCGCCGAGCCGAGCAGGTCGCCCGTCAGCCCGGGGACGGCGAGCTTCGCGACGACGCCGAGGGCGACGGTCGCCGCCGCCGCGACCGCCGTCAGCAGCCGCTCCCGCGCCCGCGGCCGCAGTCGTCGAGCATCCCCCGGACCTGCGGCCCGCGGGTCGAGTGGTCCCGAACCGTCCTTCGGCACAGCGGGAGGGACGCTTCGCGACCACTCGACGGGCGGCGTCACGAGAGGCACCCGGTCTGGACGCCGAACGACGGGCCGTCGGCCGACCGCCCGTCGGCCACCACCGACGTCGCGATCGCCCGGCGCGGGGTTGGAGAGGTCATCCGTCGAGCCTACGAACGGGCGAGCCGGGTCGCGTCCGTCTCGGGGACCACGCCGCGCGCCGGGAGGACGAACCCCCCCGCCGCCGGACCGACATGTCTCATCTAGGATCGTCCTTGGGGCCGGGCACCGCCGGGTCACGGCCCCGGGCAAGAGTGAAGCCCACGACCGCAGCAACGATCGTGGGCTTCGTTTGTCCTCCGAGTGGAAGACCAGGGATGCTAGCAATCCCGAGTTCACTACTCGGTCGATCGTAATCCAGGTCCTCCTGGATTGCATCCCTGGCACCTTCCGCTCCTCGTGTCCGCCGGCGCGCACACCAGGAGGTGATCCTCATGTCGAAAGACGCCGAGGGCCAGCCCAGGAAGACCGTGCCGTGGCTGCAGATCGCGACGTCGTTCGTGACCGTGGCCCGGTTCGTGTTCGACCTGTGGCGTAAGGGCTAGGAGAGAGGGCGCCCCCGTGGCCCTGCGCCACGGGGGCGTTCCTCGCCGACGCGACCTGCGCCTCCTGGGCGGTGGAGTTCAGGAGGCGCGGGTCGCGTGCTGCAGGTCAGGCCGCGTCGACGACGCGCGAGACGTCCGCGCCGACGCGCTCGCCGGCGACGGTGCCCGTCAGCCCGGCGCTCGCCAGGAAGCGGTCGGCGGTGCGCAGGCCGAGGGCCATGATCGTCAGGGCGGGGTTCGCGACGACGGCACTCGGGAAGACCGAGTTGTCGGCGATCCAGAGGTTCGGCACGTCGAAGCTGCGCCCGTCGGGGTCGACCACGGCCGTCGCCGGGTCGGTGCCCATGCGGCAGGTGCCGATCGTGTGCGCCGTGCGGGCCAGGACGCGGATGTCGCGGCCCCCGGCCGCCTCGACGATCGCGGTCATCGTCTCGACGGCGTGGTCGTCGATCGCCTTCTCGTTGTCACCGGGCGTGAAGGTGACGACGACCTTGGGCATGCCGAACTCGTCGACCTCGTCGGACAGCGTCAGGCGGTTCTGTTCGCTCGGCAGGCACTCGGCGTTGATGCCGACGCCGGCCATGAAGCGGTAGTCGTCGAGCGCCTCCACGAGTTCGGGGCCCCAGAGGCCGGCACCGCGGGCCAGGGTCGTCGCCAGCGTCAACGGCATGGCGCCGAGGCTCTGGATCAGGTAACCGCCGACGAAGTCGACGCCCTCGGGCCGCATCGTGTCTTCGGTGATGATCGACGACGGGTAGCCACGGTAGCCGCGCATCTCGGTGTCGAACGTGCCCCAGACCTGCGTCGCGCCGTGGGCCATGAAGTTGCGGCCGACCTGGTCGCTGCTGTTGGCGATGCCGGCGTGCAAGAGCAGGCGCGGGGTCTCGACGCCGCCCGCGCAGAGGAAGAGCGCGGCGGTGCGCTGGCGGTGCTCGACGCCGTCGCGGACGTAGACCACGGCCGACACCTCGCCGGCCTCGTCGAGCTCGATGCCCGTGACCATCGACTCGGGGCGGATCTCGGCCCCGTTCGCGACGGCCATCGGCAGGTAGCTGGTGTCCATGCTGACCTTGGCGCCGCTGCGGCACCCCTGGTGGCAGCTGCCGCAGCCGACGCAGGCCGGGCGGGTGCCGACGTGCTCCTGACGCCAGTCACGGCTGACCAGGGCCGCCGGGGCGTCCGTGGCCCGGATGCCCAGGGCCTCGCACCCGCGGATCATCATGTCGCTCGACGCGTTGCGGGCGGGCGGCGGCATCAGGTACGACCGCGACGGGTCCCACGGGTAGTCGGCCGGGCCGGAGACGCCGACGAAGTGCTCGACCTCTTCGATGTACCCGATCAGCTCGGCGTGGTCGACCGGCCAGTCCTCGCCCTTGCCCGTGAGGGACTTGAGCTTGAGGTCGCGCTCGTCGGGACGGGGGGTGAAGGCGCCCCAGTGCAGGGTCGAACCGCCGACGCCCTTGCCGCTGTTGTTCTGGCCGAACGCGGTCGGGGTCTCGCCGCCGCTCAGGCGCTCGTCCATCCAGTTGATCTTGACGGCCTCGATCTCGTCCTGCGTGTACTCGTCGGGCTCGAAGTTGCGGCCGGCCTCGAGGGCGACGACCGAGAGGCCCTGCAGGGCGAGCTTCGCCAGGATCGGGGCGCCACCGGCGCCGGTGCCGATCACGACCGCGTCGACGACCTCGGACTCGTCGTAGGTGCGTTGTCCGTCGAGCTTCATCGGGTGACCTCCATGGCTGGTTCCCAGCCCTCTCGTTGGCCGGCACCGAGCCGGCTGAATCCTTGCAGGGCGCGACCGGCACGGCCGTTCGCGAAACCGTCGAAGCCGATGCGTTCCATCGTCGCGGGGTGGGCGAGCCAGAGCTTGACCAGGTCGACGCGGCAGTCCTCGAACCATGCGGTGAGCTGCTCGACCGAGAAGGGGTGTGCCTCGTCGGGGCTGGGCTGCCCCGTGCGCCCGGGGGTGCCGCCGGTCATCCCGGCGTCGTCCTGGTCGCCGCCGTGGTGCGAGTCGCCGCCACCGCTGTCGCCGACGGTGCCGAGGGCGTCGTCGGGATCGCCCGCGACGATCGCGGCGAGCCGCTCGTCCTGCTGCTCGTAGGTCAGGCCGGTGAAGTCGGCGAGGGCGTCAAGGCCCAGCGCGTAGGCCTCGGGGTCGCTCGGCAGGTCGGCGTTGCGCCAGCCGTCGCCGTAGCCAGCGGCGAGCTGGGCGTCGACCCGCGCGGCGAGGTCGACCGAGTGGTCGGGGTCGTCCTGCGGCACGACGCGGGAGGCCACGGCACGCAACGTGGTCAGCTGCGCCTCGGTCAGCACCTGCGGGACGTAGCGCGGGTCGTCGGCGACGGCGCGCCGGGCGAGGATGCCGCGGGTGTTCGAGGCGGTGCGGCTCGAGGCGATGACGCGGGCGAAGTCGTCCGACATGACCGGAGCCCGCCCCGCGTCGTCGCGCCAGAAGTCGAGGACGGCCGAAGCGACCTCGGTCGGGCGCTCGAGCGGCAACAGGTGCCCCGCGCCGTCCAGGGTGAGGTGCGTGGCACGCGGGTAGACGGCGCCGTTCAGGCGACGCTGGGCGTCCTCGCCCAACGGCCCGTCGGCGCCCCCGGCGACGATCAGGGCGGGCACGTCGAGCGTCCCGACCTCGGCCGACCAGTCCTCGCGGCTGCCGCGGTCGAACCATGCGGTCCACGCCTCGGGGGAGGTGCGGTGCAGGTCGGCGAGGGCCTGGTCGTCGAGCGGCGTGGCCAGGGGAGCGCCGACGTTGTCGTCGACGAAGCTGCGGGCCGTGTCGGCGTCGAGCGGGCCGTCGGCGGCCGCGGCGATCATCTGCTCGCGGATCGACTCGCTCATGGGCTCGGGCGACGGCGGGGAGGCCGCGAGCAGCACGACCCCGGCGAGGCCGAAGAGCCCGCCCTGCCCGGCGAGCGTGCGCGCGGCGACGATCGTCGCGATCTTGCCGCCCATGCTGTGACCGACGAGCAGCCAGCGGGTGGCGCCGTGCCGGCGGATCTGCCGGGTGACCTGACGGACCATGTCGTCGACGGTCACCCCGTCGGCCGTGGTGGCGTCGCCGAAGCCGGGCAGGTCGAGGGCGACCACCTCGACGTCGTCGCCGAGCGCCTCGGTGACGGGACCGTACTCGAGCCGGCTCATGCCGAGCGCGTGCAGGCAGAACAGGGTGGGGCGTGTGGTGGTGTCGCTGGTCACTCGGACTCCTCGGAGAAGACGTGGGGCCGGGTGACGTCCCCGTCGTCCCGGCGGACTCGACGCTACGGCGCGCCACCGTCATCGGGCCGAATGAGGGCGTGCGGACCGTGCCGGTGGTACGACTGACTGCCCACCGCGGGTGGTCCCGACGCTGGGAGGCGTACCCCGAGGAGGCGCGGGCGGCGGATGCTCAGGAGTCGCGCCTTGTGCCCGCCCCGCCCGCCCGGGAGGATGGGCGGATGGAAACCGTCATCATCGCCCTCATGGTCATCGGGTCGATCGTCGTCATCTTCGGCATCGTCTTCTTCCTGGTCGCGGCGGTGTTGCCCACCCGTGCGCCCCGTGCCGACCGCCGGGGCCGCGGCGGACGTCCCGCCGCCCGCACCCGCTAGTCGGGGCCCGGGGTACGACGATGGACGAGGGACTCGTCGTCCACCTCCAGCGGTGTGCCGCCCAGCTGGTCACCCGCGACGAGCTCCGTGATCGGTTCGACCTCGCACGGACCGTCACGCACGCGACCGACTTCTCGCGCCGATCGGCTGCCGAACGCGCGGCCGACGAACTCCGCACGGCGGGCTACGACGCGACGGTCACCCGGCACGGTCTGCTGGGGGCAGATCTCCGGGCCAGCCGGGAGGACGCGCTCGACGACGACCGCGCCGTGACCTTCACCCGAGAGGTGTTCGACGTCGTGCAGCGATCCGGCGGTCGGTACGACGGCTGGAGCGCCGAGGTCATCGCCGAAGCCCAGGCCTGACCCGCCTGCACCCGCCTGTGCCCCCGGGTCGCACCACCGGGGTGGTGTCGAACCGCCGATGTGCGTGGTTCGACGCCGCGTCGGTGGTGCGACATCGCCTCCCGCCCTACGGGACGATCGCGTCGACGTAGCCGCCGTCGACCCGCAGCGCCCCGCCCGTCGTCGCCGAGGCGAAGCGCGAGCTGAGGTAGACCACCATGTTGGCGATCTCCTCCGGCTCGATCAGTCGCTGGATGAGCGACTGCGGCCGGTGCTTCAGCATGAACTCGTGCTGGGCCTCGTCCCAGGGCAGGTCGTCGCCGACCAGTTCGCGCACGAACTCCTCGACGCCACCCGTGTGCGTCGGCCCGGCGATGACGCTGTTGACCGTCACGCCCGAACCCGCGGCCGCCTTCGCGAACCCCCGCGACACCCCGAGCAGGGCCGTCTTCGACACCCCGTAGTGGATCATCTCGACCGGCGTCACGATCGCCGAGTCGCTCGCGATGTACTGCCCGCGGCCCCAGCCGCGCTCCATCATGCCGGGCAGGTAGGCCCGCGTCAGGCGCACGGCCGAGAGCACGTTCGTCTCGAAGTAGCGGCGCCACTCGTCGTCGTCGATGCTCAACGCGTCGGCCGAGCCGAAGACGCCGAGGTTGTTCACCAGCACGTCGACCTCGGGGAAGGCCTCGACCGCCGCCTGCGCGCCCGCCTCGGTGGCCAGGTCGGCCGCGAGCGTGACGACCCGCGCCTCCCGGGTCCCGGCGTCGAGGGCCGCGAAGGCGGCGTCGTCGGCCAGCGAGTCGAGGAGGCGCGCTCGGGCCGCCCCCGTGGTCTCCGTCGAGCGTCCGTTCACGATGACGCGGGCCCCGGCGGCGGCGAGCCCCCGGGCGATCGCGAAGCCGATGCCCTGGGTCGAGCCGGTGACGAGTGCGGTGGTGCCGTCGAGTTCGATCTTCACGGGACCATCCTGCTCGTTGGAGCCCCGGGTGCCCACCCGACCTCAGCGGCGGCGCGGCACGACCATCGGCGACCCGGTCACGGGGTCCGGCACGACGACGCAGGGCAGGTCGAACACGTCGGTCACGAGCTGCTCGGTCAGCACCTCGGCCGGGGTGCCCGTCGCCACGACGTCGCCGTCGGCCATCACGATCAGGTCGGTCGCGTACCGCGCGGCCTGGTTGAGGTCGTGCAGCACCGCGACCACGGTCGTGCCCTGCCCGTGCAGTCGGGCGAACAGGTCGAGCAGGTCGTACTGGTGGGCGATGTCGAGGTAGGTCGTCGGCTCGTCGAGCAACAGCACCGGCGTCTGCTGTGCGAGCGCCATCGCGACCCACACCCGCTGGCGCTGCCCGCCCGACAACTCGTCGACCGGCACGTCGACCAGCTCGGTGAGGTCGGTCTCGGCCAGGGCCGCGTCGACGGCCTCGCGGTCGGTGCCGGTCCACTGCCGGAAGAGACCCTGGTGCGGGTAGCGGCCGCGTGCGACGAGCTCGGCGACCGTGATGCCGTCGGGTGCCGTCGAGGTCTGGGGCAGCAGGCCGACGATGCGGGCCACCTCCTTCGCCGGCACGCCCGCGAGCTCGCGTCCGTCGAGCAGGACCGACCCCGACCGGGGCTTCAGGAGGCGCGCGAAGGCCCTCAGGAGGGTCGACTTCCCGCAGGCGTTCGGCCCGACGATGACGGTGAACGAGCCGTCGCGCACGTCGGCGTCGACGGCCTCGCTCACCGTTCGCCGGTCGTAGGCGAGGTGCGCGCCGCGGGCCACGAGGCGGGAGGGGCGGGTGTCGTCGGCGTTCACGCGGACCTCCGGGATTCCGAGACGAGCAGGGTGATCAGGTAGACCCCGCCGATCACGAGGGTGACGAGGCCGACCGGCACCGGGTTGGCGGCCACGTGCTGGGCGACGAGGTCGGCGACGAGCAGGAGCACCCCGCCGACGAGTCCGCCGGCGACGAGCGGCACCCCGGCCGACCGCACCAGGCGTCGGGCCAGCTGCGGCGCGGCCAGGGCCACGAACGCGATCGGCCCGGTGCTGGCGGTCACCACGGCGGTCAGTGCGACGCCGACGACGACGAGCGCCAGGCGCGACCGTTCGGCGCTCAGGCCGTGCGACCGGGCGGCGTCGTCGCCGAGCTCGAGCTGACGCAGCGGCCGCGACAACCCCATCACGAGCGGGGTCAGCACGACGAGCAGCACCAGCGCGGGGACGAGCTGCTGCCAGCCGACCAGCGCGAGCGAGCCCGCCCCCCAGAACGACGCGGTCAGGGCGACCTCGTTCTGCGCGCGCAGCAGCAACCAGCTGTTGACCGAGTGCAGCAGGGCCGTGACGCCGATGCCCACGATGATCAGCCGCAGCCCGTGCACGCCGCGACGGTAGGCCAGCAGGTAGACGACCAGCGCGGTGACGAGCCCGCCGATCAGGGCGCCGGCCGCCGTGCCGATCGTCGAGGCCGCACCCGACACGATGACGACGATCGCCCCGGTGTAGGCGCCGGTCGAGAAGCCGATCACGTCGGGCGAGCCCAGCGGGTTGCGGGTCAGGGATTGGAAGACGGCGCCCGAGACGCCGAGTGCGGCGCCGAAGACGAGGGCCGCGAGGACGCGCGGCAGCCGCCAGTTCAGCACGATGGTCGAGGCGAACCCGTCGCCGCCGAACAGCGCCCGCACGACCTCGGGCGGACTGAGCGGGTAGTCGCCGATGCCGAGGGCGACGATCGCGACGACGACGGCCACCACGACCAGCGTCAGCGTCGCCGTGCGTCGCCGGCCGCCGGTCGAGCGCCACGAGCGCAGGAGGCGCGGGCCGACACCCGGGGAGGTCGACGTCGTCCGCGTACCCGACGACGTGCCCGTGCCCCGGGTCGGGCGCGTGTCCGGCCCCGTGCCCCGGGTCACGCGCCACCCACCCGTCGGCGTCGGGCGATCGCGATGAGCACGGGGGCGCCGACCGCGGCCGTGACGAGGCCCGCGGCCAGCTCGCCCGGGGGAGCGACCACGCGGCCGAGGACGTCCGCGAGCAGCAGCAGCACCGGCCCGAGCACGGCCGAGAGGGCGGTGGTCCACGGCTGGCTGGGCCCGACGACGCCGCGGGCGGCGTGCGCGACCATGAGCCCCACGAACGCGATGGGCCCGACCACCGCGGTCGCGCCTCCGGCCAGCAGGGTGACGACGACCAACGAGACGACGCGCACGGCCGGCACGGAGACGCCGACCGACGCGGCGTGTTCGTCGCCGAGTGCGACGGCGTCGAGCGGGCGCGAGGCGATCAGGGCGACGACGACCCCGGCCGCCACGAAGGGCAGCACCGTGAGCACGGGCTCCCAGCCGCGGTCGGCGAGCGAGCCGACCTCCCACGCGCGGACGGCGTCGAAGCGGCGGGGATCGGCCAGCACGATCGACGAGGTGATCCCCGCGAGCACCGACCCGAGCGCGAGGCCGGCGAGGGTCAGGCGGGCGGGACCACCGCCTCCTCGACCGGCGCCGCCGATCAGGGCGACGGCGACCGTCGCGAGGCCCGCGCCGACGAACGAGAACCAGACCCAGCCGCTCGCCGAGGTGACCCCGGCGAAGCCGACCGCGAGGGCGACGGCGAAGGCGCTGCCCGAGGTGACGCCGAGGATGCCCGGGTCGGCCAGCGGGTTGCGCGTCACGGCCTGCACGACGGCACCGGCGACCCCGAGCCCGGCACCGGCCACGATCGCGGCGACCGTCCGCGGCAGGCGGAGGTCGAGCACGGCGGTCGCGTCGGCGGTGTCGCGGCTCGCGGCGCCGGTGAGGATGCGCAACACCTCGTCGAAGGCGACCGGCCGCGCGCCGACGGCGAGTCCCAGCACGACGGCGAGGGTCAACAGGGCCAGGGCGGCCACGAGGGCGAGGAGGCGCGTGCGGGTTCGCCGGGAGCCTCGCGTCGGTCGCGGGGCACGGCCGACCGTGAGCGCTCGGGGCATCGCCATGATGATTAGCTTAGGCTACCCTCACTTGGAGTCCGGCCGGGTGGCGCACGTCGCCGTCCAGGCTCGACCCCCGCACCCGACCTTCCGCCCGACACCACGTCACAGCACCGACGTCACAGCCCTGAGGAACACATGCGCAAGACACTCTCGATCGCCGCCGCCGTCGCGGTCGCCACCCTCGCCCTGGCCGGCTGCTCGGCCGACGCCGACCCGGACGACGCCGCCGGCGGCGGAGCCTCGGGCGGATCGGGCGCGTTCCCCGTCTCGATCGACACGAAGTTCGGCGAGGTCACCATCGACCAGAAGCCGACGCGCGTCGTCGCGCTCGGCTGGGGCGACGCCGAGACGGCGCTCGCGCTGGGCGTGCAGCCCGTGGGGGCCTCGGACTGGCTCGCCTTCGGTGACGAGGCCGACGGCGTCGGCCCCTGGGCACAGGGTCTCTACGACCAGGCCCCCGAGATCATCGGCACAC
Source organism: Frigoribacterium sp. 2355 (assembly GCF_054060695.1). Classification (NCBI taxonomy): domain Bacteria; kingdom Bacillati; phylum Actinomycetota; class Actinomycetes; order Micrococcales; family Microbacteriaceae; genus Frigoribacterium; species Frigoribacterium sp. 2355. The sequence continues at coordinate 24,028 of NZ_JBSSDL010000004.1, read as the reverse complement.
TCGAGCCCTCTTACGAGGCCATCGCGGCCCTCGAGCCCGACGTCATCCTCGACACGAAGAGCTCGGGCGACCAGGAGCGCTACGACCGCCTGTCGAGCATCGCCCCGACCGTGGGCGTGCCCGAGGGAGGCGACAGCTACCTGACCGACTTCGAGGACCAGATGGAGCTCGTCTCGGAGGCACTCGGTGAAGAGGCCGAGGGCGAACGAATCGTCGACGAGAACGAGAAGGCCGTCGAGGCCGTCGCCGACGCCCACCCCGAGTGGAAGGGCAAGACGATCACCGCCGCCACGAAGACCAGCGAGGGCTGGGGCGCCTACGTCGAGGACAGCGAGCGGGTCGAGCAGCTCGAGGCGCTCGGCTTCGAGCAGAACCCCGCCATCTCGGCGCTGTCCCCGAACGCCGGTGGCTTCTCGGTGTCGATCTCGAGCGAGCAGCTCGACCAGATCGACGCGGACGTCATCGTGGCCTTCCCGATCTACATCGACACGACCGAGATCACGGACGACCCGCAGTGGAAGGCCCTGTCGGCGGTGCAGGACGGCCACGCCGTCGTCATCGACGGTGACGTCGCCGCCGCGTACTCGCTCGGCTCGGCGCTCTCGCGCCAGTACGCGCTCGACCAGCTGGTGCCGCTGCTCGAGGGCGCCACGAAGTAGTCGCCGCACCCGTGCGGGCCGGATCGCTGCAGAGGGTGAAAGATGTTCTGGTGACCCACGAGCTGCACGACCTGATGACCCCCGAGAAGAACGTCCAACGCATCATGTGGACCGGCACGATCTGGTTCGTCGCCGCGGTCGGCAGCGTGGCGGTGGCCCTGGGGCTGCTGCTCGCGACCGGCTGGCGGCCGGCCCTCCTCTCGGCCGGGCTCGCGACGTTGTTCTGGGTCGGTGCCGCGCTGGTCGCCCTGAGCGTCGGGCTCATCGGGTGGTCGGGATGCCCGATCCTCGAGGTCGACGTCCCCACGGCCGACCGCAACAAGACCCGCACGATGCAGGCCGGCACGATGCTCTTCATCGTCGGCGGCGCGGCCGCCCTGCTCGCCGTCCTGCTCGGCCCCGCGAGCTGACGCCGACGCCCGGCGAGCTGAGCCCCAGGAGCTGAGCGGGGGACACCTCACGACCGCCCGTCACTAGGGTGGCGCGAATGAGCGAACACGAGTCCCCGACGACGGCCACCGCCCTGCCGGGCCCCTCCTGGACCGAGCACGTCGTGTGGTGGCACGTGTACCCCCTCGGGTTCGTCGGGGCGGACACGACGGGCGCGGACCGCTCGCCGGCACCGCGCCTCCTCGATCTCGTGCCGTGGCTCGACCACCTGGTGGCCCTCGGCGCCAACGGCCTGGCTCTCGGGCCGGTCTTCGCGTCGTCGACCCACGGCTACGACACCATCGACTGGTTCGCGGTCGACCCGCGCCTCGGCACCGAGGCCGACCTCGTCACCCTGATCGAGGCCGCCCACGCGAAGGGCGTCAAGGTCATGCTCGACGGCGTCTTCAACCACGTCGGCCCCGAGTTCCCCGCGCTGGTCGAGGCACGTCGCGACCCCGACTCGAGCGCGGCCTCCCTGTTCCGGCGCGAGGACGACGGCAGCCTGGGCACCTTCGAGGGGCACGGAGGGCTCATCGCCCTCGACCACTCGTCGCCCGAGGTCGCCCGCACGGTCACGGACGTCCTGACGTACTGGGCCGACCGCGGTGCCGACGCCTGGCGGCTCGACGCCGCCTACTCGGTGCCGTCGTCGTTCTGGGCGACCGTGCTGCCGCCGCTCCGCGAACGGCACCCCGACGTGTACGTCGTGGGCGAGGTGCTGCACGGCGACTACGCGGCGGCCGTCCGTGACGGAGGCCTCGACTCGGTGACCCAGTACGAACTGTGGCAGGGCGTCTGGCACGCCCTGGCCGAGGTCAACCTGTTCGAGCTCGAGTGGGCGCTGCAGCGCCACGACGGGTTCCTCGACGACTTCGTGCCGCTGACCTTCGTCGGCAACCACGACGTCACGCGCATCGCCAGCCAGATCGACGACGACCGCCACCACGCCCACGCGATCGTGCTGCTCTTCACCCTCGGCGGCACGCCCTCGGTCTACTACGGGGACGAGTTCGGCCTGCGGGCCGTCAAGGAGGCGCGGGTCGGCGGCGACGACGCGGTGCGTCCGGCGTTCCCCTCGACGCCTGCCGAGGCTCCGGGTGCCGGCGTCCCGGACGCCCTCCCCGAGGTCCTCGCCCTGCACCGGGAGCTGATCGGCGTGCGACGTCGGCACCCGTGGCTGCACACCGCCCGCAGCCGCACCGTGTCGGTCGCGAACGAGTCGCTCGTGCTCGAGGTCACGGGCGTCGGGGCGGGCCGGTCGCTCGTCGTCGCGCTGAACCTCGGCGACGACGAGCTGCGCGTGGCCGACCCGGCCCCGGGCCAGTGGCTGGCCGGTCGGGACGCGGGCCTCGACGGCGACGTCCTGTCGGTGGGGCCGCACGGCTGGGCGGTCGTCGCGCGCGCCTGACCCGGCCCGCGCCTCCGGGGTCCCTCCGACGCTCGTGGGCATCCCCTGGGAGTCGCGACGAACCCGGGCGGGCCGTCGCTACCGTGCCACGCATGGCTAAGACACGAGAGCTACTCATGACCTCGACCCTCGCCGTCGGTGCGCTGGTCGCCGCCACCGGATGCACCTCCGACCCCGCCGTGACGGCCCCGACCGCCGCGGCGACCGGCGCGCCGAGCGCCCCCGCGACGAGCGCGACCCCCGCCGGTTCCGAACAGGACTCGGCCGAGCAGGCGATCGTCGTCCGCTACCTCGACGCGATCTCGGACGGAGACACGGCGGCGGCCTGGGCCCTGCTGACCCCCGAGGCGCAGCAGTTCTACGGCGCCGAGCGGACCTTCGCCGAGTACTCGCCGGTGGACGGCACGGTGACGCCCGAGGAGGCGTCGGTCCTGGTCGACGCCGACCTGGCCGTGGCCGAGGGGCCCGAGGGCGCGTTCACGCTGGTGAGCGCCACGACCGACGACCTCGCCGACGCCTGGATCGTGCGCGAGACGGCCGACGGCCTGCGCGTCGACGACGCCGGCGTGCCGCCGACCGGCGACTCGGTCTACGAATGGGACAACCCGGCCGTCGGGGCCGAGGATCAAAGCGCAGGAGGCGCGGCGTACGACACCACGGCCCCCGCGTCGATCTCGTTCGCCAGCCCGTTGAGCCAGGACCAGACCGAGCCGAGCGTCGTCGGCTACCCCGACACGCTCTGGGTCTTCCTCGATGGTCAGCAGCTGCCGTCGATCGAGGCCGCGTCGGCCGGCTCGGGCAAGCGCTTCACGACCGAGATCGGCGAGTCGAGCGGGGCCGACCGCGGCCTCACCGTCATGTGGCAGACGGGTGCCGACTCGCTCGGCTGGCGCAGCAGCACCGTCGTGCTCTGAGCCCTGGCCCGGCAGGGCGTCCGCCGCGAACCCCGTTCACGAAGACGAACCCCGTTCAAGCAGGGTTCGTCTTCGTGAACGGGGTTCGTCGTCGGGAGGCGGTGGAGCGCTCAGCGGCGACGCAGCAGGGCCATCGCCTCGAGGTGCGGCGTCTGCGGGAACATGTCGAACACGCGCGCGGCGACCACGTCGAACGACGGCATCGCGTCGAGGTCGCTCGCCAGGGTGACGGGGTTGCAGCTCGAGTAGACGACGTGCTCGACGCCCGACCCCTCGAGCCAGCCGGCCAGCGTCGCCCCGATGCCGCGTCGCGGCGGGTTGACGATCACCAGCTCCGGAGGCGCGGTGCCGGTACCCGAGGACCCCGCCCCCGCGGACGCGCCCGTCGCGAACCGGGTCGCGTCGTCGGCCGCGAAGCGCACGTGCTCGAGGCCTGCGCGACGGGCGCTGCCCCGGGCGCTGGCCACCGCCTCCTCGCTGGTCTCGATGCCGACGACCTCGCGGTGCGCGTGTCGACTCGTGCGGCCGGCGCCCGGGCGCGCGACGTGCAGGGCGAAGCCTCCGACGCCGCAGTAGAGGTCCCACACGGTGGCCGGGTCGATCGCGTCGACCCACTCGGCGGCCTGCGCGTAGAGCCCGGCCGCGATCGCCGTGTTCGTCTGGAAGAAGCTCTGGGGGCGCAGCTCGAGGTCGACCCCGCCGAGGTGCATGGTGAGCGTCTCGCGGTCGGTCAGCACGATCTCGTCGGTGCCCTCGAGCACGGCCTTGTGCTCGGGCAGCAGGTTGACCGACACGACCGCGACCCGGGGCAGGGCCTCGAGCAGCCAGGGCAGTTCGGACCGCAGCCGGGGCAGGGCCTGCTCGCTGCGCAGCACGAAGCGCACCATCAGCTCGCCCGAGGGCGACTCGGTCACGTGCACGTACTTCGCCTCGCCGCGGCGACGCGGGACGTCGTAGGGCAGGAGGCGCGCCCGGGTCACGAACGCCGCCAGCGTCGGCAGCGCCTCCTGGATTCCTGACGTGTGCAGCCCGCAGCCGCGCAGGTCGACGCCCTGTCCGCGGCCGTCGAGGATGCCGAGCGTCGGCTCGTCGATCGTGCCGCCGACGACCATCTTCGCCTTGTTGCGGAACCCCGACTCGGGGCCGGTCAGCGTCGGCAGCCAGGCCGAGGGCGCATGGCGCTCGCCGAGGAGGTCGCGGACGCGCGCCTCCTTCTCGGCGACCTGGACCGGGTAGGGGCGGTCGAGGAGCGTGCACGAACGGCACAGCCCCGCGTCGAAGTAGTCGCACTGCATGGCGGGCCGAGTCTAGGCGAGGGGCGTGGGGTGGCGACCCGCGCCTCCTCGGCCGGGTCAGAGCTGGGTGATGCCGCGCACGAGGGCGAGGGCGCTGCCGACGGCCGCGAGCGTCAGGACGAGGATGCGGCCGACCCGGGCCGGGACGACCTTGCTGAGGTGGTGTCCGACGAAGGCGCCGACGAACAGTAAGCCGAGGGCGCCCGCCCAGACGGCAACCGGCTCGGACGGGATGCCCTTCGTCAGCACCGAGGTCAGGTTGATCGCCAGCAGGAACACCTGGCCGGTGCCGACGAAGACCTCCCGGGGCCAGCGGTCGCTCGTGGCGTGCACCGTCAGCGCCGGACCGCCGACGCCGGCGGTCACGTTCATGAAGCCGCCGAGGGCGCCCGCGGCCACGGCGCCGACGCGGCCGGGCAGGAGGCGCGCGCGGCTCGAGAACGCCATCACGAGCACGCCGACCAGGGCCAGGGCGCCCACCGCGATGGTCAGCGGGCCGGTCGGGGCGGTCTGCACGACCCACGCGCCGATCGGGATCGTCACGAGGGCGGGCAGGACGAGGAGGGCAGCCGTCCGCCACCGCACCGTGCGCCAGGTGCTCGCCAGCACGACCAGCGCGAGCACGGCGGCGAGGGCGTTGCCGACCGAGACGCCGGCCTCGGGGCCGAGCACCACCACGAGGAGGGGCGCGGCGGTCAGCGCGAAGCCGATGCCCGCCATGCGCTGCGTGAGGGCGCCGACCACGATGGCCGCGGCGGCGAGGGCGAGCGTCAGCGGGGTCACGCCGCCACGCTACCCGGCGTGCTGGGCCGGGCTGCGCCGCGCCGGGCTGTGCCGGGCGTGCCGGGTCGGCATGGCGCCAGGAGATGGCCACAGCGCCAGGACTAGTCGTGGTGCGGTGGCCATCTCGTGGTGCTGTGGGGCAGGGGCAGGGGCAGGGCTGGGGCGCGGCGTCAGTAGGGTGGCGGCATGACCGACTCGTCGAAGACCGTCCAGTTGCGCCGCTACGAGCTCGTCGAGGGGGTGCTCGACGACTTCGTCGCGTGGTTCACCTCGACGCTGATCCCGGCTCGGCTGTCCGAGGGCTTCGCGATCGAGTTCGCCTACGCGGACCGTGACGCCAACCAGTTCGTCTGGGCCGTCAGCACCCCCGGCGACGCCGCACGGTTCGCCGAGGTCGAGGCCGCCTACCTGCAGTCCGAGGCGCGGGCCGCGGCGTTCGCCGGCCAGCCCGTGCGGGTGGCGACGCAGCACGTCGCGCTGGTCGAGCCCGTCGCCTGACCGCCCCGCCCCTGCGACACCGCCGAGTGGACAGGACACCGCCGAACGCCGCGGCGTCCTGTCCACTCGGCGGTGCCTCGTCAGCACGGCCGACGTCGGTGCGGTGACGGCTGCGGGCAGGCCCGACTAGAGGGCGTCGACGAACATCTGGGTCGCGAGCGGCACGTTCGTGGCGTTCGACGACGGGTCCCAGCCGACGACCGCGACGGCGTCCCCGCCGACGCGGGCGGTCAGGCCGACCAGGGTGAAGCTGCCGCCGCCGACGGTGCCCGTGACGCGCCAGCCGAGCGACTCGTCGGTGCCCGTGAGGGTCGGCTCGGTGGTCTCGACCGTGGTCTGCACGGGCTGGCCCTGCATCGTGAAGAGGGCGGTTCCGTCCGCGCAGCGGGTCAGGGCGTCGGACGCCTCGGCGACCAGGGCCGAAGCCGCGTCGTCGTCACCCGTGCTCGCGACGACGGTGGTCATCGAGCGGTCGTTGCTCGTGCCGAACTCGAGCGCGCCGTCGGGGGCGGCGTCGTCCCAGCCGACGCCGAACGGGGCGAGGCAGCTCGGGTCGCTCGCGGTCAGCCCCGGGTAGACCGAGTCGAGCAGCTGGTCGGTCGTGTCGAACTCGTCGGGCACGAACTGGATGCCCGTGAAGACGGACGCCAGTTCGGCGTCCGAGAGGGCGGCCGACGAGGCGTCGGCAGTCGCCGTGGCCGACGGACTCGCCGTGGTGGTGGCGCTCGGCGTCGTGGTCGGCTCGTCGCCGGCACCCCCTGAGCACCCGGTCAACAGCAACACGAGGGTGGCGGCCCCGACGGGCAGCGTGGTCCTGATCGACATGTCGTCCCCTCCGTCCGGGCACCCCCGTGGTCCCGCGACGCCCCGAGGCTACCAGCGGGTCGTGATGCTGCTCGGGCCCGCGCGTCGCACCGCGGACCGGACGTCGCACCGTCGAGATCGGCGGTGCGACGTCCGGTTCGTGGTGCGACCCGGGCCGATGACGGGAGGCCGATCGGCCTCGGCCCCGGGCTCAGGGCAGCAGGCCCGAACGGTAGGCCCAGACGACCGTCTGCAGTCGGTCGCGGGTGCCGAGCTTGGTCGTGATGCGGGTGAGGTGTGACTTGACCGTGCTCGTCTCGACCACCAGGCGCTCGCCGATCTCGTCGTTGGACAGCCCCTCGCCGAGCAGGCGGACGAGCTCGCGCTCGCGCTCCGTCAGGACGTCGGGCGACGGCTCGACCGCCGATGCCCGACGGCGTCGGGTGAACTCGGCGATCACCCGCCGCGTGGTGGCACCGTCGATCGCGGCCCGCCCCGATGCGAGTGCCCGCACGGCGCCGACGAACTCGTCGGGTTCGACGTCCTTCAGGACGAACCCGCTCGCACCGGCCTCGAGGGCGCCGAACACGTACTCGTCGAGGTCGAACGTCGTGGCGACGAGGACCGCGGGGGCACCCGCCGAGCCGACCCGCGCCTCCTGCCCGTCGGCGGTCCAGGATCCGGCACCGCGGCCGCTGCCCCCGGAGCCACCGCCCTCGAGCCCGCCGCCCTCGAGCCTGCCGCCCTCGAGCCTGCCGCCCTCGAGCCCGACGCCGTCGAAGCCGACCCGGGCGTCGACGATCGCCCGCGTCGCCTCGATGCCGTCGCCGCCGGGCATGCGCACGTCCATCACGACGACATCGGGTCGGGTGCGTCGCACGACGTCGACCGCCTCGCGCCCCCCGGAGGCCTCGCCGACGACCTCGATGCCGCCCGCCGTCTCGAGCACGACCCGGAAGCCCGTGCGCACGATCGCCTGGTCGTCGACCAGCACGACCCGGATCACTCGGCACCCCCGCCGGTGAGCCCCGTGTCCGGCCCCGGCCGGAGCCCCGAGACGAGCCCCGAGGTGGCCCCGCCGTCGGCCCCGGACGCCGCAGCGGTCGCCGACGGCCCGCCCGCCGGGGCCTCGGTCGAGGCCTCCGCCTCGACCGGCAGCTCGAGCCGCACCCGCCAGCGCCCGTCGGCGGTCGCTCCGGTGTCGAGCCGCCCACCGATCAGGTCGGCCCGTTCACGCATGCCGACCAGCCCGAAGCCGCCGCCTTCCGACGTGTCGCGAGCCAGGGGCAGGTCGTTCTCGACGACGATCACGAGGGCCCCCGTCGTCGCGGTCAGGTGCAGCTCGACCGTCGCCCCCGGCGCGTGCCGACGGGCGTTGACGAGCGCCTCTTGCACCGTGCGGTAGGCCGTGACGTCGGCGAGCGGGGCCAGCGACGGCAGGGTCCCGTCGACGTGCGCGTCGACGACGGCCCCGGAGGCGCGGGCCTGGTCGACGAGGTCGGCCACGTCGCCGAGACCGGGGACCGGCACGGTGCCGCTCGGACCGTCGCCCGTCTCGCGGAGGATGCCCACGATCGACCGCAGCGCGTCGAGGGTCTCGCGGCCCTGGGCACGGACGCTGCGGAGGGACTCCTTGGCGCGCTCGGGGTCGCCGTCGACGAGGCGTTCGGCAGCACCGGCCTGCACGACGAGCCCGGTGAGGTGGTGCGCGGCGACGTCGTGCAGCTCACGGGCCATGCGGGTGCGCTCCGCGGCGACCGCGGCCCGGGTGAGCGTCGCCTGGTGCTCGACGCTCTCGGCCGCGCGGGCCCGGGCGTCGCGGTCGTGGGCGCGGCGCAGGGCCACCCACGAGCCGACGGCGGCGCTCACTCCGTTGATCAGCACGGCGCTGGCCACGAGGGCGAGCGCCTCGACGACGACGCCGACCTCGCCGAGCCCGGCGGGGGCGCCCAGCTGGTCCTTGACGATCGCCGACGCCCCGACGGCGGCACCGACGGCCTCGATGCCCACGGCGGCGAGCACCGCCCCGACGACGTCCCGGGTCGGCCGCAGGGTGGCGACCGTGTAGGCCGTGACGACGGGGGCGGCCGTCCACAGGGCGAGGCCGGTCGGCAGCACCGTGAGCAGGGCGGCCTGCAGGACGGCGACCGCGAGCAGGGCCGTGACGGGTCGGACGCGTCGGAGTGCCAGAGGCACGTGCTGGACGAGCGCCAGCACGATCACGGCGACGATCTGGGCGGTCGGGATGCTGCGGTTCGCACCGTAGAACTCGCCCGCGGCCAGCAGCGTGGCCAGGAAGGCGATCGTGACGAGCGCCCAGACGGCGGCGAGGGCGACGTCGCGGCCGAGCACCGTGTGCACGCCCAGCCGGTCGAGGACGCGGCGCACCGTCGCCATCCCGGGCCCGGCCGAACCGGTCGAACCGGCCTGCCCGGCCGAACCGGCCTGGCCGCGCGGACCGCCCGGAGCGGGCGAGGTGTCGGGGGTCGTGGTCACCGTCCGAGCATGCCAGGTGCCGCGGGCCTCCCGGCCCCGGGCCGACGACGGCTGTGCACCGTCGGCCCGGGTGTCGCGCTGGGGGCGGGTCATCAGAAGCTCACGCTCGGGGCGATGAGGCGGAAGCCGAAGGCGAAGCCGGCGAGCACGACGAGCGACGCGAGGACGAGCACGCGTCCGGTCACCACGGCCCAGCCTCGACGGTCGCGCACGGCCCGCCAGGCGACCAGGGCGGCCGGCACGATCGCGACGACGCCGAGCAGCTGCAGCCCCTGGAGCAGGCGCAGGGTGACGGCCGACACCTCGGCGAACGACATGGCCTGCACCGCGACGACCGCCCAGCCGACGAGGGCCAGCAGCGTCGACGCCTGTCCCAGACGCGACAGCAACAGGGTGCGGTCGCGGCGACGCGGGGTGGTGGTCGCCGACCCGGTCGACAGGTCGGCCCGGAGGTCCCGACGTCGGCGTCCGACCCCGGCGAGGGCGGTGGCCGGCCAGACGATCATCGAGGCGAAGAGCACCACGACGGCCAGGACCACGCTCGGCAGCACGGCCGACGCGGCCTGCCAGGGCTGCGCCCGCAGCATGGTGAAGGAGGCGCCCCACGAGATCGCCTCGACGGTCGCGTCCCCCTCGGTGTCGGTGGTCCGCGTCGCGAGCAGGGCGTCCCCGCCGACCTCGCGCCACAGGTCGGTCCCGACCTTCTCGTAGACGCCGGTGGTCATGCCGAGGGGTTTCGGCGTGACGGCGACCGTGCCGTCGGAGCGGGGGACGATCGTGGTCTGACCGCTCAGGGCGAGCAGGGCGCCGGGGTTGGTGACGGGGGAGCGCGACGAGAGGTACGTGCCGGCCAGGTCGGCGGCCACGGGGCCGTCGGAGGCGTCGCCGTCGACCGTGCCCGCGCCTCCTCGGCTGTCCGTGCTGGCCGCGTCGGACGGGTCGGCCGCGTCGGCCGAGCCGACGGTCGCCGCGTCACGCAGGTACCGGTCGGCGAACCCCTGCAGCACCGTGGTGCGCAGGTCGAGGGAGGCCGTGGCCGATCGTCCGCTGCCGTTCATGCTGAGGAAGATGCCGGTGTCGTGCTCGGGGAACATCCGCATCGCCGAGTGGAAGACCTGCGTGTCGCCGTCGTGGCCGAAGGCGGCCAGGCCGGGCGTGCTGTCGTCGAAGAACGCGAGGTCCATGCGCTGGCCGGCCACGAGCGTGCCGAGGTCGTCGGCATCGAGGGCGGGACGGTGCATCTCGGCGAGCGTGTCGGGCTGCAGCAGCGCCTGGTCGTCCGGCAGGTCGCCCAGCTGGGCGAGCATGAAGCGGGCCATGTCGGTCGCGGTGGCCGACATCGCACCGGCCGGGGCCGCGTTGACGACCTCGGTGGCGACGGCGGGCTTCGAGTCGTCCGGGTAGCCGTGCGCCAGGCGGGCGTCGAGGTCGGCGGGCAGCGGCTGGGCGAAGGACGACGAGGTCATGCCGGCCCGGTCGAAGACGTCCTGCTGCAGCAGGTCGGCGAACGGGACGCCGCTGACGCGCTCGGCGACGTACCCGGCCAGGGTGGCTCCGTAGTTGGAGTACGCCGGGGTGGTGCCGGGCGTGAACACCTGGGCGGGAGGCGCCTCCGAGACGGCCTCGCGCAGCGTCTTCTCGCTGCCGGGCGTGCCGATCAGCCCCGCGATGACCTCCTCGAAGCCGGCCGTGTGGGTGAGCAGGTGCCGCAGGGTGACGGCGCCCTTCGGGGTGTCGAGGTCGAAGTCGAGGTACTGCTGCACGTCGGCGTCGAGGTCGAGGTCGCCCTTCTCGACGAGCTGCATGATCGCGGTGGCCGAGACCACCTTCGACACCGAGCCGACGCGGAACAGCGTGCGCTCGGGGTCGACCGCCTCGGCGGGCGTCTCGCCGGTTCCCGTGTCGGCCATGCCGTAGCCGCGGGCGGTCAGCAGTTCGCCGTCGGCGACGACCGACACGGTCGCCCCCGGGATGCCGGTCGTCTGCAGCGCCGATCCGACGGCGCCGTCGAGCCACGTGTCGACGTCGTCCTGCGTGAGCGAGTGACCGCCGGGCTGGTGCTGAGGCGGTGCAGGAGGCGCGGGGTCGGCGGTCGCGCCCGTCGCCCCGGACGCGCACCCGGCGAGCGTGACGCCCAGGGCGACGACGGCCGCGGCGGCGGCGAGACGGGTCGTGCGGGTCGTGCGGACGAGGAGGCGCGGGTGGCGCCGCCGGGACGGAGGGGCTTCTCGGGTCGGTGTCGTGATCATGCCTCTACGCTCGCGGCTGCGCCGCCGCGGCACCGGGTGCAGGAGTCGGGACCTGCCGTACGACTTTCGTCGTACGCCGGGCGTCGGTGGTCGCGCCTACGGTCGCCGACATGGGCGTGCAGACGAAGTTCGAGAACGCGCGGGCGGCACTGCGCAAGCCGCCGGCCGAGCACCCGTGCGCGATCCCGCCGATCCCGGGCGGGCAGGGGCTGTGGCTGATCCGGCAGGGCGAGGCGGCTCCGCTCGGCTACGTGCGCCAGCGGCCGGTCACGGGCGGCTTCGCGTTCGACGTCTACGCCCACTGCCGCGACGAGGGCGGGCGTCGGCCCTGGTTGCACACGGCGTCGTCGCTGAACTCGGCCGTGGCCTGGACGCTGCAGCACGACGCCGACGTCCGCGCGCTCATCGCCCGCAGCACGGCCGAGCCCGACCCGTGGCCGCCCGCCGCGCCTCCCGAGCCTTCCGCCGGTCGCCGCCGCCGCACCCCCTGACCCCTGGGTCGGCCCCGGGCGGCAACGGAAAAACCCCGCCCCGTGCGTGAGCACGAGGCGGGGTCCACCGGGATCGCCGACCCCGTCGAGCAGGGCGGGGCCGGTGCGTCGTCACGGAGACGACCCGGGTTCCAGGCCGCACCTCGCGAGGCGGGGTGCGGCCTCAGGTACTACTCCGTGGCGGCGGTGATCTTCGCGACGCCGACGAGCATCTCGTCCTGGACGGCGTCGGTCTTGAAGGTCTGGTTCAGCAGCGACGCGGCGTCGGGGCTGATGTGCACCGTGGTGCCCTCGAGGACGGCGTTCGAGCCCTCCATCTGGATCGGCTTCAGCGTGCCACCCCAGAGGTTGAAGAGGTAGGCGTCTTCGGCGGCGACGGTGCCGTTGGCGGTGACGGTGCCGTAGAGCTTGCTCTCACCCGGGTCGATGCGGAAGTCGGTGAGTTCGACGACGGTGCCGTCGGCCGAGGTCAGCGACAGGCCGGAGCCGTCGTGGTCGATCTCGCCCTGGACGTAGGGTCGCACGTCGCTGTCGGGGCCGTAGTAGTCGACGTTGCCGCCCGTGATCGGGAACGCGAACGTGCCGTCGGTGAAGGTCGCGGTGCCGACGACGCCGGGGGTCAGGCCGAGCGAGGTGATCGCGTCGACGAAGGACTGGTCGACGGCGACCTGGGTGTCGACGCCGTTGCTGAGGTCGGCGATCGACGCGGCGGGCGTCGACGCGGCCGAGGGCTCGGACGAGGAGGACGACGACGTCGAGGAGGTGTCGGTCGCGGTGCCCGAGTTGGACGAGCAGGCGGCGAGCGAGAAGATCAGGGCGCCGGAGGCGGCGATGCCGAAGGCGGCTTTCGTGATGCGCTTGCGAGTGAAGGCGTTCATGGTGAAGCTCCTTGTCAGTTGGTCCCGGTGGGGATGTACAGGGTTCGCCACCGAGGGCGAGAAGGTTTGGATCTCGGTCACTTCGTTACCCGCCCGTGACCTTCACCCCCGAACGAGGGGTGGTCGTGTCCGAGGGGTCGAAGCCGGTGCGCAGGAGGCGCGGTGTCGGTCTCGAGGACCGGCACCGCGCCTCCTGCGGTCGCGTCGGGTTGCCCTCTACTTCCCGAGGAACTCGAGCACGACGCGGTTGAACTCGTCGGCGTCGCTGACGTTCGCGCCGTGCGGTGCGCCGGCGATCACGTGCAGCTCGGACCCGGCGATCGCCGCGTGCGTCCGGGCGCCCGAGCCCTCGTACGGCACGGTCGCGTCGCCGTCACCGTGGATGACCAGCGTCGGCACGGTGACCTTGGTCAGGTCGTCACGGAAGTCGGTGTTCGCGAACGAGGCCATGGCCTCGAGCGCGGCGGCCTTGTCTGCCTGCTTCGCGAGGCGCAGGGCGTCCTGTCGGTCGGCCTCGGACACCTTGAGCACGCCGTCGACCGAGAAGAAGCCGGTCGTGAAGTCGTCGTAGAACGAGTCCTCGTCCTTGGTCAGGCCGGCCGTCATCTCGGCGGCGGCCTCCTTGGTGAGGGGGCCGTCGGGGTTGTCGTCGGTCTTGAGCAGGTACGGGGGCACGGCCGAGGCGAAGACGACGCTGTGCAGGCGCTCGGTGCCGTACTTGCTGAAGTAGCGCGCGACCTCGCCGCCACCCATCGAGAAGCCGACGAGCGTGACGTCGTCGAGGTCGAGCTCGGTGAGGACGGTGTGCAGGTCCTCGGTCAGGTGGTCGTAGTCGTAGCCCGTCTTGGGCTTGTCGCTGCGTCCGAAGCCGCGGCGGTCGTACGTGACGACGCGGTAGCCGGCCTCGACGAACGCGGGGACCTGCTTGCTCCAGGACTCACCCGACAGGGGCCAGCCGTGGATCAGGACGACGGTGCGACCCGTGCCGCCGGTGTCGTCGACGTGCAGGTTCGTGTCCTTGAAGAGGCCGTGGTGTGCGGTGATCTCGGTCATGGTCGGGTGCCTTCTCTCTCCCGCCGTCCTGGCGGGTACCCCTCCGTTAGTAGTCGGCCTCCCTGGGGGCCGGGCCGTCTCGGAGGCATCTCGGAGGTGGGGGACAACCGGCGGGCAGGCTTGGCAGGGATACCCCTAGGGGGTATAAGCTGAGGCCCGATCGAGAGGACAGCGCATGACCGACACCACCATCACCACCCTGCAGGTCGACGGCATGACCTGCGAGCACTGCGTCGCGAGCGTCACCGAAGAGCTCTCCGAGGTCGACGGCGTCGACTCGGTCGAGGTCGACCTCAACCCCGGAGGCGCGTCCACCGTCTCGGTCCAGGCCGACGCCACCGTCGAGCACGACCAGCTGCGGGCCGCCGTCGAAGAGGCCGGCTACCAGCTCTCCGCACGATGACCACCGCCGGAGGCGCGGGTCGGCCGGACGAGGGCGTCACCGGGAGCACCCTGCCACCCGACGCGGTGCAGTTGGACATCACCGGCATGACCTGCGCCTCCTGCGCCAACCGCATCGAGCGCAAGCTCAACAAGCTCCCCGGCGTCGAGGCCTCGGTGAACTACGCGACCGAGAAGGCGCACGTGCGGGTCGTGGCCGGTGCGGTCGACGACGCACGCGAGGGCGACCCCGGGGTGCCCGACGTCGACGCGCTCATCGCCACGGTGGCCGCCGCGGGGTACGGGGCCACCGTGCCCGCGCCTCCTGCGTCCCCGACCGGCGCGGCCGACGGCTCGTCCGACGCGGCCCCGGACGCCCGGGCCACCGAGGTCGACGCCCTACGCCGGCGCACCCTCGTCAGTGCCGCCCTCGCCCTGCCCGTCGTGGTGCTCTCGATGGTCCCGGCTCTGCAGTTCACGAACTGGCAGTGGCTCGCGCTGACCCTCGCGGCCCCCGTCGCCGTGTGGGGTGCCTGGCCCTTCCACCGCGCCGCCGCCGTCAACCTCCGCCACGGCGCCGCGAGCATGGACACCCTCGTCAGCGTCGGCGTGGTCGCCGCCTTCGCCTGGTCGCTCTGGGCCCTGTTCTTCGGCGACGCCGGTCGGCCGGGCATGCACATGTCGTTCAGCCTGGTCGCCACCCACGGCGGTCCGACCGAGCTCTACCTCGAGGTCGCGTCGGCCGTGACCGTGTTCATCCTGCTCGGCCGCTGGCTCGAGGCCCGGGCCAAGCGCCGCTCGGGCGAGGCCCTGCGCGCCCTGCTCGAACTCGGCGCGAAAGAGGCCACCGTCCTGCGCGACGGTCAGGAGGCGCGGGTCGCCACCGCGGGTCTGGTGCCCGGCGACCTCGTGGTCGTCCGTCCGGGCGAGGCGATCGCCAGCGACGCCCTCGTGCGCGAGGGCACCTCGGCGGTCGACCTGAGCATGCTGACCGGCGAGTCGGTGCCGGTCGAGGTGGGCCCGGGCGACCGCGTCGTCGGAGCGACCCTCAACGTGGGTGGACGTCTGCTCGTCGAGATCACCCGCGTCGGGGCCGACACCGAGCTCGCCCGGCTCGGTCGCCTCGTCGAGGAGGCGCAGAGCGGCAAGGCCGAGGTGCAACGACTGGCCGACCGGGTCTCGGCCGTGTTCGTGCCGGTCGTGATCGGGCTGGCCGTGCTGACCTTCGTCGGCTGGCTCGCGTTCGGCGGCTTCGTCGGGGGTGCCGGGGGCGGGGGCTTCTTCACCGGGTCGCTGCAGACCGCGTTCACCGCCGCCGTCGCCACCCTGATCATCGCCTGCCCGTGCGCGCTCGGGCTCGCGACGCCCACCGCGCTGCTGGTCGGCACGGGCCGCGGATCGCAGCTCGGCATCGTGATCCGGGGGCCGCAGGTGCTCGAGCGCACCCGCACGGTCGACACGATCGTCCTCGACAAGACCGGGACGGTCACGACCGGGCGGATGAGCGTGCGCGAGGTCGTCCTCGACGACGCCGCGGCCACCGGGGTCGACGACGTCCTGGCCCGGGCCGCCGCCGTCGAGTCCGGCTCGGAGCACCCGGTCGCCCGCGCGGTCGAGGCCGAGGCCGCCCGGCGCGGGGTCGTCGTCCCGGCTGCGGAGCAGTTCACCGCCCACGCCGGGGCCGGCGTGCAGGCCCTCGTCGACGGCACGCTCGTGCTGGTCGGCCGCCCCGGGTGGCTGGCCGACGAGTGGTCGGTCACCGCGCCTCCCGGGCTCGAGAGGGCGTTCACCGCCGCCGAGGCGACCGGTGCGACCCCCGTCGCCGTCGCCTGGGACGGTCGGGTGCGCGGTGTCGTCACGGTCGCGGACACCGTGAAGCCCGGTGCGCGCGAGGCCGTCGAGCGATTCCGCGGCCTGGGCCTGACGCCCGTGCTGCTGACCGGCGACAACGCGGGCGCGGCACGGCACGTCGCGGCGCAGGTCGGCATCGCCGCGGCGGACGTCGTGGCGCAGGCGACCCCGCAGCAGAAGGTGGAGGCGGTGGCCCGGTTGCAGGCCGAGGGTCGCGTCGTCGCCATGGTCGGCGACGGCGTCAACGACGCGGCCGCCCTCGCCACGGCCGACCTGGGCATCGCCCTCGGGACCGGCACGGACGCGGCCATCGCGGCCGGCGACCTGACCGTCGTCAGCGGCGAGCTCGGCGGGGTGGCCGACGCCATCCGCCTGTCACGGGCCACGCTCGGCACCATCAAGGGCAACCTGTTCTGGGCCTTCGCGTACAACGTCGCGGCGATCCCGGTCGCGATGCTCGGGCTGCTCAACCCCGTGCTGGCCGGCGCGGCGATGGCGGCGTCGTCCGTGTTCGTCGTGACGAACAGCCTGCGCCTGCGGCGGTTCCGCGCCGGGTGAGGCGGGGCGGGCTCCGCGTGCCCGTGTGCCCGCTCGAGTCGCACCGCCGGAACGACCCCCGGGCATGGCGAAGCCCGAGACCGTCCAACCGATCTCGGGCTTCGATGTGCTCTCCGTGAAGAGAACCAGGGACCCAACAGAGATCCCGCTTCATCTGATCGGAAGTGTGATCCCATGACGATCGACGTGCAAACGTCGATCCCACGGGGTGGGTCCCTGGCTCTCTCGCGGTGTTCGCCGGCGCGAACACCGAGAGGAGGGAGCGGATGTCCGACGACGACCGCCGCCCGCCCGGGAAGACCGTGCCGTGGTGGCAGATCGCGACTCTCGTCGTGACCGTCGCCCGGTTCGCGGTCGACCTGGTGCGCAAGGGCTAGGAACAGGGTCCCGGGGCCACCAGGCCCCGGGACCCGCTCCCGCCGGCTGCTCCGACGCCGCCTAGGGTGAGCGCATGATCATCTTCGGCACCAAGGGCACGAGCGCCCTGCTCGGCGTCCTCTTCTTCGTCTGCCGGGTCTGCGGCAACGAGGCCGCGCAGCGACTGGTCAAGCACCGTCGGTGGTTCACGCTGTTCTTCATCCCGGTGATCCCGTACTCGACGAAGCACGTCTACACCTGCGCCTACTGCGGCGCGGGCACCGAGCTCGACGCCGAGGCGGCCGGACGGTTCCAGGCCGACGCCGAGCACGCCGCGGCCTCCCGCGGCGGCCGGTCGCAGGGCTGACCGACCGCTCGGCGGCACGGGACGCCCAGGGAGGCGCGGCCGTGGCGTCAGGGCAGCGCGCGGTACCAGCCGGCCACGCGGGCACGCAGGCCGACGGGGCGGGACCGGCGCCGCGCCTCCTCGGGGGCGTCGGCGACGGCCGGGGCGAAGCCGACGGTCGCGCACGAGGTGCAGACGAGCACGTGACGGTGCACCGAGAGGGCCGTGCCGTAGAACGGGTTGGGCTCGAGACGGGTCGGCGATGCGCACAGCGTGCAGAGGGGGAGTTCGCGCGTTTCGTCCATGAGGATCACCACGACTCATGTTCGGCCACGAGGGGCCCCGAGGTTGTCCCCCACTTCGGGTGGCGGGGTACGCAGCGATGGGCGTCGGGGGGACCCGACGCGGCGCCGGCTCGGCCCGGGCGGAGCCCGACGTCGGGACGAGGAGGCGCGGGTCGGCCGCCTAGGATCGTCGCGTGACGGACTCCCACGCTCCCGGGCACGCCGCTCCCGCTCACGGTTCCCCCGGCCACGCCGACGGCGGCTGGTCCCCGCTGGCCGGCAGCGCGCAGGCCGTGGTGCTCGACATCCTCGTGCACGGCGCCCGCCCCCGGACCGAGCTCGCCGCCCGGCTCGGCCTGTCGGGCCCGAGCCTCACGCGCATCACCAGACCCCTGCTCGAGAGCGGGCTGCTGGTCGAACGCGCGTCCCTCGCGCCGTCCGGCTCGGGTCGCCCCTCGGTCCCGCTCGACCTCGACCCGGACGCCCACCATTTCGTCGGCGTCAAGCTGACCCGTGACCGCCTCTTCGTCGTCGTGACCGACCAGCGGGGCAGGGTGCTGGACGGGCACGACGACGACCTGCCCGACCCGTCGCCTGCCGCCGTCGTCGCCCAGGTCGCGGCGGTCGTGACCTCGGCCCGCGGCCGGGACGATCGCATCCGCGCGGTCGGCGTCACCGTCGGCGGACAGGTCGTCGACCGTGCCCAGGTGCGGCACGCGCCGTTCCTCGGCTGGGACGACGTGCCCCTCGCCGAGCTGCTGACCGCCACGACCGGCCTGCCGACCTGGGTCGAGAACGACGTCCGCGCACTGACCCAGGCCGAGCTCTGGTTCGGCGAGGGACGCGGGCTGCGCTCGTTCGCCCTCGTCACGATCGGCGCCGGCGTGGGGCTCGGCCTCGTCGCCGCGGGCGAGGTGCTCGGCGGGGCGCACTCCTCGGCGGGCAGCGTCGGACACCAGCGGATCGTGGCGCCCGCGGGCGTGGCCGCGCCCGTGCCCGTGCCCGTGCCCGTGCCGGTGCCGGTGCCGGTGCCGTTGCCCGTGCCGGTGCCCGTGCCCGCGACCGCGCCGGTGCAAGTGCCCGTGCCGCTGCGCGTGCCCGCGTCGGCCGCCGCTGCGGCCCGCGCCGACGTGCCGGCCCCCACCTGCGACCTCGGCCACGACGACTGCGCGAGCGCGTTCCTCACGGTCGCCGCGGTCGAGGCCGCCGCCGCCCGGGCCCTCGGCCGCCCGGTCGCCTACGACGACCTGCTCGCCCTCGCCTCCGCCGGACACGAGGAGGCGCGGGTCGTCGTCGACACCGCCGCCGACGTCCTGGGCCAGCTGATCGCGGGCGTGCTGAACGTGCTCGACCCCGAGGTGGTCCTCTTGTCGGGCGAGGGCGTGCGGCTCGCGACCGTCGGTGGGGCCGCGGTGGACGCGGCGATCGCACGCGACGCCCACCGGGCGGTCCCGCCGCCCCGCCTGCTCGTCCAGGAGTTCCGGTTCGACGAGTGGGCCCGCGGCGCCGCCGCCGTCGCCATCCAGATGCACGCGCTCGGTCGCTGACGCCGCGCGCGCCCGGTCGCTGATGCCGCGCGCGCCCCTCGGAACGCGCCCCGCGCCTCCTACCCGCCCCGCACCTCCTGCCCGCCCGTTCGCCGATGAACCCCGAATGCGAAGATGAACCCCGATTCATCGGGGTTCATCGTCGTGAACGGGGTTCATCGGGCAGCGAGCCGAGCAGCCGCCCCCGCCTCACCCCGCGGCGGTGACCCGCAGCAGCACGACCCGCTCGGGGAACGACGACGGCGCCTGCAGCCCGGCGACCGCCAGGGCGCGCCCGTCGAGCACCACCCCGGGGTACGCGCCGCCCTCGTCCGCCGTGCCCCACCACGGCGGGGGCGTCAGGCCGTGGTCGGGCGAGCCGACGGTGACGGGGGCGACCCGGTACCGGCGCTCGGGGTCGAGCCCGGGCAGCAGCACGCGGCCGAGCGGTGCGACGTCCGACCGTCCGACGTAGGCGAGGAAGAACAGGGCCTCGCTCGCGTCGGCGGCGACCGAGCCGTAGACCAGCAGCGACGGGTCGGCCTCGTCGACCCGTACGAGGTCGCCCGTGTGCATCAGCTGACGGTGCTCCTTGTAGAGGGCGATCCACCCGGCGAGGTCGCGGTTCTCGGCGTCGGTGGCCCGGGCGAGGTCCCACTCGATGCCGAGGTGGCCGAACAGGGCGGTGCCCGCCCGGAACGACAGCTCGTGCCAGCGGCCGGTCGAGTGGCTGACGCCCGAGGCGATGTGCGAGCCGAGCAGCTCGGGCGGCAGGAGCTGCATGGTCCAGCGGTTCATCTGCTGTCGGTCGAGCGGGTCGATGCAGTCGCTGACCCAGACGCGGTCGGTGCGCTCGAGCACGCCGAGGTCGACGCGGGCGCCGCCGGACGAGCACGACTCGATCTCGAGACCGGGGAACCTCGCCTTGAGCTCGTCCATCAGCCGGTACGCCGCGAGGGTCTGCTCGTGGACGCCCGCGGCGCCGGTCGGCCAGGTGCCGGCGTCGACGAGGTCGCGGTTGTGGTCCCACTTCAGGTAGGCGATGTCGTACTCGGTGAGGATCGCCGTCATCTGGCCGAGCACGTGCTCGAACGCCCCGGCGATGCCGAGGTTCAGCACCTGCTGGTCGCGCGACCGCGGGGGCAGGCGGTCGCCGGTCTGCAGGATCCACTCGGGGTGCTCGCGGGCGAGGTCGCTGTCCTCGTTGACCATCTCGGGCTCGAACCAGAGGCCGAACTCCATGCCGAGGCCCGTGACGTGGTCGATCAGCGGTGACAGGCCGTCGGGCCAGACGTCGCCGTCGACCACCCAGTCGCCGAGGCCGGCGTGGTCGTCGCGTCGCCCCCGGAACCACCCGTCGTCGAGCACGTACCGCTCGACGCCGAGGGCGGCGGCCCGGTCGGCCAGCTCGCGCAGGCGCGCGAGGTCGTGGTCGAAGTAGACGGCCTCCCAGACGTTGATCGTCATCGGGCGCGGGCGGGTCGGGTGCTGCTCGCGGGAGCGCAACCACCGGTGGAACCGCCGGGCCTGGTCGTCGAGGCCGTCGCCGTACGAGCCGAAGACCCACGGGCTGCGGTACGACTCGCCCACCTCGAGCCGCAGCTCGCCCGGCAGCAGCAACTCGCCACCGCCCAGCACCTGCGCCCCGGTCGACAGGCGTTCGGCGTAGTGCCGGTGGCCGCCGCTGAACCCGACGTGCAGCCCCCAGACCTCTCCCGAGCCGGCGCCGAAGCCGAACCCGGGCACGCCGACGCTCAGCACGGTCGCGGCGTCCGGGCCGGTGCGGCCCTTGCGTCCCTCGCGTTCGTGCACGCCGACGACGAGCTCGCGGCGCTGGGGCGTGCGCTCCTTGCCCCAGCGGCCCGCGAAGTCGAGGATCTCGCGGGCTCTCGGCGGCACCGGCAGGGCCAGGTGCAGGTCGGTCAGCGTGTACACGTCCGCCGCCGTGCTCGCGGCGCCGGCCGCGGTGCTCGCCGTGCGGTCGTCGCCGGGGGTCGACCGACCGCCTCCGCGTCGCCCGGCGACGTTCGTCAGCTCGGCCCGGGTGCGGACGAGCCCGCTCGCGGTCAGCTCGATCTCGAGCACGACGGCGAGCCCGGCGACGTCGTCGTGCGCCTCGACCGTGACGACGGCGGCACCGGCGTCGACCAGCTCGGGACCCGAGGAGGCACGGGTCGCCTCCGCCTCGCCCGTCACGTCGAGCGTGTCGACCGTGAACCGCGGCGACCAGTCGGCGCCGTCCGAGCGGTGGCCGCCGACCCCGGGCTTGCCCGACCAGCCCGCGTGGTGCTCGGGCAGGATCGCCAGGCGCACCGGTTCGTCCATCAGGTTGTTGACGTACGGCGGCACCGCCGCGACGGCGAGGGACCGCACGTCCTCGAGCGTCGGCCGGCCGAGGGCGGCGCCCCAGTGCAGGACCGCCGGCAGGCGCGCGTCGGTGACGTCGAGCAGCAGGCTGACGCCGGCGCTGCTCAGGTGGACGAACGCGTCGGGTGCTCGGGACGGCCCGACGACGGTGGGCGACGGGGTGGGGTGCGACACGGGTGCTCCAGACGGCGGCAGATACTTTCGTCCGAAAAGTATCTCCGACGCCGAGCGGGGGTCACAACCCCGGCGGGCGGACCGTGGGCCGGCGGGCCCCGGTCAGCGGGCCCCGGGTCAGGAGGCGCGGGGCGAGAACAGCCCGTCGGTCACGTCGGTCGGCTGGTCACGGAACCAGCGCAGCAGGGTGCGGACCTTGTGCGACGACGACGGGGACAGGTTGCTGAAGTCGTCGCGGACGCCGGCACCCGCGACGGAGGCCGTGCCGGTGCCCGTGCCGGAGCCGGAGTCGAAGACGTCGGCGTAGCCCGGGAGGACCGTGGCCAGGTCGTCCGTGACGGCCCGGTAGCCCATGGTCCAGGCGGGGAACAGCCGGTCCTCGACGAGTTCGTCGACGATGGTGTGCACGGCCGTGTGCCGGGGGTCGCGCGCGATCACGGCGAGGCGCTCGCGGACCGCCTCCTCGGGCCCCTCGAGCACCTGGATGAAGCGGCCCTCGCGGTGCAGCAGCATGCCGGTGATGCCCAGGCGGGCGTTGTTCGAGCGACTGGTCATCAGCAGGTTGGCCAGGTCGTCGTCGGTGAAGGGGTACGACGATCGACTGACGTACACGGTGGACAGCACGGGTGGGCCTCCTCGGGCTCAGGGCTGGACCGATTCTGCACGCCGTCCCGCCCCGCCGCACTCCCCACTTCTGGGCGCTGACAGGTCCGACCCCGGCCCCTACGTCCCCGCCACGTCCCCGCCCGACCAGGTCGCACCACCGACGTGTCGTCGAACCACCCTCGTGCGTGGCTCGACGACACATCGGTGGTGCGACCTCACTCAGCCCGGGGCATCGTCCGCCCTACGCTGGAACCGTGCCGCCGCCCCTCGAGCCCGAACCACTACCCGGGGACCGCGAACCCGTCGAGCGCGCGACCCCCACCCGCACCCCCACCCGCACCCCGACCCCGTGGCGTCGCTCGCCCGGCATCCGCGTCGGGGCGTCGATCGCCGTCGCGACCGGCCTCTACGGCGTCTCGTTCGGCGCACTCGCCGTGGCCTCGGGTCTGACCACCGCGCAGACCTGCGTCCTGAGCCTGCTGCTGTTCTCCGGAGGTTCGCAGTTCGCCTTCGTCGGCGTCGTCGCCGGAGGAGGCGCGGGTCCGGCAGCCGCGTCCGCCGCGGCCCTGCTCGGCATCCGCAACGCGGTCTACGGCATGCAGCTCAACGCCCTGCTGCACCCGCGCGGCTGGCGTCGGCTGGTGGCCGCGCACGTCACGATCGACGAGTCGCTCGCCACGAGCACCGGTCAGGCCGATCCTCTCGAGCAGCGCCGCGGCTTCTGGGTCGCGGGGGTCGGCGTCTTCGTGCTCTGGAACCTCTTCACCCTGGTCGGGGCGCTCGCCGGGGACGCCATGGGTGACCCGCGCGACTGGGGACTCGACGGGGCGGCCGTCGCGGCGTTCCTCGCGTTGCTGTGGCCGCGCCTCCGTTCCCGTGACGCGGCCGCGATCGCCGTCGCGTGCGCGGTGGTGACCGTCGTCGCCGTGCCGTTCGTGCCTCCGGGGGTGCCGATCCTGGTGGCGGCCGTCGTCGCCGCGGCCCTCGGCTGGCGGGGTGCGCGCGAGCGTCGCGACCCGGAGCCGGGCGCGGCCGCGACCCCGGGCGCCGACCCCACGAGCCGAGGAGGCGCGGCGTGAGCACCTGGGTCTGGATCGCCGTCGCCTGCGTGGTCGCCTACGCCACCAAGCTGCTCGGGTACCTCGTGCCCCGCCGCTGGCTGACGAACCCTCGCGTGGCGCGGGTCGCGGGCACGCTCACGATCGGGCTGCTGGCGTCGCTGACCGTCGCGAACGCCGTCGCCACCGGACAGCAGCTCGTGGTCGACGCCCGGCTCGGGGCGCTGGTCGCGGCGGCGGTGGCCCTGCTGCTGCGGGCGCCGTTCCTCGTCGTGGTGATCACCGGGGCCGCCGTCGCGGCAGGTCTGCGCCTGCTCGGCCTGCCCTGACCGGCCGCGCCGCGCCGCGTCACCGTCGCACGGCCACCCGGGCTCGCACCGTGACCGGCGGGTGCCCCGAGGCCGCACCACGCTCGCGTCGTCGAACCACCTCGGAACACGGTTCGACGACGCGACGGTGGTGCGACCCCCCCCCCCCCCCCCCCCCCCCCCCCCCCCCCCCCCCCCCCCCCCCCCCCCCCCCCCCCCCCCCCCCCCCCCCCCCCCCCCCCCCCCCCCCCC